>NZ_JBBCVB010000038.1:0-48652 GCF_037199905.1 Serratia sp. MMO-28
CCCACGGGCTTGGTGTCCCAGAGGGCGTACGTGCTGCCACGCCGGGTAAGAACACGGTACAACCTATCTTTTTACATCAACTACAAACATACAAGGGCCGGGGTGAGGGGCTTTAGTGCAGCAATATCCCCTTCTCCGCGCAAAACCGGCCAGCATTGCCAATCAGCGCACCGGAACCAGCAGTTCTGTCGCCACTACCACCACTATCAGCCCGACAATAACCGGCACAGAAGTCCGCTTCACTACCTCGAAGGGTGAGATCTTCGCCATCCCGGCAACCGCCACCACAACACCAGAAACCGGTGACATTGTTCGGCCCAGATTTGATGCCTGCAGCATCGGGATCACCAGATAAGCCGGGTTCACCCCCATCTGTGCAGCCAATTTAGGGATCAGTTCGACAAACGCATAGAAAGGCGCATTACCCGAACCTGTGGTCATCGCTGCCAGCATGGTGATCACCACCAGAACCAGCATCATGATAATGCCCCCCGTGCCGAACGACTGGGCCAGGCCGATCAATCCACTGATAAACCCAACGGTGCTTAACCCCTGCGCAAATACCCCTGCCGCCACCAACAGCATCACCACGCTGGCAAACGCATCCGCCATGCCACGGTAAGCCACTTCCAGGCCAGCAAATACGGTTTTGGCATTAAAACAGCGGATAAACTCGATCACCGCAGTCAATAACATGCAGATCACCAATATGGTAATAATATGCAGCTCAGGGCCCCATTTGCCGTCAAACACCAGCACCCCCAAGATCGGCGTAAACGGCAAAATAGCGTAGAAAGCCGGGGCATGGGTGGTGATTTCGCTCACATCAACAATATGATGCTGCTCATTGTTTTTCTTATCGAGATAGCGCTGCCAGAAGAAATGGGCAATCGCCATGCAGATAATGGCGGCGATCGAAATCGGCAACGTGGTTTTAAAGGCAAAATCCACCAGCGGCATTTCTGCCGCCTTGGCCGCCAGCACCACATCACCGGAGGTTGGCGAAAGGATAATCGCCGCCGGGGAAGCACAGATCGCCGCCGCCGCACCGCGGCTGATACCCACATTCACCATCAGCGGGAACAGCGTTGCCATCAACAGCACACCCAGCCCGGTAGCGGAAGACACCGCCAATGACATCAGGCAGGCAACAAAATAGGCGGCGATCATCAACAGATAAGGGGAGTTGATCATCTGCAGCGGGCGCGATGCCAGCTTCACCACTACGTCGTTGGCGCCAATGTGCGTCATGTAGGCGGCAAAACCACACAGCATCATGATCATCATGCCGAGATCGCCACCGCGGCTCATCAGCAGGATTTTCACATACTCGACAATGTCGGTTGCCCGCCAGCCGGTTGACGTGGCGCTGGCAGGCAAAACGCTTTTGCCCATCAATGCGCTGATCGTCAATAGCAGCAAGCCCCCAACCATCAGCACCCCAGTGGCCGAGTAACCTTTGATTATGTAACGGCCGACCCCCACCGCTACCAATGCACCAATCAGAAGCTCTAACATAATCCCTCGATTTAATTATTTTGTTTCTACTAAACACGCCATCACCACAGAATAGCGTCACACTCTGCCGAAGATCGGTACAGAATATTATGACACTCATCAAGGTTACGGGGGGAAACTATCAGGAAATAATGAAACTTCAGGCGAAAAAGGTCATTCAGGCTATCTGGATGCCGCGTAAAACCCTCATCCCAACGGAGAGGGTTAGCCTTAACTGACCAATATTAAGCCGACAAGCCGTCTTCTTAATTGCGTATCGCTAATGCCTTATCTTTGGCCAGGAAAAAGGGCCGAAGGTAAGCCACCGTATTGGATAGGGGAATCACATCATCACTTAGGCTGATATTCAGCACTTGCTGGATATATTCGCGCCGTTTGGCGATCCGCGCCCAAAGCTGCGGGTATTCCTGCCTGATGTTTGCCTGAAGTTCAGCGCTGGCCACCGCCACGCACTCTTCGGCACTGACACCGGTATACCCGGCTATAGACGGAATAATATCAATCTGGAGCATCATACCGCTGCTGATCTTTTCTTCCGATAACGGGTAGATGGGGGAAGACATCCACTCCTCATCTGCAACGAGGTGCCCTGGGTTCAAATGCCAGCCATACTCTTTCTTGGGTAATACCTGCTCGATCAGCGCATAAAGCTCGCCGCCTTTCATGCCGATACGGATACTTTCCAGCCAAACTGCAACCGCGTGGTAATAAGGTTTGGCAACTCTCGCCAGATAGTCAGATTGGTTAGCGGGTAACTCACTCTCATCGGCAATCACGAACCCGGTACGGCTTGATAACCCCCCTTTATAGGCAGTGGTCAACGACAGCGGATCCCCGCGCTGAATCACTTTGTGGGTTGGGTAAAAGTTAGCGTTCTCAAAACGCTGCCCTGTAGCGGCAATAGTGACTACCGTATTGTATTGCCCTTGCGCGGTGAGCCGCTGCCCGAGATCGGCTTCCTTGCGCCCAACGGCAACGCTATCCATGGCATCCATCATGCAGCTCGAAGAAAGGTTAGCACCGTACTCGTAGTGGGCGATTTCATTGGCATTATTCGTGGTTCTGGCACCATATGCTCCGCCAATAAACAGATGGGTGGCATTGACCAGCTCAGCTCTCGGAGCAAGGCTCCGCTTGATGGATTCAACAATAAAATACGGCAGATCAAAGAGCGTTTGTTGATTCCCCAAGGTGCCCGTGAACATTTTCCACCCCACCAAGCCGACCTTCTGCTTGCTGCCCAAACCTGCTGCGCTAAAAAGCTCATGCAGCGGTTTTTCATGCTCCATCGGCTGATTCGGTAAAGAAAAGTAGGGGCAGTGGAGCAGTTGAACGGGCAAACGCGAATGCCGCGCCATTTTCAGATTTTCATTACCGAGAATCACGGTGGCACTGCCATGGGCTTCCAGCAACAGCAGCCCTTCTTCAAAGCGCGGGACAAAACCGGTCAGGTATTCGAAGTTACTACCATGCTCTTTATCAGCATAAATAAGCAATGCATCAAAATGTTCTGCCCTCATCCGGGCAAGCACTTTGCCCAAACGCTCGGCCATCGTTTCCTTTGTCAGCGTGACCGGTGCCACCTGCGGAAAAGTGACTGGCGGGCTAACCGCAACGAGATCAACACGTTCTATATTCATTCAACATGCCCCTATGGATGGGTGGCCCCCCCACGTCACACGGGCCAGGCAAACGCCTGGCACATCGGCTATAGCTTATCGAGCAGTTTCTTCAGATCCTGCCCTTGATGCGAACTCTTATTCTTCTCTGCCCACTTATTCAGGGCTTCTTTCGCGCGATCCTGCAATGCATTACGCAGAAGCTGCTCAACCTGCAGTTGGTAGTTAAGCTGTTCCCACGGCCCATAAACCCGCAATGGAATCGGCGTTTTCCGCAACAGTGCAATCAGGGCATTGTCCCCCTGCCAGCCCCCGGTCACCAGCACGTTCAGCGTCATATCACACTGCTTGCCCGGCATATCCAGCGTCCCTCCGCCGGTCAGGCTAAGCAATGAGGAATCCGCCTTCAGATTGCTGAGAGTCACCGTGCCGTTACGCAGGCTGCCCTTGGCGCTGATCTGCTGCACCTCGGTATAACGCTGATAGTTATCCTGCCCGCGCACGCTGCTGTCATTACGGGCTACCGCCTGCTGAATGAGCTGCTGAATGTTCAAACCGTGCAACTGGGCATTTTTCATTGCCATTTCAGCCGTGCCTTGCCAACGGTGTTCGAGGGAGGCGGCAGTAAAGCGATCGCCCGTCAAATCGCCCTGCATGCTGAAGGTCCCCGTGAGTACCAATGGCATACCGAACGCCTTGAGCACATCGCCGAGCTCCACCTGCCGTAACCTGGGCTGTAACTTGATGACCGGTTTATTGCCACGGGCATCGAGCGAGCCTGGGAAAGCAAAATCACCGCCGGCCACGTTGCCAGACAGGCTTTTTACCGTCAGCAACCCCTGCTGGTTATCCGCCTGGGCCAGCAGTTGGCTGATGCTCAGCCCACGGTATACCACCTGTTCGGCCTTTAGGCTCAATTGAGCGTTAAAATCACGCAGTATCTGCAGATTCTGTTGCGGATCCTCTGCCTGGTTAGCTATTACCGGCGCAGAGGTAATCGACTGCGCAGTTTGTGCTTCATCGGCGGTTTTCTTCTGCCAGCCCGAAAGCGCGTCCAGATTGAGATGATTGGAGCTGAGATTCAGGGTATAGCTCGGCGTCGGGCCAAACTGCGCGCCGATCTCACCGGCCAGTTGACTATCGTTGGCACTGAGCACCAGTTGGCTGAGCGCAATTTGCTGCGGCGACTGCTGGTACACCACCTGCACGCTGCCTTCACCGGTGATCCCTGCTGCCGGAATATCTGCTCCTTCGAGCTGATAGTTGAACTGTGTGACTTTGGCGCTAACCTGGCGGGGGTACTGCTGCAGATCGAGATCGGCGGCCAGCGTGAATGCCAGATCGCGCTGATCGCGGTTCACCCGGCTGGAAAGCTCCATCTGTGCCTGGTGCAAACCGTTTTGTTGCAGGGTTAAATTGATATCGCGAACGTTAATTTGCTCGTTGTTGGCACGCTGCCAAATCAACAGGCTGTCCACCACCCGCAGGTTATCGATATCAAATTTCCACGCGGACGCGCTGGCGTCATCGGCCTGGTTGCCACCGGGCGCAATCGGTGCGCCTGGCTGGGCTTGTTCTTCACTCTCAGGGGTCAGGCGGATAACGGCATTTTTCAGCATCACCTGTTTGACATACAGTTGATGAGAAATCAGTGGCAAAAGTTTGACATCAAGCCGCATATTCTCGGCGCTGATCACCGGAGCCTTGGCCCCTGGGGCGGTCAGCGTCATACGCCCGGCCAGAATGCTGAGCTGCGGCCAGACGTGCCAGCGCAAATCGCCTTCCAGCGTCAGATGATAGCCACTACGCTGCTCAACCTTCTTGACCATATAGGCACGGAAATCATTCGGATTGACCAGCAGCACCAGCGCACTCATACCCGCCACCAGCACCACCAGCAAAATCACCAAAGCTGTCAGTAATCTTCTCATGCCATCCTCATTTATCAGCGCGCGACTGGCAAACATCCAGCGCTGTCAGTCTTTATCGATACGGCTGGCGACTGCCCCTTGCTGATCTTTATATTTCGCATCCTGGCGGCTGTTATAAGGGCGTGCTGCAGGCCCGGTCAGCAGTTCAAAACTCAGAGCACCGATCAGCATACCTGGGCGTAACGCCAACGGCAGCTTACCTGAATTATAGAACTCCAATACGATACGGCCGCGCCAGCCGGGATCAATACGATGCGCAGTGACGTGTACCATCAAGCCTAAACGCGCCAGAGAGGAACGGCCATCCAGCCAGCCCACCAGATCGTTGGGCAGCGTCACCGACTCCAGCGTCACCGCCAGCGCCAGTTCACCCGGATGCAGGAAGAAGGCTTCCCCTTCCGGCAGCACAATCTCGTCGCTCATTACGCGGTCAAGCGCAGCGCCTACTTCATCTTTTGGCCCGCTGAGATCGATAAATGCGGCAGTATGGCCACGGAACACACGAAACTGATTGCCCAGGCGGACGTCCACCGTGGCCCCGTTAATCCGCTCAATCGGCGGACGAGGCGAAATAGCCAGTTTTTCGCTATCCAGCCAGGCTTCTATATCGCGGTCACACAGTCTCATTCGTTATCTCCATTCCATCAAGGCGTACAAATTGATACAAAAATTGCCACATAACGGCCCATAGGTCTATGTCAGGGCGCAAATAGTTCGCCAAAGGCCGGAAAAACACGCTTTCCCAGCCCTTGAAGGGGGTTATTCAAAGAATTGGCTGATTTTGGCTTTCAGAATATCGATCGCAATACGGTTTTTGCCACCGCGCGGCACGATGATATCGGCATACTGCTTGGAAGGCTCAATGAACTGCAGGAACATAGGACGAACGGTTTTCTGGTATTGCGCCATCACCGAATCCATCGAACGGCCACGCTCATTCACGTCGCGCTTCATGCGGCGCATCAGGCAAATATCCAATGGCGTGTCGACAAAGATCGAGAAATTCATCGCCTGGCGCAGGCGAATGTCCGTGAGCAACAGGATACCTTCCAGAATGATGACTTTCTTCGGCTGCAGAAGCACCGTCTCTTTCTTGCGCGTATGTTCGGTGTAGCTATACAGCGGCAGTTCAATCGCCTGACCGGCTTTCAGCATTTGCAGGTGCTGGAACAGCAGATCGTGATCCATGGAGTTCGGGTGGTCATAGTTGGTTTTGACCCGTTCTTCCATGGTCAAATGAGCCTGGTCTTTATAGTAACTGTCTTCCGGGATCACACCGATATGTTCATCACCCACCTGATCGCGGAGTTCACGATACAAGGTACTGGCGATAAGGCTTTTTCCGGAGGCAGATGCGCCAGCAATACCAATAATGACGCACTGATGCGGCTTGTCAGTCATAAAATTAAAGACCTGATTTTATAGTGAGGAAAGGGGGAACTGAAACCCGATGATTATAGGGAGTTAACCGGCACGGCGCCAGCGTTTATCCCTTGAGATACCGCGCGGCGTTTTAAGAACAATTACGCTACTGCAAATCCTGCGCTCAGAGTACAATCGCCACATTATTGTCCCGTTCACCTTCAGCGAGCGTCAAGACCGTGAAACAACCCTCTTTATCTTCCGCCATGGAGTGCAGCCTTACATGAACTGGCATTTCCTGACCTTCTTCGGTGACAGCATGCTGTTGCTACCCTGCGCAGCCATTATCTTCATTATTCTGATGTTCTCACCGGCCAGCAGAAAACCGACCTGGGAATGGACACTGCTGTTCGGCGGCGTTGGAGCGGTGGTGTGTGCCTCAAAATTGGCATTTATGGGCTGGGGTATCGGCAGCCGCGAGTTTGATTTCACCGGCTTCAGCGGCCACTCGGCGCTGTCTGCCAGCATCTGGCCAGTGATGCTGTGGTTGCTCAGCGGGCGTTTTTCACCGGCAGTGCGGCGCATAGCCGTGATTGTGGGATATTTGCTGGCGATCGCTGTGGGGTATTCACGCTTGGCGATCCACGTCCATTCCACCTCAGAAGTAATCACCGGCCTGCTCCTGGGCCTGGTCGTCAGCAGCACATTCCTGCTGCTGCAGCGCGGCACCCCGCCGCCTCGGCTTTCTTACCGCAAGATTGCCGCTACGCTGGTTCTGCCGCTCATCCTGATCAACTCCGGTAGTGCAGCGCCAACCCAGGGGTTACTTGAGCGGATTGCCGTCACGATCGCCCCGGTGCATAAACCTTTCGTGCGCGCAGATCTGCACAAAGAACCGACGCCCGCAGCCAGCACTCATCACCATTAAAAAACCCGGCCTGGTGCCGGGTTGTCAGTTAAGCGCAAGGCTGCACAATCATACGGCCCTTGCTAAAGGAGTCGCCCCCTCTCCCCGTGGGAGAGGGCCGGGGTGAGGGGCTTGTAGTGCGGTGTTCATCCCCTCTCCCCAAGGGAGAGGGAACTGGTTACATTACGGGCTGCCATTAGCAAAGACTTGGTGTTACAGCGCGCGGAAGAAAATCTCGGTCGGGATCGCTTCCCCTTGCCAGTACATCTGTGCCGCAACGCGCCCCGCCAGTTGGCGATACATCTCGGCAAACTCGCTGTCAGGGCGGCTGATAACCGTTGGCTGACCGCGATCCAAATCCTCACGCAGCGAGATATGCAGCGGCATCTGCCCCAGCAGGCGGCTGTTGTATTTCTTCACCAGCTTCTCTGCACCACCGGTGCCGAAAATAGGTTCATGATGGCCGCAGTTGCTGCAGATATGCATGCTCATGTTCTCGACAATGCCCAGCACCGGCACATGCACTTTCTCAAACATCACAATACCCTTGGCTGCATCTAGTAAGGCGATATCCTGCGGCGTGGTCACCACCAACGCGCCGGTCACCGGGATATTCTGCGACAGCGTCAACTGAATATCGCCAGTACCTGGCGGCATATCCAACACCAGATAATCCAGATCCGGCCAAATCGTATCCTGCAGCAGTTGCAGCAGCGCCTTGCTGGCCATCGGGCCGCGCCAGACCATGGCGTTATCGTCAGTGACCAGATAGCCGATGGAATTGGTTGCCAGCCCGTGCGCCATGATTGGTGCCATGTGCTGGCCATCTGGCGACGTTGGCCGCTCATGTTCGGTGCCCAGCATATTCGGGATCGACGGGCCATAGATGTCGGCATCGAGGATCCCCACCTTGGCCCCTTCGGCGGCCAGCGCCAGCGCCAGGTTGACGGCGGTGCTGGATTTACCCACCCCGCCCTTGCCGGAACTGACGGCAATAATATTACGCACGCCCTTCACACCAGCCTGATCGTTAGCCCGCTTCAGGGTGGCGATATCCTGTTTCAGTTTCCAGTCAATAGATTTTGCGCCCGTTACGCGCAGCAACTCATCACTGACCGTCGCTTTAAGCGTGGCAAAACCGCTGCGCCAGGCGAATGGCATAATCAGTTCAATATGCAGAACCTGATCCAGCATTGCACAGTGATGGATCGCTTTCAGCGCGGTCAGGTTATTTTTTAACGTCGGGTGTTCAAAGGCGGCCAATACACCGGTCACCAGGGCACGCAGAACTTCAGGGTTGGTCTGCTCGGGGGATTTTGCGTTCATCCCGGCTCCTTGATTTTTTAAATGAATAGCATCCTCACAAGCATATCAGAACTGTGAGGTAACTCGCGCGTATAACCCGAAAGAAACCGCTCTGGCAGCCAAGAGCGCGATCGGTTAACATCAAAGCCCCTTTTTATTCATTACAGAAAGCAACTTCTCACTATGGCTCAAGTCGCGAAAAAATTATTGGTGACGTGCGCGCTACCGTACGCAAATGGTTCCATCCATCTCGGCCACATGCTCGAGCACATCCAGGCAGATATCTGGGTTCGTTACCAACGAATGCGCGGCCACGAGGTTCATTTCATCTGTGCGGACGACGCACACGGCACGCCGATCATGCTGAAAGCGCAGCAGATGGGCATTCAGCCAGAAGAAATGATCGCGGCAATGAGCCACGAGCACCAACAGGATTTCGCCGGCTTTGGTATCAGCTATGACAACTATCATTCAACCCATAGCGAAGAAAACCGCGAACTGGCGAGCCTGATCTACAGCCGTCTGAAAGAGAACGGCTTTATCAAGAAACGCACTATTTCTCAGCTTTACGATCCTGAGAAAGGCATGTTCCTGCCCGATCGCTTTGTGAAAGGCACCTGTCCGAAGTGTAAAGCCCCGGACCAGTATGGCGATAACTGCGAAGTGTGCGGCGCCACCTACAGCCCGACCGAACTTATCGAACCGAAATCCGTCGTCTCTGGCGCAACGCCGGTGATGCGCGACTCCGAACATTTCTTCTTTGATCTGCCCGCGTTCAGCGACATGCTGCAAGCCTGGACCCGTTCCGGCGCGTTACAGGAGCAGGTTGCGAACAAGATGCAGGAATGGTTCGAATCCGGCCTGCAACAGTGGGATATCTCCCGCGATGCGCCGTATTTTGGCTTTGAAATTCCGGATGCTGCCGGTAAATACTTCTACGTCTGGCTGGATGCGCCGATCGGCTATATGGGATCGTTCAAAAACCTGTGCGACAAGCGTGGCGATCTGGACTTCGATGAGTTCTGGCGCAAAGATTCTACTACCGAGCTGTATCATTTTATCGGTAAAGACATCGTTTATTTCCACAGCCTGTTCTGGCCAGCGATGCTGGAAGGCAGCAACTTCCGTAAGCCCACCAACCTGTTTGTGCACGGTTATGTGACGGTGAACGGCGCGAAGATGTCCAAATCGCGTGGCACCTTCATCAAAGCGGGCACCTACCTGCAGCATCTGGATGCCGACTGCCTGCGTTACTACTATGCCGCCAAGCTTTCCTCACGCATTGATGATATCGACCTGAATCTGGAAGATTTCGTGCAGCGTGTGAATGCCGATATTGTCAATAAAGTGGTCAACCTGGCTTCGCGTAACGCCGGTTTTATCAACAAGCGTTTTGGCGGGCAACTGGCTGACACATTGGCCGATCCGGCCCTGTATCAAACCTTTGTCGACGCCGCAGCCAGCATTGAAGAAGCCTACGCCAGCCGCGAAACCAGCCGGGCGATCCGCGAGATCATGGCGCTGGCCGACTTGGCTAACCGTTATGTGGACGAGCAGGCGCCGTGGGTTGTGGCGAAGCAAGAAGGCCGTGACGCCGATCTGCAAGCGATCTGCTCTATGGGCATCAACCTGTTCCGCATCCTGATGACCTACCTGAAGCCAGTATTGCCTGCGCTGACTGAGCGCACCGAGGCTTTCCTTAACTGTGAGCTGACTTGGGATACTATCGCGCAACCGTTGCTGGGCCATCAGGTGAACACCTTCAAAGCGCTGTTCAACCGCATCGTTCTCGACAAAGTGAATGAAATGGTGGATTCATCGAAAGAAGACATGGCCACCGCGAAAGCCGTGACAGGCCCGCTGGCGGACGCTCCGATCCAGGAAGCTATTACTTTTGACGATTTCGCCAAGGTCGACATGCGCATTGCGCTGATCAAGAGCGCCGAGTTTGTGGAAGGCTCCGATAAGCTGCTGAAGCTGCAGTTGGATCTGGGCGGCGAATCGCGCCAGATTTTCTCCGGTATCCGTTCAGCCTATCCGGACCCGAAACTGTTGGAAGGCCGTTTGACCATTATGGTCGCCAACCTGGCACCGCGTAAAATGCGCTTCGGCATCTCCGAAGGCATGGTGATGGCCGCAGGCCCGGGTGGGAAAGAAATCTTCCTGCTGAGCCCGGATAGCGGTGCACAGCCAGGTATGCAGGTGAAGTAAAGCCTCCGTGCAAGTCCCCTCACCCTAGCCCTCTCCCCCAGGGAGAGGGGACTGTTCAGTGACAATCTCTGCAATCACACCCACACTTGGCGGCTGTGATCATGCAACCCCAAACGCCCCACCTACCGTCCTTTCACCCTCTCTCGGGGAGAGGAGACTGTTCAGTGTCAATCTCTGCAATACATCCCCACACTTGGCGGCTGTGATCATGCAGCCCCAAACGCCCCACCTAACGTCCTTTCACCCTCTCTCGGGGAGAGGAGACTGTTCAGTGTCAATCTCTGCAATCACACCCACACTTGGCGGCTGTGATCATGCAACCCCAAACGCCCTACTTAACGTCCTTTCACCCTCCCTCGGGGAGAGAAGACTGTTCAGTGTCAATCTCTGCAATACATCCCCACACTTGGCGGCTGTGATATGCAGCCCCAAACGCCCTACCTAACGTCCTTTTCCCCCTCTCCCTCGGGGAGAGGGTTGGGGTGAGGGGTGGCTCTGCAAATGCTGCAAAATAATCTGCGCAACCCCCTCCCAATTTTGGAAAATTTCATCGTTCCAAAACCGAATCACCGTAAATCCCTGTTGCTCAAGGAAACGGGTCCGCTGCCGATCGTAGACAACCTGCTCCATATGCTGCCCTCCATCCAGCTCAATAATCAACCGGGCTTGCCAACAGAGAAAATCTGCAAAATAAGGCCCGATAGGGCATTGTCGGCGAAATTTAAACCCCGTGAACCGACGATCGCGCAGCTGCAGCCACAGCGCTTTTTCTGCCTCTGTCATACAGGATCTTAAACGACGAGCGGTGCTTAAAACGGTGACTGCCTTCATGACCACCTCCGCAACACAGCCTATCGCCTCCCTTTCGCTTTTGCCCCCTGTTCAAGCACACATTGCGCTCCCGATTCCAAAAAAGTCGTCAACCCATCATGACTTGCCGGGGCGCATTATGACGGGCGACGAATATCGCCCTTTTTTTTAAACAATTTTTCAGTTCTCCTCTTCTCAGGGCGGCAAAATCAGTTAATGTATCAAGACTGTATGCATTAACAGGGTAGGTTATGAAGGGATTCCCCCCGCTGATCAACACGTTGCTGGCAAGCTCGTTGATATTGACTATTGGTCGCGGTGTCACGCTGCCCTTTATCACTATCTACCTTACCGAGCACTTCCACCTGCTGCCGAAGAGCGTAGGGGTTATCCTCGGTATCAGCCTGACGATCGGCATCGTCAGCAGTTTTTATGGCGGCTATCTGGTCGATCGTTTTAATAAAAACCACCTTATTCTGCTGGCCATCCTGCTGTTTTCCCTGAGCTTCTTCGCCATTCCCTGGGTTCCAGGCTCCGGTGGTATCATCGCCGTATTAGCCATTCTGCATACGGCCTATGCGGTACTTGGCATCGCTATCAAAGCCTGCTTTGCTCACTGGCTGCCAGTCACTAAGCGCATCAAAGCCTTCTCGATGAATTACACGCTGGTTAACGTAGGTTGGGCCGTCGGCTCATCACTGGGTGTTATGGTTGCCGGTTACAGCCCGCTACTGCCGTTCTACCTCTCCGGTGCGCTGGCGCTATTCACCGTCGTGGCACTGAGTTTGCGGATGCGCCACCAGCCTCCCCCACCACTGGCAGAGCCCCATGCCGCGCCGGTTGCCGTGCCGAATTTCCGCCAGACGCTAAGCATTCTGCGCAGCGATCGGCGGCTGATCTATTTCACCATCGGCAGTGCGCTGGGTGCCGTTGTTTTCGGCCAGTTCACTGGCTATTTATCTCAGTACCTGATCACCACCGCCAACGCCGAATTCGCCTATCAAGTCATCGGCGTAGTGATGATCGTCAATGCCTGCATCGTGATCGCACTGCAATATCTGTTCAGTAAGGGCATGCGCCAGGACAACATGCTGCGCTGGCTGGCACTGGGGACCCTGTTCTTTGTTCTGGGGCTGATCGGCTTTTTGCTGGCCGGGCAATCGTTGTGGTTATGGGCGGTGGCGATGGCGATCTTCACCCTTGGGGAGATCATCGTTATCCCGGTTGAATATCTATTTATCGACTTCATCGCCCCTGCACACCTGAAAGGCAGCTATTACGGAGTACAAAGCCTCAGCAATCTGGGCGGTGCGATCAACCCGATAATGTGTGGCTTCCTGCTAAGCTATACGCCACCGCCGGTGATGTTCCTGGTGTTAATTGCGGCGGCGCTGTTCAGTCTGCTGTTCTTCTTTTTGGGCCACCGGTTAGCGGAACAACAGCGAACACTTATCCCTCTCAATAACCTGGAATAAGCACAGCGGCTACACTTAAACGGGCCGGGATCCTGCCGAAGTGACACATTCTTCATAACGCGCCCTCATGATGCATTTTGTGGTTTAGCTCACAATTTAATTGTATGATGAATGCGTCAGATTAAATGGGAAGGGGTTATGGGTAACGTATTCATACAGTGCTGGAAATATGCCAGGGCCATCGTGCTGATTTATCTCAGCCTATTTGCCGGAAACGCCGTTGCGGCGCTATTACCCATTGCCATCCCCGGCAGCATCATTGGTATGCTGATCCTGTTTGCCCTGCTCTCTTCACAAATCTTGCCCGCTAAATGGGTCAAGCCCGGCTGCCAACTGCTTACCCGCTACATGGTGTTGCTGTTCGTGCCGATCGGCATCGGCGTGATGCAGTATTACGACCAGATTATCGACGATCTCGGCCCGTTAGTGGTGTCATGCCTGCTCAGCACCTTGCTGGTGTTTGTGGTGGTCGGTTATACCTCTCACTTTTTCCACCGCGAACGCCCTGCTCTCGGCAACGGCAAGAACGCGGAGAACAAGAAATGAGCCATGATATCTGGTGGTCTTTACCGCTGACGCTGCTGGTGTTCTTCGGCGCCCGCAAGTTGTCACAATGGCTTAAGATGCCGCTGCTGAACCCACTGCTGGTTTCCATGGCAGTGATCATTCCTCTGCTGTTGCTGACGAAGATGCCCTACGAACGCTATTTTCAGGGCAGTAAAGTCCTCAATGATCTTCTGCAACCGGCGGTGGTAGCGCTCGCTTTTCCGCTTTACGAGCAACTCCATCAGATCCGCGCCCGTTGGAAGTCCATCATTATCGTGTGCTTTATTGGCAGTATGACCGCAATGATCAGCGGCGGCGCTATTGCGTTATTAATGGGGGCCAAGCCGGATATCGCGGCCTCTATCATGCCCAAATCAGTGACGACGCCGATCGCCATGGCTGTCGCAGAATCGCTTGGCGGCATTCCCGCCATCAGCGCGGTCTGCGTGATTATCGTGGGTATTTTGGGGGCGGTTTTCGGCCATTCATTGCTTAATCTGCTGAAAATCACCACCAAATCCTCACGCGGTTTAGCCATGGGCACCGCCTCACACGCGCTGGGCACCGCGCGCAGCGCAGAAATAGATTATCAGGAAGGCGCGTTCAGCTCATTGGCACTGGTGATCTGCGGCATCATCACGTCTCTGATTGCACCGTTCCTGTTCCCAATATTGCTGCATTTGTTCGGGTAATCGTAAAAACTTGCGATGAGTCTCGTAAACCTCGTTTTAATTGCACTTATTTCATCAATAAAAAGACATTAATCACACTTTATTGTGAGAAGGTTACCTAGACTATTTTACCCAGCAGCATTCGATATGCAGATAGGCCATCACTGAACGACAAATTAAACAGCCGCCCTGCATCTTGATGAATGATGGGTCTATCCCGTTAACCTGTAGAGAGACTTTCTATGCACCCGCGTTTTCATACTGTTTACAGCGAACTGCCCGCAGCACTGCAATCCGCCCTGCGGCCTTACCTTGATACGCCTGATTTCCCTGCTATGTTCCAGGCCGATCAGGTAGCGGCGATCAAGCAACACTGCGGGCTGGATGATGATGCTCTGGCATTTGCTCTGCTGCCATTGGCTGCCACCTACTCGTTAGCCACCATCTCTCATTTTCACGTAGGGGCTGTGGCACGCGGCGTCAGTGGCAACCTGTATTTGGGTGCCAATATGGAGTTCGGCGGTGCGCCGCTGCAGCAAACCGTGCATGCAGAACAGTCGGTGATCACTCACGCCTGGCTGCGGGGTGAAACCGGGCTGGTTTCCATTACCGTTAACTACACCCCTTGCGGCCATTGCCGCCAATTTATGAATGAGCTCAACAGCGGCACCGATCTGCAAATCCAGCAGCCTGGGCGCGCAGTGGCCACTCTGGGGGATTACCTGCCGTATGCCTTTGGCCCGCAGGACCTTGAGATCAATGAACGCTTGATGAGCCCGATCGATCATGGCTTCCAACTGACGCTGGATGATGAACTGGCAAAAGCCGCGCTGGCGGCGGCCAACCGCAGCCATGCGCCTTACAGCAACGCCCACAGCGGCGTGGCGCTGGAAGCCGAAGATGGTACCGTATATGCGGGCCGTTATGCGGAAAACGCTGCCTTCAACCCCAGCCTGCCACCGCTGCAGGCCGCGCTGGTGTTGATGAATCTTTCCGGTGGCGACTGCCAGAAAATCCGCCGCGCGCTGTTGGCAGAAGCGCAGAGCGCTATTTTGACGCAGTGGGATGCCACTCAGGCCACGTTGGCCGCGCTAGGCTGCCAGAATGTCAGTCGGGTTACTTTCTGAACCCTTGGCGGAGCCGATGAGTTCCGCCCTCCTTTCGTTAAAAACCGTTTAACCGCCGATAATTGCATCAATTTACGTCATAAACTCATAACAATTGCTGTACATATTCTGCCGATCTTTTAGGATCTACGGCTATTACGGCTATCTGATACGTTTAAGAGCAAAACTGATGGAACTTGAATACGAAAGCAAACGCCCTCTCTACATCCCTTACGCTGGCCCTATCCTGTTGGAATTCCCGTTACTCAATAAAGGCAGCGCCTTTACCGAAGAGGAACGCAGCCACTTTAACCTGCACGGTCTGCTGCCAGAAGCGGTGGAAACCATTGAAGAACAGGTTGAACGCGCTTATCGTCAGTACCAGGATTTTCAGAACGATAACGACAAACACATCTACCTGCGCAATATTCAGGACACCAACGAAACCCTGTTCTATCGCCTGTTGGAAGCGCACCTGAGTGAAATGATGCCGATCATCTACACGCCAACGGTGGGCGCAGCCTGTGAGCACTTCTCGGATATCTATCGCCGTGCCCGTGGCCTGTTTATCTCC
Organism: Serratia sp. MMO-28; assembly: GCF_037199905.1. NCBI lineage: Bacteria > Pseudomonadati > Pseudomonadota > Gammaproteobacteria > Enterobacterales > Yersiniaceae > Serratia > Serratia sp. MMO-28. The sequence continues at coordinate 16,036 of NZ_JBBCVB010000038.1, forward strand.
TACCCGAACCGCGATCGCATTGATGATATGCTGCAAAACGCCACCAAACAGAACGTGAAAGTGATTGTGGTGACCGACGGCGAGCGTATCCTTGGCCTGGGCGATCAGGGGATCGGCGGTATGGGTATTCCGATCGGTAAACTCTCGCTTTACACCGCCTGCGGGGGCATCAGCCCGGCGTACACGCTGCCGGTGGTGCTGGATGTCGGCACCAATAATCCGCAGCGTCTGAACGATCCGCTGTATATGGGCTGGCGTCACCCGCGCATTTCCGGCGACGAATACCATGCGTTTGTCGAAGAGTTCATTCAGGCGGTTAAACGCCGCTGGCCAAACGTCTTGCTGCAGTTCGAGGATTTCGCCCAGAACAACGCCACTCCGCTGCTCAACCGCTATCGTGATGAGATCTGCTGCTTCAACGACGACATTCAGGGCACCGCCGCCGTCACGCTCGGCAGCCTGATTGCCGCCAGCCGCGCCGCCGGCAGCCAACTGCGCGATCAAACCGTGGCCTTCCTCGGCGCTGGCTCCGCCGGTTGCGGTATTGCCGAACAGATCATCGCCCAGATGAAGTCTGAAGGCTTGAGCGAAGAAGAAGCGCGGGCGCGGGTATTTATGGTCGATCGTTTCGGCCTGCTCACCGATAAGCTGCCAAACCTGCTCGACTTCCAGAGCAAGCTGGTGCAAAAAAGCGAAAACCTGGCCGCTTGGCAAGTGGAAAGCGATGCCATCTCCCTGCTGGAAGTGGTACGCAACGCCAAACCGACCATCCTGATCGGCGTTTCCGGCCAGCCGGGGCTGTTCACCGAAGAACTGATCCGTGAAATGCATAAGCACTGCCCGCGCCCGATCGTCATGCCGCTGTCCAACCCCACCTCCCGCGTGGAAGCACGGCCGGAAGACATCATCAATTGGACCGAAGGTGCTGCGCTAGTGGCCACCGGCAGCCCGTTCACGCCGGTTATCTACAAAGAGCAGGTATTCCCGATTGCCCAGTGCAACAACTCCTACATTTTCCCTGGCATTGGCCTGGGCGTTCTGGCCGCTGGCGCAACGCGCGTGACCGACGCAATGCTGATGGCCGCCAGCCGTGCGCTGGCCGACTGCTCGCCGCTGGCTACCGATGGCCACGGCGCGCTGCTGCCCAATATCGATGATATTCAGGGTGTATCCAAGTGCATCGCCATGGAAGTGGGTAAAGCCGCGCAGTTGCAAGGGGTGGCGGTAGTGACTTCGGAAGAGGCGCTGTCAAAAGCCATTGAGCACAACTTCTGGCGCCCGCAGTACCGCAGCTACAAACGCACATCGTTCTAAGCGTTAAAGATTGGGGGCAACATTATGCCCCCCTATTCTCCCGCCTATGACCTCATCTGAAGCAAACGCTGAAAAATACAGCGTAATACCTGCTGCGAACGGTGGAGCGCTTGCTTCAGCCAGACAGGTAAAGTAGCCTTGAATTCTACTTCAGTCATTAAGCGCGTAAGGCATCACTATGTGGAAACGCCTGATAATTAGCCTGTTAATCATCATTTCGCTGTTGATGGTCACGGCTATCGCGCTCGATCGTTGGATAAGCTGGAAAACCGCGCCCTACGTTTATGACGAGCTGCAAGAGTTACCGCATCGCCAGGTTGGTGTGGTGCTGGGGACCGCCAAATATTACCGTACCGGCGTGATCAATCAGTATTACCGCTATCGTATTCAGGGGGCGATCAACGCCTATAACAGCGGCAAGGTGAAATACCTGCTGCTGAGCGGTGACAACGCCCAGCAAAGTTACAATGAACCCATGACCATGCGCCGCGATCTGATCGCCGCTGGCGTTGCGCCGAGTGATATCGTGCTCGACTATGCCGGGTTCCGCACCCTCGATTCGATCGTGCGCACACGTAAAGTGTTCGACACCAACGATTTCATCATCATCACCCAGCGTTTCCACTGCGAACGTGCGCTGTTTATCGCGCTGCACATGGGCATTCAGGCACAATGCTATGCCGTACCGTCGCCGAAAGACATGATGACGGTGCGCGCCCGTGAGATCTTTGCACGCCTGGGAGCCTTAACCGATCTGTATATTCTCAAACGCGAGCCGCGCTTCCTTGGCCCGCTGCTGCCCATCTCTTCGATGCACGACGTGCCGGAAGATGCGCAGGGTTACCCGGCGGTGTCGCTGGAGCAGTTGGTGGAGCTGGAACACAAGCTGGCGACAGAAAAGCGCGCGGCGGCGAAAAAGAGCTGACATAATCCGTAAGAGGGCAACCATCATGGCTGTACATATCAACCCCGCATTGATCGTCATAGATTTGCAGAATGACTACTTCCCACAGGGTAAATTTCCGCTGTGGAACACCACAAGTGTGCTGGAAAATATCAAAACGGCAATCGGTAAAGCGAATCAGGCGAATATTCCCGTTATCCTGGTGCAACATATTGCCGACGGCAGCAAAGGCATCGCGCCGTTCTTTAATGAAGGCACCGAAGGGGCTGATATTCATCCCGAGATCCTTGCCGCAGCGCCTGATGCCATTGTGGTCAAAAAAGCGTTCGCCGATAGCTTCTTCCACACCACATTGGAAGCAGAACTGCATCGGCTGGCGGTGACAGATCTGTGGATTTGCGGCATGATGACGCAAAACTGCGTTACCCATACCGCCATTTCCAAGTCAGCGGAAAAATATAGCGTTTCCGTCTTGCCAGACTGCAGCACCACGGTGAGTGAAATACTGCATTTGATCGCCTTGAATGCCATGTCAACGCGGGTGCCATTAGTGCCATCAACAGACCTGCTGTAAGTGGTGTATGTCGGGTCGTTAGGCAAAGTATCTCTTCTCCTCAAATGAGAAGGGCTTTGCCTCCCTCGGCATTGCCTGACAACATGATAAATAAACACCTCAGGCCGCCAACCCGCCGCCTCCCGCGTAAGGCGTTTTCCCGGCAATTTTAGCAATCTCTGCGCCCAAGGTGACAAACGGCGCGCTCCGGCAGGCATAGATCAGGCCGCCAGCCTGGGCATACACGGCGGTTACCGTATCCGTCAGCGGATCGATAACTTCGGCCACGATCTCATGTGCATCGACCCAATCCCCCGGCTGGCGCAGCAGCAGTAAAATACCGCTGGCGGGCGCACGCACAATCTCACCGGCGCTAAACGGCAACATCAGCGTTTCCAGCTCCGGCACCACCGGTGGCTCCTCGCCGATCGCGCCGTAATATTGCAGATAACGGTAAAGACGCCCGGCATCGTTACTGGCCAACGCGTGGCTGACATCCTGCTGCCCACGCAATTCAAGCGTGACCGCCATGCACCCCAGACCAAACTGGCGCCACTCCGTTTGGCTGGCCGCCAGCCGATGCCAAGGCAGGCCACAGGCTTCATCAAACGAGCCGCCGCCGCTGTCCTGCGACAGCAGCACCGTGCCGATATCCATAAAACGCGCCAATATCTCCGCCTGCTGGCGATAGGCCGGATCGGCATACATATGCAAAATTGCTTGGTCATCACAATGCAGATCCAGCACCAGATCGGCGTCACACGCCAACAACAGCAGTTGCTGGCGCAGCGCGGCCACCTCTGAGCGGATCGGCATTGCGCCGAGCGCTGCGATCATGGCACTGCGCACCCGTTGCCGGTAATCGCTGGCATCGCTGAAGCTCTGCGCTAGTAAGGAATCCCGCACCCGCTGCGCCAGATCGGGAAAATCCCGGTTAAAATTGCCCCCACTGACCAGATCGAAACGGCCAACGCCCCCGTTGAGCAGCACCTGCGCCAGCCCAATCGGGTTGGCGATCGGCACCACAACGATCTCACTGCGGATATCGCCCTGCCGCTCCGCCTGGCACAACAATCTTTTCAGATAATGCAACACCAGCATTCCTGGCAGTTCATCAGCATGTAAACTCGCCTGCAGGTATATTTTCTTCCCCACGCCGGGTTGGCCGAAATGAAAACTGGTTAATCGGCGCTGTCCGCCCAGCGCGTGTTCAGGTAGGTTATGGTGATTGATTTTCATTGGACGTCCCATCTATGGAAAAGAAAACGCAGCTTGACCGAATTGATAAAAAAATCCTTGAAATACTGCGCCGCGATGGCCGTATTTCTTACCGCAAGCTGTCCGAGCAGGTTAACCTCACACCGCGCCCCTGTCTGGAACGCGTGCGGATCCTTGAACGCGCCGGTATTATCCGCGGTTACAGCACCCTGATTGAGCTGCCAGAACCGGAGCATGCGTTTGTGGTTCAGGCTCAGATTGCGCTGGCCGATCACGGCCAGTCGCAGTCGGCATTTGAGCAGGAAATGCGCCAAGCGCCAGAGGTGCTGGACTGCTGGCTGGTCAGCGGCAGCTTCGATTTTCTGGTGCGCATCGGCTGCCAAAGCATGGAACACTACCGGCAGTTGGCCGACACCTGGCTGACCAGCAAAAAATTCCGCGTGGATAAAATCATGACACTTACCGAACTGCAAACCATCAAACGCTCCTGAACTGAAGCTGCAATCAACTGCGGCGGGCAAACGCCAGCCAGCGCCGTTCGGCACGCGAGAACAGGAAAATCAGCACAAAGGTGCAGATCAAGTACAGCGCTGCCGCCAGCAGAAAGGGAATAAACGGTGAATAGGTCGCGGCATAAACAGAGCGTGCTACGCCGGTGATATCCAACAGCGTGACGGTGCTGGCCAAAGACGTCGCGTGCAGCAGAAACACCATCTCATTGTTTAATGCCGGGATCCCGCGCCGCAGGGTTGCCGGCAACACCAACCGGCGGATAATCTGCGCACGGCTCATGCCAAAGGCCTCGCCGGCTACCCATTCCTGGCGTGGAAAAGTGACCATCATCCCGGCCAGCAGCTCAGTCACATAGGCGCTGGTGTTCAGCACCAGTGCCAGCGTGGCGCAAAAGGTGGCATCGCGGAACAGCAGCCAGAATGGCTGATCGTTCTGCCAACCCAGTTGCACCACGTCGAACTGCGACAGGCCGTAGTAAATCAACATCAATTGCAGGTAGAGCGGCGTGCTGCGGAAAAAGTAACTCAGGCTGCGGATCAGCATCGCCAGCGGACGCGGGCCATAAACCTGGCCAACCGCCATCAGCACCGCCAAGAGCATGCCGGGCACCACCGACAGCAGGAATAGCCTGGCGGTCACCGCCAGCCCGGTAGCATCGTTACCGTCGCTCCATAAGAACGCGGGTAGCGTATCCAGGATCGTTTGCAGATTCATCAGTAGGTGTCCCTGGCCGTTGAAGAATACAGCGCATAGCGCCGCGCCAGGCGGTTAAACAGCCAGCTGGAAAGCGCGGTAATCACCATGTAGATCAGCGATACCAGGAAATAGAACAGGAAGGGCTTCTGGGTCGCCCGCCCGGCCTGCTCCGCCAGCCACACCATATCCTCCAGCCCAAGAATCGACACCAGCGCCGAGGCCTTCATCAGCCCCAGCCAGTTATTGTTGATGCCGGGAATGGCAAAACTCAGCATCTGCGGCAACATGACGCGGCGGAACACCTGCCCAGGCCGCATCCCATAGGCGATGGCCGCTTCCAGCTGACCGTGATCCACCGTCTGAAATGCGCCGCGGAAGGTTTCGGTATAGTAAGCGCCGAACACAAAGCCGATCGCCAATACCCCAGAGATAAAGGTATTGAAGTGCACCTGCCCAACGCCCAGCAGCCCGAGCAAACCGTTTACCAGCATTTCACCGCCGAAGAACAGCAGCAGCATGATCACCAGTTCAGGGATGCCGCGCACCAGCGTAGTATAGCCAGTCGACAGCCAGCGTAACCAGGGCGGGCCAAACAGCTTGATAGCCGCATTGATCAGGCCAAGCAACAATGCCAACACCAGCGCCAACAGCATTACGCACAGCGAAAGCCCGGCCCCCTGCAACAGCAGCGGTAAATAGTCGGTTACCATGCTATCTCTCCATAAACCAGCCGCTGCACAAGGTTGAATTATTCGCCGTAGATATCGAAGCTGAAATATTTTTTCTGGATAGCATCGTAAGTCCCATCGGCGCGGATGGCCTTGATGGCCTCATTGAGTGCATCGCGCAGCACCGGGTTGGCTTTTGCTACGGCGATCCCCACTTCTGAAGAGATGCTCTCATCACGGATCACCGGCCCGGCAAAGGCAAAATTTTTGCCGCGTGGCGTATCGATAAAGCTGTTGCCCGCCTGGATGTTGTCTTGCAGCGACGCATCTATGCGCCCGGACATCAGATCGAGATAGACGTTATCCTGATTGGCATAAGAACGGATCTTCACCCCATTCCCTGCCCACTGTTTTTTGGCGTAAGCCTCATGCACCGAGCCGGTCTGCACCCCCACCGTTTTGCCTTTCAGGCTCTGCGCATCAGGCTGCAACGGGCTGCCTTTACGCGCCACCAACTGGGCAGCACTGCGGTAATAACGGTCGGTGAAGTCGACCTCCTTCTTGCGCTCTTCGGTGATATTGAGCGAAGCGATAATCGCATTAAACTTACCGGCGTTAAGCGCCGCAATCATGCTCTCGAACGGCTGTTTGACAAACACGCACTTCGCCTGCAACTGCGTGCACAATGCATTGGCGATATCAATATCAAAACCGGTGATCTCGCCGTTAGGCGCGAGTACATCGAACGGTGGATAGCCGCCGTCCACGCCGAAGCTGATGGTGTCAAATGCCTTGGCGGCAAGCGGCGCACTCAATACCGAACTTATCAGCAGAACCGCAAACAGTTTTTTCATTATCTAATCCCTGTTGACTTGGATTCAGAAACGCAGTGACAAGCAGGTTAGCCCGCCGTCCATTTTTTTGAATTCGCTGGTATCCAGCAGCACCATCGGCATCCCCAGTTTTTCCAACTGTGCCAGGGTGTAAGGGTAACCCTGTGGCGTTAACAGGGTATCGTTGATCCATAACGTATTGCCCGCATAGGACTCCTCTTCCGGGATCACCACAATATTAAAAGCGGCAAAAGCCGGATGCTGCCGATAGGCTTCGGTCAGCAACAGCGTGTTGCGGCCAACGTAGTTGACGATCGACTTCAGGTGCAGCCCGGCGCTCACCTCAATCGCGGTCACCCGGTAACCATGCGGTTCCACCGCCGCGGCAAACTCGCCGATCCCCGCTTCATCGGTGCGAGAAGTCAGGCCAATAAAGAACTGGCGATCGACCAGCAGCACGTCACCACCGTCGAGGTGACCACGGTTGCTCATCTGTACCAACGGGCGGAAACCCGCCAGCACCGGCGCAATGCTATCCACTTCCCCCTGGCGGCTGGGCGCGCCCGGATGGGTAATCACTGCCAACTCCGGTATCACCACCGCCGTATCTTCAACAAAGTGTGCGTCAGGGAATGCCGGAGCGGCAGGCAGTACCGTAACCTTCAGGCCGAGCTGCAGTAGCGCATGCACATACGCCAGAAACTGGCGGCTGCTTTCAGCCACATCGGGTGCTCCCAGTTGGGCGGTGGTCTGGCCGGCACCACAGGTGTCGGCAGGCAATCGGGCAATGGCTTGGGTAAAGTGCATAGCGGCTCTCTTGGTTGAAAAGTACTGAGGGTGTCTCTTTGATTATTAAACGGATCCCGCTGCCAAGCAGGTCGAATCATGGCCTGCCACAGCACATTTGCGCTGTATATTGCTCCGTTTTCGGCCTATTGGGCTGTTGCGGCAAAGCAAGCGCAGATCGCCACAGAGCAAGGGGATCAAAGCAGTTAAATCGGGGAAGTTGGCATACGACGCGGGCAAAACGTAGAAAACCGCATCCTCCGGGCGGAAGGATGCGGTAGAAGAGTTACTTTTTCTTGGCGTACTTGAGCGAATCCAGCGCGACGGCAAAGATGATGATGCCGCCCTTGATGATGTATTGCCAGTAGGGGTTAACGCCGATGTAGGTCAGGCCGTAGTTGATCACGGTAAAGATGATCACCCCGGTCACGACCCCCAGCACCGTCCCCACACCACCAGCAAACGACACCCCGCCCACCACGCAGGCGGCGATCGCATCCAGCTCGTACATAAAGCCGAGGTTGTTAGTGGCACTGCCGATGCGCCCTGCCTCCAGCAAGCCACCGAAGGCGTAGAACACCCCAGACAGCGCATAGATCATAATCAGGTTCAGCGGCACGTTAACGCCGGAGACTTTCGCCGCCTCTGGGTTACCGCCGATAGCAAAGATATTTTTACCGAAGCGGGTTTTATTCCACAGGATCCAGACAAAGATAATCGCAATAATGGCGTAGAAGGTAATGTACGACAGCTTGAAGTCGCCAAAACGCAGGAACCCCTGGGCAAAGGTAGAGAACTTCGGATCAAAACCCGCTACCGGTGAAGCCCCCACGGAATCGTAATACAGCGAGTTGATGCCGTAGACGATAATCATAGTGCCCAAGGTGGTAATAAACGGCGTCACGTTAAGGTAGGCGATAATCAGGCCGTTCACCAGACCAATCACTGCACCTATCGCACACACCAGCAGGATCACCAGCGGGATCGACCAGGTTTCCATGTGCGGGAACACTTTATTGACGTTATCCATCGATTGCAGCAAGGTCGCGGCTACCACCGCCGCCAGCCCCACCTGCCGCCCGGCAGAAAGGTCGGTCCCTTGGGTGACGATCAGCCCCGCCACGCCCAGAGCAATAATAATGCGCACCGAAGATTGGGTCAGGATGTTACTCAGGTTCATCAGGCTTAAAAACGTCGGATCCTGAATAATGATAATTGCCAGCAGCACCAGCAATACCACGTAAATGCCACTTTCTTTAAAGTAAGTGAACAAAGTTTTTTTATTAAGCACGTTCATAATCACGATCCTTAAAGATGCAAGGAGGCTAATCGCAGTATTTCATTTTGCGAGGTCTGTTTGGTATTCACGATGCCCGCAACCTGACCATTACTCATCACCAGTATTCTGTCGGTAATTCCCAGCAGCTCTGGCATTTCAGAAGAGATAATAATGATCCCCTTGCCCTTCTTCGCCAACTCGGTCATTAACTGATAAATTTCAAACTTGGCTCCCACGTCAATACCGCGCGTCGGCTCATCCATCATCAATATTTCCGGCTGCGTCAGTAACCAACGGCCGATAATCACTTTCTGCTGATTGCCCCCCGAAAGCGAACCAATATTGGTACGGTGCCCCGGCGTTTTTACCCGCATAGCATCGATCACCCATTGGGTGTCGCTTTTCATCCGGGTATTGTCCAGCAAGCCCACTTTATTTTTGTAATTACGGATATTGGAGATCAGCGAATTAAAACCGACGTCCAGATAAGCATAAATACCGGTTGAGCGGCGCTCTTCCGTCACCAATGCAAAGCCGTGGTTAATGGCTTCATTGGCGGTGTGATTATTGATACTTTTGCCGTGCAGCTTGATGGTACCGGCGACTTTCTCGCGGATACCGAACAGGGTTTCCACAATATCGGTACGCTTGGCCCCCACCAAACCGGCAATCCCCAGAATCTCGCCCTTGTGCAAGTCAAAAGAGACATCGCGGATCGAAGGCTGGCGCAGGGAGGTCAGGTTCCTCACCTCCAGAATCACCTCTCCCGGCGTATTCTGGCGATCGGGGAAGCGCTGGCTCAGCGAACGGCCAACCATCATCGAAATGATCTTGTCCATATCCAACCCTTCCAGCGGCCGGGTGGCAATCCACTGGCCATCGCGCAGAATGGTAATTTCATCGCACAGCTGGAAAATCTCTTCCATCTTATGGGAGATATAAACGATACCGCAGCCACGATCTTTCAGTTTACGGATAATGGTGAACAGGTGTTTCACCTCTTTCTCCGTCAATGAAGAGGTCGGTTCATCCATAATGACGATCTTGGCGTTATACGAGAACGCTTTAGCAATTTCGATCATCTGCATCTGGGATACCGACAGCGTGCCCACTTTCGCACGCGGATCGATATCAATATCCAGTTCGTCGAAGATGGCTTTGGTGTCTTTGTACATTTTGTCCTGATCGACAAACAGGCCTTTGGTCGGATAGCGCCCCAGCCACATGTTGTCCATCACAGAACGTTGCAGAACCAGGTTTAATTCCTGATGCACCATAGAAACGCCGTGTTCCAGCGCCTCTTTCGAACTCTTGAAATCTATTTCCTGCCCCTGGAACAGGATACTGCCGGAATCTTTTTTATAAATGCCAAACAGACATTTCAATAACGTCGATTTACCCGCGCCGTTTTCCCCCATCAACGCATGAATGGAGTGCGGACGAACGCGCAGATTGACATTATCCAATGCCTTTACGCCGGGAAATGACTTATTAATATCGGTCATTTCCAACAGCCACTCACGAGAGTTATCGGCCATAAATATACCTGGGTTTTCTAATAATGAACTCCCCGCCGATGTTCGGCGGGGTCATTGCATCGCAATATACTTATTTAACAAACTGAGACAGATTGTCTTTATCTACACCCACGTAAGGGATACGCACGACTTTATTTTCGATCTTGTATTGGGTGCCATCGGCCGCTGGTTTACCCGCCGCCAGATTTTTTGCCAGCTCGAAGGTGGCTTTCGCCTGGTTTTCGGCGTCATTCAGCACGGTGCCGGCCATCGCGCCCGATTTCACCAGCGCCAGCGCTTCTGGCAATGCATCCACGCCAAAGACCGGAATGCTAGTTTTGTTATGCGCTTTCAGGGCCTCTACGGCCCCCATGGCCATCGCATCGTTGTTGGCAATCACCACTTCGATCTTGTTGGCATTCGGGCCAGACAGCCAGGCATCCATCTTGTCTTTAGCCTGAGCGGTGTCCCACATCGCGGTATCCAGCTGGAGCTGCTCAGTTTTGTAGCCTTTCTCATTCAGCGTTTTCACCACGTAAGTGGTACGCGCTTCAGCATCCGGATGCCCTGGTTCGCCTTTCAACAGCACATACTGGATCTGGCCGTCTTTATTCAGATCCCAGTTCGGGTTGGCTTTCCAGTGTTTGGCAATCAGTTCACCCTGAATCACACCGGATTCTTTAGAATCGGTACCGACGTAATAGGCTTTGTCGTAGCTGTCCAGCGCCTTGCGCGAAGGTTCTTTGTTGTAGAACACCACCGGAATATCGTTGGCCCGCGCTTTATCAATCACCACCGGTGCGGCGGCCGGATCCACCAGGTTGATCGCCAGAGCTTTCACTCCTTTGGCAATCAGCACGTCGATCTGATCGTTCTGCTTGGATTGGTCATTCTGCGAGTCATTCATTAACAGCGTGACGTCCGGAGACGCCTTGGCATCTTTCTCAATGGCCTTACGCACTACCGACATAAAGTTGTCGTCGTATTTATAAATGGTGACACCAATACGAGTTTCTGCGTGAGCGGCAGCGCCAAACATCATGCTTGCGGCCAGCGCGGCCAGGGTGAAAACCTTCTTATTCATTGTCTGTCTCCGGTTTGTAGAGGGTCGTACTCGGTATGAAAGTGATACCCACCGTACTGGAGGCGGCACCGACGGGCTTGCCACTCCCAGCACTTTGGTTATAGAGCATAGACAGCGTGATGTTAATATTCTGTGAATTTTCTCACAGATTGAAAACGGTTACACAACACTAAATGTTTAGAGAGTGACCGCCACCTCACTTTGCCACGGTGCCACAGAATGGCGGCGCACCAGCGTCGGCATGAAAATATGCGAGGTTTGCGGCTCCAGCGCCCCAGCGGCGCCTTTCAGCGCCAGTTCGGTGGCCAGAGTTGCCATAGAAACAATAGGATAGCGGATAGTGGTCAATTTTGGGCTGGTGTAGCGCGCGATGGGAATATCATCGAACCCCACCAGCGAGAAATGCTGTGGCACCGTGATACCGTTTTCTTTCAATACCGCCATGGCACCGGCGGCCATGGCATCGTTGTAGGCAAAGACCGCGCTCAGGTGCAGGTTGCGGCCGAGCAGTTCCACCATCGCCGCTTCGCCCCCCTGCAAGTCTGGTGAACCATAGGCACGCCAACTCTCTGCTGGTGAAATACCGGCGGCCATCATGGCCTGGCTGTACCCCTGCTGGCGCAGCGGGCCGTCTTCGATCGGATGATTGGAACCCAGATAGCCGATGCGCTGATGGCCCTGCGACAACAGCAGACGCAGCGCCATCTCGGCCCCGAATACGTTGTCCAGCCCGACGCAGCGATGCTCGTAACCTGTTATCACCCGGTTAATCAGCACCATGCCCGGCACCTGATCCATAAAGGCGATCAGTTCCGCATCACTCAGCACTTTTGCATGGACAATCAAGGCATTACACCGCTGGCGGATTAACACTTCTATCGCATGACGCTCTTTGTCCGCCTGGTGATAACTGTTACCGATCAGCAGGTATTTGTGGTTTTGCTGCGCTACGGTGTCAACCGCTTTCACCAAGGCACCAAAAAAGGGATCGGAGACATCCATCACCACCACACCGAGCGTATCGCTGCTCTGCGTGGCCAGCGCTTGGGCATTGGCGTTTGGCCGATAGCCCAGTTCCGCAACCGCCTGCAGCACCTGTTCACGCGTCTTCGGGCTAGTCAGGGCGCTGTTGTTCAGCACCCGCGAAACGGTAGCCACAGACACGCCTGCACGCTTCGCAACGTCGCGAATGGTGATCGGATGGACAGAATTCATGGAACGCCCTGGAGTCAGAAAAGTTGACAATGGCACTATCCTACTCCGATTGTCATCCTCCTCAGCGTGAATTACGTCACAGGAAAGAAAACGTTTACATACATTTTTTTAACCTGCCTGCGCCAGATCTCAGTTTGCTTTCTGCTGCGCATTGTCACCGGCGGCCATGGCCGTCAGCCAGCGCCACAGCCACTCCATCGGGCCTTGCTTGAAATGACGCAACCATAGGTTAGAAAACAACAGGTTAGCCAGCCACACCAGCGGGACAAACGCCAGTAACTGCAAGCGATCAAACTGCTGGTAAAGACCAAAACGGTAAAACAGCGTGGTGCAGATCAGCGTTTGCAGCAGGTAATTGCTCAACGCCATGCGCCCAACCTGCGTCAGCCAATGGCTGATACGCCAGCGGGAAAAGGTGGGCCAAAAACCGTAAACCAGTGCCAGGTAGCCCATCGCCTGCAATGACGCCCCCAGCTCACGCGGTACCTGCAGCAAGAAACCGCTCCAGCGGTAGTCCCAGTTCAGGTGCCACTGCAGCGCCACACCCGGCAACTGAATCAACAATGAAAGCGGTATCAGCCAGGCCGCCAAACGCCGGTAGTGAGCAGGGGTATACCTGTTGCGCAGCCAGCCGCTGCGCATCAGGCCCGCGCCAAACAGCATCAAACCGGCCAGTTGCCAGCCATACTGCGCGCCAATCGCCAACAGGCTGGAGGAAAGCAGATCCAGGCGGCTGCGCCAGGCTTCCATCCCCCCTTGTAGCTTCCAGAATTTCTCATACTGCAATTCCGCCGCACCCGGCTGCCAGAAACTGCCCGGCTCAGCGTGCGATATCAATCCCAGCAGCAGCAATACCGCAATGCCGATCGCGTACAGCACCGCCCCGGTTTTCAACAGCGTAATGGTGTCTTTGGCGTCGCGAATCATACGCCAGCACACCAGGCCGATCAGCCCATAGGCCAGCAGAATGTCGCCATCCCACAGGAAAACCCCATGCCCCAAGCCAAACAGCACCAGCCACGACAGGCGGGCGCGTATCCATACTTTACCGCGGTGCAACAACAGTTGCAGACCTGCACCAAACAACAGCGCAAACATTGCCAGAAACTTGGCCTGGGCAAACAGATCCAGCAACGCCCAGGTCCAGGCATCGCGTGCCGGAGGGATACCGAGATAAGCCGGGTTGAGATAGGCCGCTTTCGGCAGACCAAAAGCGCTGATATTCATCAGCAGAATGCCGAGAATGGCGATACCGCGAGCACAGTCCAACGTCGCAATGCGCGGCAGCGACGTTGTTGCATGATGGTTCATGTTATACCGCTGTATTCAGATCGTTAAAAAGGCGCCCGCAGGCGCCTATTCTCTTCGTTACCGAAGCACTCATTCTCACCCCTGATGGTGACGCACCGCACGCAGGAACTCCTGACGGGTGTTCTGGCTGGATTTGAACAGCCCTCCCAGAGAGGTGGTGGTCGTGGCGCTGGTCGCATCGCGGATCCCACGGGCCTTAACACAATAATGGACCGCATCAATGGATACTGCCACGTTATTAGTACCGAGCAAGGTTTGCAGCGCCACCAGAATCTGCTGGGTCAAACGTTCCTGCACCTGCGGGCGCTGGGCGAAGAACTGCACGATACGGTTGATTTTCGACAGGCCTATCACCGCATCTTTCGGGATATATGCCACCGTCGCTTTCCCATCGATGGTCACAAAATGGTGCTCACAGGTGCTGGTCAGGGTGATATCCCGCACCGTGACCATTTCATCCACCTTCATTTTGTTCTCAATGACGGTGATTTTCGGGAAGTTGGCATAATCCAGCCCGGAGAAAATTTCGTCGACATACATTTTCGCAATGCGATGCGGCGTTTCTGCCAGGCTGTCATCAGACAGATCGAGATTCAGCAACTTCATGATTTCCGTCATGTGTTCTTTGATGCGGCTTTTACGCGTTTCTCGGTCTAACATTTCCCCGCACAAGGGGGTCTCCAGGCCGCGCGCTTCGAGCGCTGCGTGCACCAGTGCAGCTTCATTACTTAACGATGTCATGGGTATATTTCTCCGGCAGGCGGCTCCGACAATGCCTGCTAGGCCAATCACTAGCAGATTTGCGGTGTCTCATTCTTTTTAACTACTGAGTTCAGACGCCATATAGCGTGAACCCGGTCAAGATTTTCCCCCACTCTAGATGAGAGCGAAGCGTTTATCCAGTGATTGTGCTTCATCATTGAGTGAAATATCCGCATCCAGCCCCTGGCAGGCGGGCTGCGGCTATCCCGTGTTTTTTGTACGGAATTCAATCAGCGTTATGCTCGTTTTTTGTCGCGGCCCGCGCCGGCGTATTGATCACCAGCAAACCGGCGATCGCCAACGCCACCACCGCGACATACAGTGCGGGCTCCAGCCGTTGGGTCAAGGCGGTTGAAACCGCCGACAAGACGGGGCCAACCAGTTGCCCTAACGCATAACCGGTGGTCAGCAACCCTGCCATGTAGCGCGCATGATGAGGGGCCAACTCCCTGCCGTGCAGAATGGAAAGCTGTACCACACTGAGGAAGCCACCGCCGGTAAATAGTGCGCCCAGCACCAGCCCGCTTACACCCGGCACCAACTCAGCACACAGCACGCCCAGCGCCTGCACCCATAAGGTGATGGCCAAGCGGCTTTGCGTTGTGAGCTTATGGCGCGTCAGAATACCGATGACGATCCCCAGCACCGCCGCACCACCAAAAATCGGCCAGACAAACTGGGCAAACAGGCTGCCGGGGAAACGCGCCGCCGCCATCTGCGAAAGAAAGGTGGCGGGCAGGATATAGCCAAAGCCAGCCAGGCTATAGCTCCATACCAGGCGCTTCAAGGCCGGCGTCAGCACCAGCGGTTCCGGAGCCGTCTCCGGGCGGTGCAGATCTCCAGCCCGCGGCAGATTAATGCTGATAACACCAACCAACACCAAAGCCAGCACGCCATACACCAGCCATGCCTGTGCGGCACTCAGTGCCAGGCTGTTGATTGCCACGGCCAACATACCGCTGATAAAAATCCCGGCACCCGGCCCGGCAAACACGGCGGCGCTTAACGCCGGGCGGCCGAAATGAGCCAAGCGTTCGTTGGTCCACGCCGCCACCAGCACCATCGACCAGCCGCTGGCCCAGCCAATCATCAAGCGCACCGCTCCGTGCCACCACACGCCATCAACCACTGCCGACAACAGAGTGAAGAGCACTACGCCCCAAACGCCGAGCCACAAACGGCACTCGACGTGGCGGCTGGCGCGCATGGCGTCAAAAGCGCCACACAGGTAGCCCAGGTAGTTCAGCGCTGCCACCAGCCCGGCCCCGGTCAGGGTAAACTGCTGCTCAGCTATCATCAGCGGCACCTGTGGCGTAAAGGCAAAACGGCCAATGCCCATCGCGACAATCAACGCAATAAAGCCACTCAGAGCAATTCTTAACGCCATGGGTGATTCCTGAATGTTAGAAGAAAGTTGCGACTATCATGCAGCAGTATTACACTCACAAAAACTGAATAATACTAACCAAGTTCATCACAAAAAGAGAAAGTAATGGATCTGACCCAACTGCGCATGTTTTGCAGCGTGGCCGAAACCGGCTCCGTCGCCCGTGCCGCCGAGCAGTTGCACCGCGTCCCATCGAACCTGACCACGCGTTTGCGCCAGCTTGAGCAGGAGTTGGGGGCCGATCTGTTTATTCGTGAAAAACAGCGGCTGCGGCTTTCGCCAATGGGCCATAATTTTCTCTGTTACGCCCAGCGGATCCTGGCGCTGAGCGAAGAGGCCATGAGCATCACTCACGCCGGGGAACCGGCAGGCAACTTTGCCCTGGGGTCAATGGAAAGCACCGCCGCCACCCGCCTGCCGAGTTTGCTGGCAGCTTATCACCAGCGTTACCCGCTGGCCGCGCTGTCGCTCACTACCGGCACCTCGGGGGAAATTATCGAACGGGTCCGCGCCGGTACGCTGGCAGCAGCGTTGGTAGATGGCCCATTGCAGCACGATGAACTGAACGGCTGTATCGCCTTCCCGGAGCGCATGGTGGTGATTTCCTGTCTGGACCATGCCCCGATCGAAAACGCGCACGATGCCAAAGGGGAAACCCTGTTCGCCTTCCGTGCCAGCTGTTCTTACCGTTTGCGGCTGGAATCCTGGTTCAAACACAGCGGCGCAGTGCCCGGCCAGATTATGGAGATCCAGTCCTATCACGCCATGCTGGCCTGCGTGGCCAGCGGTGCCGGGTTAGCAATGATCCCGCATTCGGTACTTAATTTATTACCGGGCTTTGAACGGGTAAAAGTGCACCCGTTACCGCCAGAGATTGCTGAAACCGCCACCTGTTTATTGTGGCGACGCGATGCGTTCGGGCCCAACGTCCGCGCATTGAAAGAACTGATTATTGAGCAGGCTGACACTGCGGCCACTGAAAACACTGAGGAGAAGTAGAATGGAGATGATCAAAACCCGCGCGGCCGTAGCTTGGGGCCCGAATCAGCCGCTGACGATCGAAGAAGTCGATCTGATGCCACCGCAGAAAGGCGAAGTGCTGGTGCGGATCGTCGCCACCGGCGTTTGCCATACCGATGCCTACACGCTGTCTGGTAAAGATCCTGAAGGGGTATTCCCGGCGATCCTCGGCCACGAAGGCGGTGGCATCGTGGAAGCGATCGGTGAAGGCGTAACCAGCGTCGCCGTGGGCGATCACGTCATCCCGCTCTACACCCCGGAATGCGGCGAGTGCAAATTCTGTAAATCCGGTAAAACCAACCTGTGTCAGGCGATCCGCGCTACCCAGGGCAAGGGGCTGATGCCCGACGGCACCACGCGCTTCTTTAAAGACGGCAAGCCGATTTTCCACTATATGGGTACGTCCACCTTCGCCGAACGCACCGTGGTGCCAGAAATCTCGCTGGCCAAAATCAGCAAAGAAGCGCCGCTGGAAGAGGTCTGCCTGCTGGGCTGCGGCGTCACCACCGGTATGGGTGCAGTATTGAACACCGCCAAAGTGCAAGCGGGCGATACCGTGGCAATCTTTGGCCTGGGCGGCATTGGCCTTTCGGCGATTATCGGCGCTCAGATGGCCGGTGCAAGCCGCATTATCGGCATCGATATCAACACCAGCAAGTTCGAGCTGGCACGTAAGCTGGGTGCCACCGATCTGATCAACCCGAAAGATTACAGCCAGCCGATTCAGGAAGTGATCGTTGAGCTGACCGACGGCGGCGTTGATTTCTCCTTCGAATGCATCGGTAACGTCAACGTGATGCGCTCGGCGCTGGAGTGCTGCCACAAAGGCTGGGGGGAATCGGTGATTATCGGCGTTGCCGGTGCCGGTGAAGAGATTGCTACCCGCCCATTCCAACTGGTAACCGGCCGCGTATGGCGCGGTTCCGCGTTCGGTGGCGTGAAAGGCCGCAGCCAGCTCCCCGGCATTGTGCAGCGCTATATGGACGGCGAATTTGCCCTGAATGACTTTATTACCCACACCATGGGGTTAGAGCAGATCAACGACGCCTTCGATTTGATGCATGAAGGCAAGTCGATCCGTTCGGTGATCCATTTTGACCAATAAGCCAGGAGGCAGAGAGATGAACACGTCATTAGAACTTCTCGAAGAGCACCGCATGTTCGGTGGCTGGCAACAGCGTTACCGCCACGCGGCGCAGAGCCTGAATTGCAACATGACTTTCAGCATCTATCTGCCGCCGCCGCGCGATGACAATCCCCCGCCGGTGCTGTATTGGCTGTCGGGGCTGACCTGCAATGATGAAAACTTCACGCTGAAGGCGGGTGCCCAACGCATCGCTGCCGAACTGGGGCTGGTATTGGTGATGCCCGACACCAGCCCGCGCGGCGACGACGTGCCCAACGACGCGAGTTACGATCTGGGCCAGGGGGCGGGTTTTTATCTCAACGCCACCCAGGCCCCTTGGGATAAGCACTTTCGCATGTACGATTACATCAGCGATGAGCTGCCCGCGCTGATTCAGCAGCATTTCAGCATCAGCGATCGTCAGTCCATCTTTGGTCACTCGATGGGCGGCCACGGCGCGCTGATGATGGCCTTGCGCAATCCGCAGCGCTTCCGTTCCGTATCGGCCTTTGCGCCGATTGTTAACCCTTGTCAGGTGCCGTGGGGGCGTAAAGCCTTTGCCGCCTACCTGGGTGACGACGAGAGCCAGTGGCTGCAATACGACAGTTGCCACCTGCTGGCGAACGGCGCAGAAAAACTGCCTATTCTGGTGGATCAGGGCGATGGCGATCAGTTTCTGGCCGATCAACTGCAACCGGCGAAGCTGGCCGAGCTGGCACGTCAGCTCGACTGGCCGCTAACGCTGCGTACTCAACCGGGTTACGACCACAGCTATTTCACTATTGCTACGTTTGTCGAAGATCACCTGCGCTTCCATGCCGAGCATCTCTTCCGCTGATTTTTTTAGCTGTTTGTGGCTGCACTCGGTAGCCACAAACAGCGATTTCCTTATCGCTTAAGGCCCCGGTTTTACCGGCCTGCCCCCCATTTGTGATCCTCTTCGCTTTAGCGGCGTGAACGCCTTTACAAGCGGATCGTTGCCCTTCATGTTACCGCACATCATTGATATGACATTTCAGCCAAGGTATCCCCATGAATCCTGTTGATATTCCGTCTGCTCCTGCCTCATTAGCCTCAATCCTTGCCCGGCGCGACTGGGAAAACCCAGCCTGTACCCACTATAACCGCCTGCCAGCACACCCGCCGTTTGCCAGCTGGCGTGACGAGCAGCAGGCGCAATTTGACCAGCCTTCAGCACAGCGAACCTTGCTCAACGGTGCCTGGAGGTTCAGCTATTTCACCCAGCCAGAAGCCGTGCCAGAACGCTGGTTACAGCAGGATCTGGACGATGCCGACACGCTTCAGGTGCCGTCTAACTGGCAGATGGCCGGTTACGACGTGCCGATCTACACCAATATCACCTACCCAATCCCGGTCACACCGCCATTCGTGCCGCAACAGAACCCGACCGGCTGCTATTCCCTCTCCTTTGAGGTGGCCGAAAGCTGGCTGCAACAGGGGCAGACGCGGGTTATTTTCGACGGCGTCAATTCAGCGTTCTATCTGTGGTGTAACGGTGTTTGGATTGGCTATTCGCAAGACAGCCGCCTACCCGCCGAGTTTGATTTGAGCAACGCCTTGCGGCCCGGCGAAAACCGGCTGGCGGTGATGGTGCTGCGCTGGAGCGACGGCAGCTATCTGGAAGATCAAGACATGTGGCGCATGAGCGGTATTTTCCGCGATGTTAGCCTGTTGCATAAGCCAAGCAGCCATCTGAGCGATATTCAGTTACGCACCCATCTGGCCCCGGGTTTTTATCACGCTGAGCTAGAGGCGCTGGTACAGGTTCAATCGCCAACGGCGGGCTGCTCCATACGCGTTCAGCTTTGGCAGGGTGAGCAACTCACCGCCACACACCAGCAGCCACTGGGCAGCGAAATTATTGACGAACGCGGCTGCTATGACGATCGCACCACCCTACGCTTAGCAGTGGAACAGCCCGCGCTGTGGAGCGCCGAACAGCCTCATCTGTACCGCGCCGTGGTCTCCTTGCTGGCGGCCGACGGTTCATTGATTGAGGCAGAAGCCTATGACGTGGGTTTCCGCCAGGTAGAAATCAGCGACGGCCTGCTAAAGGTGAATGGCAAACCCGTTCTGATTCGCGGCACCAACCGCCATGAGCATCACCCGGAACAGGGGCAGGTGATGGACGAAGCCACCATGCTACAAGATATCCTGCTGATGAAGCGGCATAACTTCAACGCGGTGCGCTGTTCACATTATCCTAACCATCCGCTTTGGTATCGGTTGTGCGATCGCTACGGCCTGTACGTGGTGGATGAAGCCAATATCGAAACCCATGGTATGCAGCCGATGAACCGCCTGACGGACGATCCGGTATGGTTTCCTGCCCTGAGTGAGCGCGTCACGCGCATGGTGCAGCGCGATCGCAACCATCCCTGCATTATCATTTGGTCGCTGGGCAATGAGTCCGGCCACGGCAGCGCGCACGACGCCCTGTACCGCTGGATCAAAAGCAGCGATCCAACCCGCCCGGTGCAGTACGAAGGTGGCGGTGCAGATACCGCTGCCACCGACATTGTCTGCCCAATGTACGCGCGCGTAGATCAGGACCAGCCCTTCCCGCAGGTGCCGAAGTGGTCGATCAAAAAATGGATCGGCCTGCCGAATGAGCATCGTCCGCTGATCCTATGTGAATATGCTCACGCGATGGGCAACAGCTTCGGTGGTTTTGACCGCTACTGGCAGGCATTCCGTAAGCACCCACGCTTGCAGGGTGGCTTTGTCTGGGATTGGGTGGATCAGGCGCTGACCCGCACCGGTGAAGACGGCGTGCGTTACTGGGCCTACGGCGGTGATTTCGGCGATACCCCTAACGATCGCCAGTTCTGTATGAATGGGCTGGTGTTCCCCGATCGTACCCCCCATCCCGCTCTGTATGAGGCGCAGCGCGCGCAGCAGTTTTTCCAATTTCGGCATCAGCCAGAAGCGCCGCTGACCATTGAGGTCACCAGTGAATACCTGTTCCGCCCTACCGACAATGAACAGTTGTTCTGGCGGCTGGAGCTGGACGGGCAGTGCATCGCCCAAGGCGAGCAGTTACTGGACATCCCACCGCAAGGCACCCAACGCCTAGTGCTGGGTGAGATGCCACAGGTACAAGGCAGCGGTGAGCTATGGCTGAATGTTGAGGTCCGCCAGCCAAGGGCAACGGCCTGGGCCGCCGCGGGCCACCGCTGCGCCTGGGACCAGTGGCGCTTACCGCACGCGCTGGCACTGCCCGATATCAGCAGCGGCCCGTTGCCGCAGTTGATCGCTCATCCAGAGACGGTGGAAATCACCCACGGGCAGCAGCGCTGGCAATTTTGTACCACCCGCGGTTACCTGATCCAATGGTGGCGTGATGGTGAGCCGCAGTTCTTGAGCCCGCTGCGCGACCAGTTTGTGCGGGCACCGCTGGATAACGATATCGGCGTCAGCGAAGCAACGCGTATCGATCCCAATGCCTGGGTAGAACGCTGGAAAAAAGCCGGCATGTACGCGCTGGAAAGCCAACTGCTGTCCTTCAACGCCGACGCCCTCGGGCATGGCGTGCAAATCTCAACGGTGCACAGCTACAGCAGCCAGCAGCAGCCACTGTTTATCAGCCGCAAAACCTATCTGCTCGATCGCGCTGGAAAGCTGCATATCAGCGTGGATGTCGTTCTCGCCAGTGGCGTACCCGCACCCGCGCGCATCGGCTTGAGCTGCCAGTTGGCAGAAACCGCCGCAGCGGTTGAGTGGCTGGGCCTGGGGCCGCACGAGAACTACCCAGATCGCCAGCTAGCAGCACAGCAAGGGCGCTGGGTGCTGCCGTTAGCAGCCCTGCACACACCGTATATTTTCCCCAGCGAAAACGGCCTGCGCTGTGATACCCGCCAGCTCACCTTTGGCCGCTGGCAGTGGCAGGGCCGTTTCCACTTTGGCCTGAGCCGTTACAGCCAGCAGCAGTTGATGGAGACAACGCATCAGCATTTGCTGCAGGAAGAAGCGGGCACCTGGCTCAACCTGGACGGTTTCCATATGGGCGTGGGCGGTGATGACTCCTGGAGCCCCAGCGTCAGCCCCGAGTTCCTGCTAACGGCGAATCACTACCATTATGAAGTCACCTGGATGCAGAGGTAATCTCCTGTGTCACCTGCTCCGGGTGGCACCTAAACTCAAGCCCAACTTGGTAAACGACAAGCAAAGACGTACAGTTCCTTAAGCAAAGCGCGGAACCACTGTATTTCAGTATGGAGAGATTTGACGTATAGTGCTCACGTTAGATGTGGACCACTCGCCGCCAACTTCGTACAGGAAAGCAAAAAAACCGGCCTCACCAGTCGGTTTTTTTACGCCTGAAATTTGCTTCCTTCCTTAAACATCTTCCTCAATTGAACTTAGATGCTATTTTACATGACTGCCATGTAAGATAAGAAAGTGTCACCAGAGTAAAGGGTAGCAAATGTCAGTATCTGATATTGTTTTTTACATTGTACTTGCATTTGGTGGGGTTGGAGGCCTGCATTGGGGGATAACTGCTCTCAGAACAGGTGAGTTTCATGGCCGTTATCGCTTCACATCAACAAAATACTGCTATCGCAGAGGTGATGAGCCGCTGAAGTACTGGTCAGAAACCCTTACCGTTTTAATCGGTGGCATATTATTACTGATTCTTGATACATGGTTTATTTTTCGATAACCCTTCCTTGGGCTAAGCATTTAACCCTTCAGCTTCGGATCCAGCGCATCGCGCAGCCCATCGCCCAACAGATTGAACGCCAGCACGGTGAGGAAAATCGCCAAACTGGGGAAGATCGCCACGTGCGGTGCGATCACCATATCGGCCCTGGCCTCATTAAGCATCGCCCCCCACTCCGGCGTGGGCGGCTGAGCGCCCAGGCCAAGAAACGACAGGCTGGCGGCGGTGATAATCGAGGTGCCGACACGCATGGTGAAATAGACCACAATGGATGAAATGGTGCCCGGCAGAATATGCCGCAGGATAATGGTCCAGTCAGAAGCGCCAATGCTGCGTGCCGATTCAATGTAGGTCAGGTGTTTTAACACCAGCGTGTTACCACGCACTAAACGGGCAAACGCCGGGATGCTGAAAATCGCCACTGCAACAATCACGTTGGCCATACCGCTGCCCATGATCGCCACCACGCCAATCGCCAGCAGAATGCCGGGGAAGGCAAACAGCACGTCGCTGATGCGCATCACGATGCGATCCCACCAGCCTTCATAATACCCGGCCAATAAACCAAGCAGCGTGCCAATCGCTCCACCCACCAAGACCGAAAACACCCCGGCCGCCAGGGAAATACGCGCGCCCATCAGAATACGGCTGAAGATATCGCGCCCGAGGGAATCAACCCCCAGCCAGTGCAGCAGCGAAGGGCCGTCGTTCAGCCGATCGTAATCGAAGTAGTTCTCCGCATCATAGGGCACCAGATAGGGTGCCAACAGCGCCGCCGCCACCAGCAACAGCACAAACAGCCCGGCCACCATGGCCACATGCTGCCGCCGGAAACGCCGCCAGAATTCATGCCAAGGGGTACGCACCGCATGAGGGTTCACCTGCGGCATCGCTTTCAGTGCGGCATTTCGCCGCCAATGCTTAATCATGCGGCCGCCTATTGATAGCGAATGGAAGGGTTGATCGCCGCATACAGCATATCCACCAACAAGTTAATCAGAATAAACTCCAGGGAAAACAACAGCACTTCGGCCTGGATCACCGGGTAATCACGCATTTCTACCGAATCCACCAGCAAGCGCCCTAATCCTGGCCAGTTGAATACCTTTTCCACCACGATCGAGCCACCCAGCAGAAAACCAAACTGCAGGCCCATCATGGTCACCACCGGGATCATCGCGTTGCGCAGCCCGTGCTTGACGATCACCAGCGACTCCCGCACGCCCTTGGCGCGCGCGGTGCGCATATAGTCTTCCTGCATCACTTCGACAAACGAGGCTCGGGTAAAACGCGCCATCACCGCAGCCACCGCCGCGCCCAGCGTGACGGAGGGCAGAATATAGTGCCGCCAGCTATCTGCCCCCACCGTGGGCAGCCAGCCCAGATTGACCGAAAACACCTGCATCAGCAGCATCCCCAGCGCAAAGGCCGGGAAAGAGATGCCTGACACCGCCAGCGTCATGCCCAGCCGATCAGGCCAGCGGTTGCGCCACACGGCGGAAGTCATACCGATCCCCATACCGAAGATCACCGCCCACAGCATGCTGGCGATCGTCAGCCAGAACGTGGGCATAAAGCGTGAGGCGATCTCTGCACTGACCGGGCGCTTAGAGACCATCGAGGTACCAAAATCGCCCTGCAGAATGTTGACGAAGAAACGCACAAACTGCTGCAGCAGCGGTTTATCCAGCCCCAAGTCCTGGCGCACCAGTTGCACCACCGCTTCGTCGGCGTCTTGCCCGGCCACCAGCCGCGCCGGATCGCCCGGCAGCAGATGAACAAACAGGAACACCAGCACCGCCACAATCAGCAGCGTTGGGATCAGCCCCAGCAGGCGTTTAAGAAAGTAATTAAGCATTACGTGCAATTCCCCTCACCCCAACCCTCTCCCACAGGGAGAGGGAGCGACTCATTAGCGCGGAGGGTGCCTTATTTCAGGTCTGCGTTGTCGAAGTTGAATGACGCATCCGGCATCACATAGAAACCGCTCAGCTGTTTGTTATTTGCCGAGAGCAGACGCTCAGTGACCAGGAAGATCCACGGGGCATCGGCCCAGATGCGGTCCTGCACCTGTTGGTACAGCGCCTGCCGCTTGGTGCGATCGGTGGTTGCCAGCGCCGCTGCCAAATCCTCATCCACCTGCGGGTTGCTGTAGAACGCGGTGTTGAACTGTTTCGGCGGTGCCGCCTGAGTAGAGAACAGCGGCGACAGCGCCCAATCGGCCTCACCGGTCGATGCCGACCAGCCGGTATAGAACATCCGCACGCCGGTGTCCTTCACACCCACGCTCTCCACCTGCGCCGCACGCTGCCCCGCATCCATTGCCGTGACCGTCACCTTCACCCCAACCTGCGCCAGCTGTTGCTGGGCAAACTGCAGCACCTTCTGCGCGGTACTGTGGTTATGAGAAGACCACAACGTGGTGGTAAAACCGTTCGGGTAACCGGCTTCTTTCAGCAGTTCACGCGCCTTGGCCGGATCGTAGGGCCAAGGTTGATAGCGAGCAGCAAAGTCGATTGCCGGTGGCACCGGTCCTTCTGCAGGCACGGCATAGCCTGCAAATGCTACTTTAATCAGCGCGTCTTTATTGATGGCGTAGTTCAGCGCCTGGCGCACTTTCAGGTTGTCGAACGGCTTTTGCGTTACGTTCATGCTGATATAGCGCTGCAGAATTGACGGGGCGGCCACCAGATCCAACTTAGCGTTTTTTTCCAGCACGCTGGCCTGCTCATAAGGGATCGGGAAGGCAAAGGTGGCTTCACCGGTTTGCAGCATCGCCGCACGGGTGTTGTTATCTACCACCGGGCGCCAGGTGATGGTATCGAGTTTCGGCAGCCCGGCTTTCCAGTAACCGTCAAACTTCTTCACTTTGACAAAATCGGTCTGGTTCCAGGTTTCAAACTGGTAAGGGCCGGTTCCCACCGGATGGAAACCGATCTCCTTACCGTACTGTTTCAGCGCCGCCGGGGAGATCATCACCGCTGCCGGATGTGCCAGGTTGTTGATAAACGCCGCAAAAGGCGTTTTCAACACAATCTTGACGGTATCCGGTGCCACTGTCTCGGTCTTATCGATCATTCTGAACAGGTTATAACGTTTGAGGCGGTTCTCCGGGTTACTGGCGCGATCCAGGTTAATTTTCACCGCTTCGGCGTTGAAATCGCTGCCATCGTGGAATTTCACCCCCGGATGCAGCTTGATGGTATAGGTCAGGCCATCTGGGCTCACCTCATAGCTATCCGCCAGCACGTTAACCAGCTTCATGTCTTTATCGAAGCCGAACAGCCCCTGATAGAAGGATTTAGCCACCGCCTGCGACAGGGTGTCGTTGGCATCGTACGGATCGAGCGTGGTGAAGTTAGACGCCACGGCAATCACCGCATCTTTGGCGGCCCAGGCCGGACCAGCGGCCACAGCCAGTAGAGCGGCGGCCAGAACATTGCGTTTAAATCTCTGCATGGTCATATCGTTTTCTCTCCTGAGGCAAGGCTAAAAGGCACCGGCAATCGGATGGCGGGCCACAAAGTGCCCCGGCCCAACCTGCACTAAAGGTGCGGTAACGGGGTCGTCGCCCAGCGCGCGGATCGGGCTGGGTATTTCATCCACCAGCAGTGGCTGGCGTTGATGAGCTTGGGCCGGATCGGCAACCGGCACCGCAGCCATCAGCTTGCGGGTATAGGCATGCTGTGGGTTTTCAAATACGCTGCGGCGCGGGCCGATCTCAACAATCTGGCCGAGATACATCACGGCTACGCGGTGGCTGATGCGCTCCACCACCGCCATATCATGGGAAATAAACAGGAAAGCGATGCCAAACTCACGCTGCAGATCGAGTAACAGATTCACGATCTGCGCCTGTATCGACACATCCAGCGCAGAAACGGCTTCATCCGCCACCACCACTTTCGGGTTGAGCGCCAGCGCGCGCGCAATGCAGATCCGTTGGCGTTGGCCGCCGGAAAACTCGTGCGGATAACGCCGCGCATGTTCCGGCAGCAGCCCAACCCGCTCCAGCAGCCAGGCCACGCGCTTTTCCGCCTCGGCACCGCGCGCCACGTTATGCACCAACAACGGTTCCATGATCGAGAAACCCACGGTCAAACGCGGATCCAATGAAGCGTAAGGGTCTTGAAAGATAAACTGGATATCGCGCCGCAAATGCTGCAACGCCGCGCCTTTAAGCTGATTGATCCGCTGGCCGTTGAAAGTAATGGTGCCGTGCTGGCTATCGACCAGCTTCAGCAGCGCGCGCCCGGTGGTGGACTTGCCGCAGCCGGACTCCCCCACCAGCCCCAGCGTTTCGCCGGGGTATAAATCGAAACTGATGTTTTCCACCGCGTGCACGCGGCGGGTGACGCGGTTGAGAATGCCGCTGCGCAAATCAAAACGCGCGACCAGGTTTTCCACCTGCAGGATCGGTGCCGCTCCGGCCTGCAAGGTATCCTGCGGTGCGCCATTGTCTGCGCTGCCGGGCAAGGGGAATTTGGCCGGCAAGTCCTGATCCTTCATCGAACCCAGCCTTGGCACCGCTGCCAGCAGCGCTTGGGTATAAGGCTGTTGCGGCGCGGCAAACAGCGCGCGCACGTCGCCTTCTTCTACCTTTGCTCCCTGATGCATCACCAGCACCCGATCGGCAATCTCGGCGACCACGCCCATATCGTGGGTGATAAAGATCACCGCCATTTGCATTTCCTGCTGCAATTCGCGGATCAACTGCAAGATTTGCGCCTGAATGGTGACATCCAGCGCGGTAGTCGGTTCATCGGCGATCAGCAACGCCGGCTTGCACGACAGCGCCATGGCGATCATCACCCGCTGGCGCATGCCGCCGGAAAGCTGGTGCGGATAGCGATCCAACACATTTTTCGCTTCGGGGATGCGCACCCGATCAAGCATGCGTAACGCTTCGCGTTTGGCGCTGCGGTGATCCATGTGCTGATGCAGGCGTAACGACTCGGCGATCTGCTCCCCCACTGGGAATACCGGGTTGAGCGAGGTCATCGGCTCCTGAAAAATCATCGCCATATCGGCACCGCGCAGGGTGCGCAAGGTGCTCTGCCTGGCCTGCGCCAGATCGAGCACCTGGCCATTGCGGCGGCGAAACTGCATCACCCCGCGGGTCAGTTCACCGCCGCCCTGTTCCACCAGACGCATCAGCGCCAGCGAGGTGACGGATTTACCGGAACCGGATTCACCCACAATCGCCAGCGTTTCGGCGCGATCCACGTTGAAGGCCAGATTGCGCACCGCCGCAATGGTTTCTCCTTCCTGACGGAATTGTACGCTCAGATCGCTCACCGCCAGCACGCGCTGCGGCGGCAAGATGATGGCATCGCTCATGCGCCCCTCCGCTTAACGTTCAGCGATAGATACCGACGGAAGGGGCATCACCGACATAGCCAAAGCCACGGTACATGCCTTCACTGTTGAACGGCAGTGCCACGTTGCCGAAGCGATCGATGGCGATCAACCCGCCGCTGCCGCCCATCGCCAGCAGCTTTTCCATCACCACTTTATCGCAGGCCTGTTGCAGGCTTAGCCCGGCATATTCAATCAATGCGGAAACGTCATAGGCCGAGAGATTACGCATAAAGATTTCACCGGTGCCGGTGCTGGACACCGCGACGGTAGCATTGTTGGCATAGCAGCCAGCGCCAATCATCGGCGTATCGCCAATGCGCCCAGCCTGTTTATTGGTCATGCCGCCGGTCGAGGTCGCGGCCGCCAGGTTACCCAAAGCATCCAGCGCCACGGCCCCTACGGTGCCAAACTTGCGATCGGGGTCGAGAGGATCGTCACCGTGCAGCGCCGCACCGTCATGATCGAGCAGCACGCGCCCCAGTTCCGCCTGGGCGCGGTGCAGTTGGTCAAAGCGTTCCTGAGTAAAGAAGAAGTCGGGCTCGACCATTTCCAGGCCGTGGGCAGCGGCAAAGCGTTCGGCACCTTCAGCGGCAAACAGCACGTGATTGCTGTTCTCAAGCACCGCACGCGCCGCGAGGATTGGGTTACGTATCCGGCTGACAGCGGCAACCGCCCCTGCGTCACGGGTGCGGCCATCCATCACGCAGGCGTCCAGCTCATGGGTGCCCTGATGGGTAAATACCGCCCCTTTGCCCGCATTAAATAACGGGCACTCTTCCAACAGCCTGACTGCTTCCGTAACCGCATCCAGCGCGCTGCCGCCCTGTGCCAGAATCACCTGCCCGGCGGCAACAATATCGAAAAGCGCCTGAATATAACGTTGTTCCTTTTCAGCACTCAACGCGGCACGGGTAATTGCCCCCGCTCCGCCATGAATGGCAATCACTGGTTTGCTCATTGACCTGACATCCTGTGTTAACTCAATATCTGGCGGAACTGATATACCCGTCATACTTGAAGGGGATAATTATTATTCTGTCTTTTTCGACTATATTTAGCCCGGCATACGATGTAAAGCACAAAGTCTTCGGCCAGGATTTGCTTAGATTATTTTGTACGTTGAAAGAACTTAATAGAATAAAAACATCCTGTTATCTCCGTACCTGCAACGTAATGCTGTCGCGCCCAGCCCGCTGGACGCGCAGCAAAATATTCAGAACCCCGAGCCCGGTTGCAGCAGAAATTCACGCTCATCTGGCGTCGATTCCCGGCCTAATATCGCATTACGATGTGGATAACGGCCAAAACGCTCAATAATGGCTTTATGACGTATTTCATATTCCAGTTGATCGCCATTATTTAATTCGCTGTACAACGCCAATGCCTGTTGATGGATCTGCACGGATTCGGAATGCATAAACGGCAAATAAAGAAAACCGCGCTGCTCAATGCTGAGCTGTTCGCATAATCCGCTCGCGATCGCCTCCTGCGCCAATACCAGTGCCATACCATCACAGGAAAAAGCACGCGGTGTGTCGCGAAACAGATTACGGCTGAACTGATCGAGCACGATAATCTCCGCCAACCGCCCTTCTATCGTGGCGCGCCAGTGTGCCAATTCCCCCCGTGACGCCGCATGCCAAACCTGGCTGAAGCGGGTATGTAGCAGACGATCAAAATCATCGTCTTTTTTAAACCACATCACCGGGTTAATCTCTGTAAACCAGAAATCCAGTATCTGTCTGTGCATTGTCGTTTCCTATTGTTGACCTCAGGAGCATCATTCTCCCCTCCGGCGTTATCTGCCATAATAGCCGCACTTTGCCGAAAAACTCGCGCACGCTGATTATGGAGCTTATTTTATGGATCATTGCCAT
Organism: Serratia sp. MMO-28; assembly: GCF_037199905.1. NCBI lineage: Bacteria > Pseudomonadati > Pseudomonadota > Gammaproteobacteria > Enterobacterales > Yersiniaceae > Serratia > Serratia sp. MMO-28. Next base: position 46,144 of record NZ_JBBCVB010000038.1, read on the forward strand.
ACTTCCGACCTTATCTCCCTTGAGCAGGCACTGGAGACCATGCTCTCCCAGGTTGCGCCACTGCAAGAGAGTGAATCCATTGCGCTGACCAGCGCCGCCGGGCGCATTACGGCGGCGGCAGTGATTTCCCCTATCGATGTGCCCCCTTTCGCTAACTCGGCGATGGACGGTTACGCGGTGCGCACCAACGAATTAAACACCAACGCGCCGTTACCGGTGGCGGGTAAAGCCTTTGCCGGCGCGCCATACACCGGCGAGTGGCCAGCCAAGACCTGTCTCCGCATTATGACCGGCGCGCCGATCCCAACGGGGGCCGATGCGGTGATCATGCAGGAACAGGCAGAGGTGAGCGAGGCCGGTGTGCGCTTCAACGCACCAGTACGCAGCGGGCAGAATATCCGGCTGGCGGGAGAAGATATTCGTCAGGGTGCCAGCGTCTTGCCTGCCGGGGTTAAGCTCGGGGCGGCACAGTTGCCGCTGCTGGCTTCGCTGGGCGTGGCCGAGGTGCAGGTGATGCGCAAGCTGAAGGTCGCGGTGTTTTCTACCGGTGACGAACTGCAACCTGTCGGCCAACCGTTACAGGCGGGGCAGATTTACGATACCAACCGCTTTGCGGTGCGCCTGATGCTGGAACAGCTTGGCTGCACGGTGATCGATCTGGGGATTATCCGCGACGATCAGGCAGCCCTTCGCGCCGCGTTCAATCAGGCGGATAGCCAGGCGGACGTGGTGATCAGCAGCGGTGGCGTTTCGGTCGGTGAGGCCGATTACACCAAGCAGATGCTGGATGAACTCGGCCAAGTCGGCTTCTGGAAGCTGGCGATCAAACCTGGCAAACCTTTCGCCTTCGGCAAGCTGCAACGCGCCTGGTTCTGCGGCCTGCCGGGTAACCCAGTTTCTGCCGCACTGACTTTCTATCAATTGGTGCAACCGTTGCTTGCCAAGCTGGCCGGGCACAGCGAATGGCGCTTACCGGCCCGCCTGAAAGCACGCGCGCTGACGCCGCTGAAGAAATCACCGGGCCGCCTCGATTTCCAACGCGGCATCTTCAGCAGCAACGCCACAGGCGAGCTGGAAGTGAGCAGCACCGGCCATCAAGGTTCACACGTGTTCAGTTCCTACAGCCAAGGCAACTGCTTTATCGTACTGGAGCGCGAACGCGGATTTGTCGCTGCCGGTGAAATGGTGGATATCGAACCTTTCAACGGATTACTGGGGAACTGAACATGCTGCCGGAATTAACCGATGCTGAAACGCTGCGTTATAACCGCCAGATCGTGCTGCGTGGTTTTGACTTCGACGGCCAGGAAAAGCTGAAAGCTGCACACGTGCTGATCGTCGGGCTCGGCGGTTTGGGCTGTGCGGCAGCGCCTTATCTGGCTACCGCAGGCGTCGGCCACTTGACCTTGGTTGATTTCGACACGGTTTCACTCTCTAATCTGCAGCGCCAGATCCTGCACCGCGATGCCCGCATCGGCATAGCGAAAGTGGATTCGGCGCGCGCTGAGCTGAGCGCGATCAATCCGCACATCCGTATCGATACGGTCGCCGATCAGTTGGATGAGGCACACATGGCGGCGCAGATTGCCGCCTGTGATGTGGTGCTGGACTGCACCGATAACGTTGCCACACGCGATCTGCTAAACCGCCTGTGCCATGCACAGCGTAAGCCGCTGGTTTCGGGTGCTGCTATCCGCATGGAAGGCCAACTCAGCGTGTTTACCTATCAGCCTGGGGAACCCTGCTATCGCTGCCTGAGCCGCTTATTTGGTGAAAACGCCCTCACCTGCGTGGAGGCCGGGGTAATGGCACCGTTAGTCGGCACGATCGGCACGCTACAGGCAATGGAAGCAATCAAGCTGCTGACCCATTACGGCCAACCGCTGGTGGGGAAATTGCTGATGTTTGACGCCATGAGCATGCAGTTCCGCGAGATGAAGCTGCCGAAGGATCCGCAGTGCGAAGTGTGTAGCAAAAACACCTGAATTCCCCCGCAAGGATGCATAAACCAACCGATTATGTTTATTTACCGTAAACGGAGCGCATTGCGCTCCATAGCTAATAAGATCAAATAGTGAAGGGCTGAATTATTGCCGTCAGAAAGGAATGGATAAGATACACGTGATAGAACAGGTTAGCCGCTATGGTGTGCGGCTGAACAAAGTCGAATGCTAAAAAAGGCCGCATCAGCGGCAACTATTTGTCAGTTAAGACTAACCAGTTCCCTCTCCCTTGGGGAGAGGGTTAGGGTGAGGGGACAATCGCCGGACGACAAGCCCCTCACCCCCGCCCTCTCCCACAGGGAGAGGGAGAAGCTCACCGCTCGATGCAGATTTACGTTACGCCTGCTGCTATCGAGAAAGAAGAATTCACCGACAGACTCAGATTCGAGCGGTTACCTCTCCCACAGGGAGAGCAGCTGTGTTTAAAGTCAATGGGTGATGATTAATTTGTCACCCATTGCCTATTATCTCGCAGCATCGCGTTTAATATCGTTAACAGCTTTCTG
>NZ_JBBCVB010000039.1:0-47899 GCF_037199905.1 Serratia sp. MMO-28
GATTCTTCCTGGCTGGGCGACCTTGTCAGTCGTTGTTCCCGGTCAGTGGAGGCGCATTATAGGGAGTTCCGCGCCGGCCGCAACCCCTAAATTCAAAAAATGTTTCAAGCGTTCATAAAACAGACAAAAACATCCTTTAAAGGTGTTTATTAGCCAGAAAGAGACCGTTTTTAGCGAAAAAGGCACCAACCAAGCTAAACAAAAAGAAAGGGGGCGGTTCATACAGCACCGCCCACCTTTGCTACAAACACTGACAACACTTACTGCTTGGCAACAATATGCTCGTTTTCCACATCCAGCGTCACAGGTTTGCCCGGTATCAGTTTCCCAGAGAGGATTTGCTGCGCCAGCGGGTTTTCGATTTCCTGCTGGATAGCACGCTTCAATGGTCGAGCGCCATAAACCGGGTCGTAACCGGTTTTACCCAACAGCTCCAACGCCGGCTCAGTGATACTCACCTCATAACCACGCTCTTCCAGACGTTTGTATAGGCGAGCCAACTGAATCTTGGCAATCGCTGCAATATGTTTCTGGCCCAATGGATGGAACACCACCACTTCATCAATACGGTTGATGAATTCCGGGCGGAAATGATGGCTCACCATCTCCATAACCGATTCTTTCATCTGCGCATAGTTCATCTGGCCAAAATGTTCCTGAATCAGATCGGACCCCAGATTAGAGGTCATGATCACCACGGTGTTGCGGAAATCGACGGTGCGCCCTTGCCCATCCGTCAAGCGCCCATCATCCAACACCTGCAATAGAATGTTGAACACATCAGGATGTGCTTTTTCCACTTCATCGAGCAGAATCACCGAATAAGGCCGACGGCGTACCGCTTCCGTCAAATAGCCGCCCTCTTCATAACCGACATAACCTGGAGGTGCCCCAACCAGCCTTGAGACGGAGTGCTTCTCCATAAACTCGGACATATCGATACGCACCATGGCGTCATCACTGTCGAACAGGAATGAAGCCAGCGCTTTACACAGTTCCGTTTTACCTACCCCCGTTGGACCAAGGAACAGGAATGAGCCGATCGGCCGGTTCGGATCGGAAAGCCCAGCGCGACTACGACGAATGGCATTAGATACTGCAACCACGGCTTCGTCCTGCCCAATCACGCGCGAATGCAGCTCTTGCTCAAGACGCAACAGTTTGTCACGCTCACCTTCCAGCATTCTGGCGACCGGAATACCGGTAGCTTTTGCCAATACTTCGGCAATCTCCGCATCGGTAACACGATTACGCAGCAGCTTCATGGTCTTGCCTTCAGCCTGTGTTGCAGCAGCAAGCTGTTTTTCCAGTTCCGGAATTTTGCCGTACTGCAACTCAGACATACGGGCAAGATCGCCCAGGCGGCGGGCCTGCTCCAGGCTAATTTTGGCCTGCTCAAGCTCAGCTTTGATATTCTGCGTACCGGAAAGCGAGGCTTTCTCCGCTTTCCACTCTTCTTCCAGTTCAGAATATTCACGCTCTTTCTGTTCGAGTTCACTGCTCAGCATTTCCAGGCGTTTTTTACTGGCATCATCAGATTCTTTATTCAGCGCCTGCTGTTCCAGCTTCAGCTGGATGATACGGCGCTCCAGACGATCGAGCGATTCTGGTTTGGAGTCCATCTGCATACGAATGCTGGATGCCGCTTCATCGATCAGGTCAATGGCTTTATCCGGCAACTGGCGATCGGAAATATAACGATGCGACAAGGTCGCCGCAGCCACAATCGCCGGATCGGTAATCTGCACATGGTGATGCAGTTCATAACGCTCTTTCAATCCACGCAAAATGGCGATGGTATCTTCGACCGTCGGTTCTGCCACATAGACTTTCTGGAAGCGGCGCTCAAGCGCGGCATCCTTTTCTATATACTGACGATACTCATTCAGCGTGGTGGCACCCACGCAGTGCAGTTCTCCACGGGCCAGCGCTGGCTTGAGCATGTTGCCCGCATCCATCGCGCCGTCGGCCTTACCGGCACCGACCATCGTGTGCAGTTCGTCGATGAACAGAATGACGCTGCCTTCCTGCTTGGAGAGATCGCTCAACACCCCTTTCAGGCGTTCTTCAAACTCGCCGCGGTATTTTGCCCCAGCAATCAACGCGCCCATATCCAAAGAAAGTACACGCTTATGCTTGAGCCCTTCCGGCACTTCGCCATTAATGATGCGCTGCGCCAAACCTTCGACAATCGCCGTCTTACCGACGCCCGGTTCACCGATCAGAACAGGGTTATTTTTGGTACGGCGCTGCAATACCTGAATGGTACGACGGATCTCTTCATCGCGGCCGATGACCGGGTCAAGTTTACCCTGCTCAGCACGCTCGGTGAGATCGATAGTGTATTTCTTCAATGCCTGACGCTGATCTTCCGCACCTTGATCATCCACGCTGTCACCGCCTCGCATTTGTTCAATGGCTTTAGAGAGTTTATCCGCCGTTGCACCAGCTGCTTTCAGCAGATCGGTTAACGTACCGCGATCTTCAAGCACCGCCAGAACAAACAGTTCGGAAGAAATAAATTTGTCTGCACGTTTTTGCGCCAGCTTGTCGCACAGGTTGAGTACGCGCACCAGTTCGTGTGACGGTTGAACGTCACCACCAGTGCCTTCAACCTGCGGCAGACGGGTTAACGCCTGATCGATCTCGCTGCGCACACGCCCGGCGTCGATCCCGGCAGAAGTTAACAATGGGCGAACCGTGCCCCCATCCTGATTGAGCAATGCACTCATCAGATGTAACGGTTCGATAAATTGATTGTCGCGCCCTAGGGCCAAAGACTGGGCATCGGCGAGGGCAAGCTGGAATTTGTTGGTAAGACGATCCAGACGCATAACACCTCCAATATAGTGCAGAATTGCTACAGGAGATTAAATGAGGTCATCCCTCAAATTTTCAAGGTTATTCTGACACTATATTATTAGTACAACGTCATGCATCTGTGGATCGTCCTAGGGCAGTAGGTTATCTCACCCAGATCAAACTTGCCAGACGTCCGGTTACTCCATCGCGCCGATAGGAGAAAAAATGACTCATTTCGCTCACGGTACATCGATTTCCACCATAAATGGCGAAAATACCCGCACGCTGAAGGCGCTGACGCGCCAAAAGATAGATATCGGCGAGAAATTTATCGCCATGGGGAGTAAATGCTGAAGCCGCCGCAGTATCTGCGGCAATAAACGCCGCACGCACTTCTTCCCCCACTTCAAACTGCTGTGGGCCGATGGCCGGGCCAAGCCAGGCCGTGATTTTCCCCGGCGCAGCGGCAAAGTGTTCTATCGTACGCTCTAAGATGCCATTACAGAGCCCACGCCAGCCCGCATGAGCGGCGGCCACTTCATCACCGGCCTGTGAAGCAAACAGCACCGGCAGGCAATCCGCCGTCATCACCGCACACACCTGCCCAGCCACCCGGCTGTAAACCGCATCGGCACGCAAATCATCCGGCGTTTGCCCGTCCAACGTCAGGACTCGAGTTCCGTGCACTTGCTCTAGCCACAGCGGCATCTGCGGTAAACCCGCTCCTACCATCAGCCGTTGACGGTTATCAGCCACTGCCTGGGCATCGTCGCCCACATGAGCCCCCAGATTCAATGAATCGTAAGGCGGTAGGCTGCCCCCCCCATGACGGGTGGTACTGCAGGCCTTTACGCCTGCAGATATCGGCCAATCGGGCAAAATGAGCGCGTCCATTACCAATCCATTTGGTCTTTGAATTCTTCGGTATCCGCTTTCAGCGCCTCGATCAGCTCAACCATATCCTGCGGCAATGGCGCATGCCATTCCATCTGGATACCGCTGATGGGGTGATACAAACGCAGCATCGTGGCGTGCAATGCCTGACGATCAAACCCACGCAGGGTATTGATGAATGCCTCTGATGCCCCTTTTGGCGGGCGCGGACGGCCACCATACAGCGGGTCCCCCACCAGCGGGTGGTTGATGTGTGACATATGCACACGGATCTGGTGAGTTCGGCCGGTTTCCAGGCGCAGGCGCAGACGGGTATGCGCACGGAAATGTTCCATAATGCGGTAGTGCGTTACCGCCGGCTTCCCCATCGGGTGCACGGCCATATGGGTACGCTTGGTGGAATGGCGCGCGATCGGCTCTTCCACCGTGCCCCCCGCGGTCATGGTGCCAATCGCCACCGCTTCATATTCCCGGGTGATGTCACGCGCCTGCAGTGCTTCTACCAGGCGGGTTTGCGCCGGGACGGTTTTCGCTACCACCATCAGGCCGGTGGTATCTTTATCCAGGCGGTGCACAATACCGGCACGCGGCACATCGGCAATTTCCGGGTAATGATGCAGTAACGCATTGAGTACCGTGCCATCCGGGTTACCGGCACCCGGGTGGACGACCAGATCGCGAGGTTTGTTGATCACCAGAATATCGGCGTCTTCATAGACGATATCTAATGCAATATCCTGCGGCTCCCAACGGGCATCTTCTTCTATCTGTGCATCAATGGCGACCGTCTCTCCCCCCAGTACCTTCTCTTTCGGCTTGTTTACGGTTTTGCCATTGACCTGTACCCGATCTTCCAGGATCCAATCTTTTATGCGCGATCTGGAATAATCAGGGAACAATTCGGCCAAAGCCTGATCTAAACGTTGTCCGAGTTGAGTTTCGGCCACCGTTGCGGTGAGTTGTACTTGTTGTGCCATATGCAGCTTCTTTCGTTAACGTTGGGTTTTCACGGCGATGCCGTTTAATATAATGTGCTATTGTAACTGGTCTTTTGTCGGGAGCTTAACGGACAGTCTCCCGGAATAACACCCTGAGGATAATCAAAACGTCATGACGCGTATGAAATATCTGGTGGCGGCAGCCACGTTGAGCCTGGCGCTGGCTGGTTGCTCCACATCCAAGGATGCGGTTCCCGACAGCCCACCTTCGGAAATCTATGCTACTGCCCAGCAAAAACTGCAAGACGGTGACTTTAAGGGCGCGATTAAACAGCTTGAAGCGTTAGATAACCGCTATCCTTTCGGGCCGTACTCCCAGCAGGTCCAGTTGGATCTGATTTATGCCTACTATAAATCTGCCGATTTACCGTTGGCGCAGGCTTCTATCGATCGCTTTATGCGCTTGAACCCAACGCACCCGAACATTGATTACGTCATGTACATGCGCGGTTTGACGGATATGGCGTTGGATGACAGTGCGTTACAGGGCTTCTTCGGGGTTGACCGTTCTGACCGCGATCCGCAATATGCCCGCGCCGCATTCCGCGATTTCAGCCAGCTGCTTCAGCAGTATCCGAACAGCCAGTACGCCACTGATGCATACAAACGTCTGGTGTTCCTGAAAAACCGTCTGTCTAAGTATGAGCTTTCAGTGGCGGAATACTACACTAAACGCGGTGCTTACGTCGCGGTCGTTAATCGCGTTGAACAGATGATGCGTGAATTCCCGGACACTAAAGCGACCCATGATGCGTTACCGCTGATGGAAAATGCCTATCGTCAACTGGAGTTGAATGCTCAGGCTGACAAAGTGGCGAAAATCATCGCAGCCAACCCGGCGTAAGCTTTCAGGTAGTCACAGAAATAAAAAACGGCAGCTTCGGCTGCCGTTTCCATTTGCGGTAAATCCACAAGCAAAAACACAATGTTAACAACCTTTTGCTGCTTGTTAACCTATCAATAATGCGCGTTCTGTCAGTAAGACTCAAGTGTTAGATAGCGGTTTCAGAGCCTAAATCACAGATTGCATTAACTTTGCAAAAAGTGACAAAAATACGTGATTTCTCTCACCCATTTCAGCAAAAAGCGAGTTATGCTGAACATATCCAAGACGGAAAGACAAAGAGGTAAGTTATATGACAATCAACATTACCAGCAAACACATGGATATCACCCCCGCAATCCGTAGTCACGTCGAAGACCGTCTCACCAAACTGGATAAATGGCAGGCTCAACTGATTAACCCGCATATTGTTTTATCCAAAGAACCTAAAGGGTTTGCCGTAGACGCAACCATTACCACCCCTAACGGCCCGCTGGTTGCCAGCGCAAAACATGAAGACATGTACACCGCCGTTAATGACCTGATCGCCAAACTTGAGCGTCAGCTGAACAAAGTGCAGCACAAGAGCGAAGCGCGCCGCGCATACGCTAGTGTGAAAGACATTGCTCCGGAAGTGATCCCGGAAGAGTAATCGCCTTTTCATGGTTGTTTTTCATCAAACGCGCCCTCGGGCGCGTTTTTTGATTACCGGTTTTTATTGACACAGAGAAAAGCCAGCGGTTACCTTAAAACCTGATGCATAGCGATTTTGGACAACAATGACTCGTAAACCGTTTTTCTTCGCATTCTTTTTTACCTTCCCCTGATTGGGAGGCGTTTCGTCGTGTGATAAAGAATGCGAAGACGAACAACCAAGCCTCCTGAAAACAGGGGGCTTTTTTTATGGCTATTTAACGACTTTACCCAAAATAATTCGCGTTGCCTGTAGGCGGCAACTGAGTGAAACCCTAGGGGCATAGATAAGCTCTGTGACTAGGGTGAACGAAGGCAGCCAACCCCCAAGCAGCTTGAAGTATGAAGGGTATATAAGAACACAAGGCAAAGCTGATTATGACTGACAACCCGTTACTCGTGCTGCGCGAACGCATCAGCGCACTGGATCTGAAACTGCTGGCACTGCTGGCAGAGCGTCGTGAGCTGGCGGTGGAGGTGGGCAAAACCAAGCTGCACTCACACCGGCCAATCCGCGATAAAGAACGTGAACGCGACCTGCTGGATGCGCTGATTAGCGCCGCCAAACCTTATGACCTTGACGGTTTTTACGTCACCCGCCTGTTTCAGCTCATCATTGAAGACTCTGTGCTCACGCAACAGGCCCTGTTACAGCATCAGCTTAACCAAATCAGCCAGCACTCTGCGCGCGTTGCTTTCCTCGGCCCCAAAGGGTCTTACTCGCACCTTGCGGCACGCCAATACGGCGCTCGCCACTTCGATCAACTCATCGAATGCGGCTGCCAGAAATTCCAGGATATCTTTACCCAAGTTGAAACCGGCCAGGCGGATTACGCCATTCTGCCAATCGAAAACACCAGCTCTGGTTCAATCAACGATGTGTACGACCTGCTGCAACACACCAGTCTGTCGATCGTCGGGGAACTCACGTTACCGATCGATCACTGCGTACTGGTTGCTGACGCAACCGATCTGAACCAGATCGAGATCGTTTACAGCCATCCACAACCTTTCCAGCAGTGCAGCCAGTTTATTAATCGTTATCCACATTGGAAAATCGAATATTGCGAAAGCACCGCTGCCGCCATGGAAAAAGTGGCCAAACTGAATTCACCAAAGGCGGCGGCATTGGGCAGCGAAGCCGGTGGTGCGCTGTACCAACTGCAGGTCCTTGAGCACAATCTGGCTAACCAGCAGCAGAACATTACCCGGTTCATCGTGCTGGCACGCAAAGCGATCGAAGTCTCAGAACAGGTTCCCGCCAAAACCACGCTGATCATGGCCACCGGCCAACAGTCAGGTGCACTGGTAGAAGCTTTGTTGGTGCTGCGTGACAACGGCATCATCATGACCAAGCTGGAATCACGCCCGATCAACGGCAACCCGTGGGAAGAGATGTTTTATATTGATGTACAGGCCAACCTGCGCTCTGAATCCATGCAGAAAGCCTTGAAAGATCTGACGCCAATCACCCGTTCATTGAAGGTGCTAGGGTGCTATCCGAGCGAAAATGTGGTGCCGGTAAACCCATCTTAAGACCAAAAATTCCAGGTATAAAAAACCCCCGCATCATGCGGGGGCCCTTGAGCATAAACCTGGCTGATTGTGTTACTGGTATTCGCTCATCGGGACGCAAGAACAGAACAGATTACGATCGCCATAAACGTCATCAAGGCGTTTCACGCTCGGCCAGTACTTGTTTTCACGCACACCCGCCACCGGGAATACCGCCAGTTCACGGCTGTAAGCATGCTGCCAGTCGCTGACCAGTTCGGCCTGAATATGCGGCGCATTCACCAGTGGGTTATCGTCCAACGGCCATTCGCCTTTGTGCACCCGGTCGATCTCGCTGCGAATCGCCAGCATCGCGTCAATAAAGCGATCGAGCTCTGCTTTGCTTTCCGACTCGGTCGGTTCCACCATCAGCGTCCCCGCGACCGGGAACGACATGGTAGGCGCGTGGAAACCGTAATCGATCAGGCGTTTGGCGATATCCATTTCGCTGATGCCGGTCTGTTCTTTTAACGGACGGATATCCAGAATACATTCGTGCGCCACGCGGTGATCGCGGCCAGTATACAGCACCGGATAAGCCTCTTTCAGGCGGGTTGCGATGTAGTTGGCATTCAGGATCGCCACCTGGCTGGCCTGCTTCAGGCCTTCCGCCCCCATCATGCGGATATACATCCAGCTGATAGGGAGGATAGAAGCACTGCCGAACGGTGCGGCAGACACCGCGCCCTGCTGCGTGGTCACACCGTCGATCTGCACCACGCTGTGGCCCGGAACGAAGGGGGCCAAATGCGCTTTAACGCCGATGGGCCCCATACCTGGGCCACCACCGCCGTGTGGAATACAGAAGGTTTTATGCAGGTTAAGGTGCGACACATCGGCACCGATGTAGCCCGGCGTAGTAATGCCCACCTGAGCGTTCATATTGGCACCGTCGAGATACACCTGCCCGCCGAACTGATGCACAATCTGGCACACTTCACGGATGGTTTCTTCATACACGCCGTGAGTTGACGGGTAGGTCACCATGATGCACGAGAGCTCATCCCCGGCCTGCTCCGCCTTCATTCGCAGATCGTGCAGATCGATGTTGCCGTTCTTATCGCAGGCCACCACCACCACGCTCATGCCCGCCATCTGGGCAGAGGCCGGGTTGGTGCCGTGTGCGGAACTTGGGATCAGGCAGATATGACGGCTCGCTTCGTTGCGGCTTTCGTGATAACGGCGGATCGCCAGCAAACCGGCATATTCACCCTGGGCACCGGAGTTGGGCTGCATGCATACCGCATCATAGCCGGTCAGTTGCACCAGCCATTGCGAGAGTTGGCCAATCATCTGCTGATAACCAGCGGCCTGCTCTGGCGGGCAGAACGGATGCAGTTCAGCAAATTCAGGCCAGGTGATCGGGATCATTTCCGCCGCGGCATTCAGCTTCATGGTGCAGGAGCCGAGCGGGATCATCGCCTGATTCAGCGCCAAATCTTTGCGCTCCAGGCGATGCATGTAGCGCATCATCTCGGTTTCGCTGTGGTAACGGTTGAATACCGGATGAGTGAGGATCGGATCTTTACGCAGCATCGCCGCCGGGATTGATGCGCTACCGTTGCTGACTACCGCGTCCAACGCATCGATATCCAACCCATGGTTATCCCCCGCCAGCACGGCAAACAGCGCCTGCACGTCTTCGCGCGAAGTGGCTTCGTCCAGCGTGATGCCCACTGCGCCGTGAATATCGGTGCGCAGGTTAATACCGAAGCTTAATGCTCGCTCCAGCACTGCGGCTTTGTCTTTCACTTCCACGGTCAGAGTATCGAACCAGGTTTTGTGGCGCAGTGGCAAGCCCGCCTGTTGCAGGCCTGCGGCCAGAATATCGGTCAGGCGGTGGATGCGCCCGGCGATACGCTGTAGCCCCTGTGGGCCATGGTACACCGCATACAGGCTGGCGATATTGGCCAGCAGCACCTGCGAAGTACAGATATTCGAGTTCGCCTTTTCACGGCGGATATGTTGCTCACGGGTCTGCATCGCCATGCGCAGCGCGGTATTACCGCCAGCGTCACGGGAAACACCGATGATCCGGCCCGGCATTGAGCGTTTGAATTCGTCACGGCAGGCGAAGAACGCCGCGTGTGGGCCACCATAGCCCATCGGCACGCCAAAACGTTGTGCGGAACCAAACACCACGTCTGCGCCCTGTTTGCCCGGAGCAGTCAACAGCACCAGCGCCATGATATCGGCCGCCATGCTGGTAATGATTTTACGGTTCTTCAGTTCAGCCAGCAAAACGCTGTAATCGTGCAGTTCCCCGGTGGTGCCCACCTGCTGCAGCAGAACGCCGAACACGCCTTGCAGCTCCAGCACTTTCGCAGGTTTATCGACGATCACTTCAAAACCGAAGGTTTCGGCACGGGTGCGCACCACGTCCAGCGTTTGCGGATGTACATCGTCGGCCACAAAGAAACGGTTAGCGTCCTTCAGCTTGCTGGCGCGTTTGGCCAATGCCATCGCTTCTGCGGCGGCGGTGGCTTCATCAAGTAGTGAGGCAGAAGCCAGGTCCAGCCCGGTCAGATCGAGCGTCACGGTCTGGAAATTGAGCAGCGCCTCGAGGCGGCCCTGCGATACTTCTGGCTGATAAGGAGTATAAGCGGTGTACCAGCCCGGGTTTTCCAGCATATTGCGCAGGATCACCGGCGGCGTCAGCACCGCGCTGTAGCCCATACCGATGTAGGATTTATAACGCTGATTTTGCGCCGCAATCGCCTTCAGTTCGGCCAATGCCTGATGTTCAGTAACCGCATCCCCCACCGGCGGTGGCCCAGGCAGTTGAATATCTGCCGGCACAATCTGTTGGATAAGCGCGCTGAGCGTGCGTGCCCCCACCACGTCCAGCATCTGCTGCTGTTGCTGTGCAGAAGGGCCGATATGGCGTTCAATAAACGCTTCGCTGTGTTCAAGTTGGCTGAGTGTCTGGGTCATTGCTACAAATTCCTGAATGCTTGCGAGGTACGGGATAGAGCCTGAACTGCAAAACGCCCCGCTGTGAGTCACATGCGGGGCGTTGAACTGATTACTCGTCGATGGAGGCTTGGTATGCATCAGCATCTAGCAGGCTATCTAGCTCTGCTTCGTCAGATGCCTTGATACGGAACAACCAGCCATCGCCATACGGCTCGCTGTTAACCATCTCTGGAGAGGCATCCAGCTCACCGTTGACGGCAATGATTTCACCGCTGATTGGCGCATAAATATCTGAAGCTGCCTTCACGGACTCTGCAACGGCGCAGTCATCACCGGCAGAAACGGTCGTGCCGACTTCCGGCAGATCGACAAAGACCATGTCACCCAGCAATTCCTGTGCGTGTTCGGTAATACCCACCACATATTCGCCGTTACCTTCATCACGCACCCACTCATGGGATGCGGCGTATTTCAGTTCTGATGGCACATTACTCATTAGCCTGCTACTCCTTCGAAAAATAAAAACTAATTGATCACCGATTTACCAGCGCGCACAAAACCGGGCTTAGTCACTTTTACTGGCATTTCCCGGTTGCGGATCTGTACCACCGCCTGCTCGCCGATACCGGCAGGCACGCGCGCCAGCGCAATACTAAAACCCAGGGTTGGTGAGAAAGAGCCGCTGGTGATCACCCCTTCATGCACCCGCCCGGTTGCATCGGTGAAACGCACCGGCAACTCATTACGTAATACGCCTTTTTCCGTCATGATCAAGCCAACCAGTTGTTCCGTGCCCTTTTCACGCTGCTGTTCCAACGCCTCACGGCCAATAAATGGGCGATCCTGCGGTTCCCAGGCGATGGTCCAGCCCATATTGGCCGCCAGCGGCGAAACCCCCTCGTCCATTTCCTGCCCGTACAGGTTCATACCGGCTTCCAGGCGCAGGGTATCGCGCGCCCCCAGCCCGGCGGGCTTAACGCCTGCGGCCAGCAGTTGCTGCCAGAAGCTGGCCGCCTGCTGTTTTGGCAGAGCAATTTCATAGCCTGCTTCACCGGTGTAACCGGTGGTGGCGATAAACAGATCCCCGGCCTGCACACCAAAGAAGGGTTTCATGCCCTCCACTGCCTGCTTTTGTTGCGGGGTAAATAAGGTGGCGGCGCGTTCTTTGGCCTGCGGGCCTTGCACCGCGATCAGCGCCAGATCGTCACGCACCGTCAGTTCGACGCCGTAGGGCGCAGCATGCTGTTCGATCCAGGCTAAGTCTTTGTCGCGCGTGGCGGAATTCACCACCAGGCGGAAATAGTCTTCGGTAAAGAAGTAAACGATCAGATCGTCAATCACGCCGCCGGACGCATTCAGCATGCCGCTGTACAGTGCTTTACCGGGTTGAGTGAGCTTGGCGACATCGTTCGCCAGCAGGTAGCGCAGGAATTCACGGGTGCGGGCACCGTGCAGATCCACGATGGTCATGTGGGAAACATCAAACATGCCCGCATCCTGGCGCACGTTGTGGTGCTCATCAAGCTGAGAACCGTAATGCAGCGGCATCATCCAGCCATGAAAATCGACCATGCGCGCACCGCACGCCAGGTGCTGATCGTACAGTGGGGTTTGCTTTGCCATCTTTTCCCTCTTTCCACTCAAAAAGCCGAAGACAGGGTGTTGCTACGCAATAAGGCAGTGTGGCTCGTGGAACATCTCACGGGCCTGATTACGCGGCGCACGCTGACTGCTCAATACACATTACCGTGCTGGCATAGCTCGCAAACCAGCACAGCGCAAACGATACCTTTACCTTGAACTTACCACTGAACGGGGGCGTTAACCATAAGTTAAAATATACCCAACCGCACTCAAGCGTAGTCAATTGCCGCGCTAGTGTGCAGAGTTTTTCACTGGAAAAATGCGCCTAAAGGCACAAAATTAACAATTGAAGCGGCAAACATCCGAAATTATATAACAAAAAAGCGGTTGGCCGGGCGCTTTCGGCTTTTCAATGCCAGCCATGAAATTAGAAAAAGTAATGATTAAAACCAACTGGAATTAGAATTTCTCAAATGAAGGGTGGGATAAGAAAAAACGATGGTTGCCTCAACTAGCAGATTTTAATGCGAGGAAATAACGAAAGGGGAAACTAAAGAGGCCAGCACACTGGCCTCGGTATAAAGGTTATAGCAACCACTCAGGCAAGTCGTTCAACCCCATCGCCTGACGCACCAACTTAGGCTTCACGCCCGGCAGGCTATCTGCCAAGCGCAGGCCGACGTCGCGCAGCAGTTTTTTGGCTGGGTTGTTGCCGGCAAACAGCTCGCGGAACCCCTGCATGCTGGCCAGCATCACCGCCGCGCCATGCTTGCGGCGGCGCTCATAGCGGCGCAGATACAGGTGCTGGCCGAGATCTTTGCCCTGACGCTGCAAGCGTTTCAGTTCAGATATCAGTTCGGCTGCGTCCATAAAGCCCAGATTCACCCCTTGCCCAGCCAGTGGATGCACGGTATGCGCCGCATCCCCCACCAGCGCCAGACGATGGGCGGCAAAGCTGCGGGCATAACGCCCGGTGAGTGGGAAGGTCAGGCGTTCACTTTCCAACTGGCAGTTGCCCAAGCGCATATCGAAAGTCATCGCCAACTCGCGATTAAAGGCCGCGGGTTCCAGTTGCTTCAGCCTTTCAGCGGCTTCTGGTGCCACCGACCAGACGATGGAGCTTAAATGCGGATCGTTAAATGGCAGGAAAGCCAGAATGCCGTCACCGTGGAAAATCTGGCGTGCCGTCGCTAAATGCGGTTCTTCGGTGCGAATAGTCGCCACCAGCGCGCTGTGGCGATAATCCCAGAAGGTCAGCGGAATATCGGCGTGCTGGCGCAGCCAGGAATTGGCACCATCAGCCCCCACCACCAGGCGGGCAGTCAACATGCGGCCATCTTCCAGCGTGATAAAGGCATCATTCTCGCCCCACGCCACCTGTTTCAGCGCCGCTGGCGCGATCAACGTGACGTCGGCCAAGGTTTGCGCCTTTTTCCATAGCGCCTGCTGGATCACTTCATTTTCAATAATATGGCCCAAATGGCTGAAACCATATTCGTCGCCGCGAAAGGCGATCTTGCCGAAACTGTCCCGATCCCACACTTCCATCGCGTTATATGGGCTAGCGCGCAGATTGAGAATGTCATCCCACACGCCAATCTGTTGCAGCAAGCGTTCGCTGGCAGCGTTAATGGCGGAGACGCGCAGCGCCGGTTGTGCCTGCAACGGCGAGTTTTCCGGCTGCCGCTGTTCCAGCACCGCCACGCGCAGGCCGCTGCCCTGCAAGCCGCAGGCCAACGCCAATCCCACCATACCGCCACCGGCGATAATCACATCAAATGATTGCATGCTGCTTGAATTCCTTAAATTAGCGGACGTCCAAAAAAGGGATATTTAGCGCTCAACCCAGCCTAAAGTACGTTTGGCAAAAGCATCACGCACTGCCGGTAACTGCTCCATCGCCATCAGCCCCAGATTACGCCCGGCCACCAACGGCGCATAGTCGTTGGCAAACAGGCGGATCAAACCGTCGGTCACGCCGATCGTCGCCTGCTGATCCTGTTGCCGCCGTTGCTGATAGCGGCCCAAGAGCGCATAAGCCCCCAGATCTTCACCAGCCAGTGCCCCTTCTGCCAGCGTTTCTGCCAGCGACATCACATCGCGCAGGCCCAAGTTAAAGCCCTGCCCGGCGATCGGGTGCAGCGTCTGCGCCGCATTCCCCACCAGCGCCAAACGGTGGCTGACATGCTGATTCGCCGTTAGCAGGCTGAGGGGGTAACTGTGGCGCTTGCCTGCTTTCAGCATCTTGCCCAGCCGCCAGCCGAATGCCTGCTGTAATTCAGCGAGAAAACGCGCGTCATCCCAGCGATCCACCTGCGCACGATCTTCTTTGGCGTGGCACCACACCAGCGAGCTACGCCCCTGTGACATCGGCAGCAACGCCAATGGCCCGAAGCGGGTAAAACGCTCAAAGGCTCGGCCCTGCGGCGCTTGCGAGGTGGTGACATTGGCGATGGTCGCAAACTGCGGGTAATCACGTTGCTGCCACTGCACATTACAGGCCTGCGCCAATGCCGAGCGCGAGCCGTCCGCCGCAACCAGCAGTTGCCCGCTCAAGCGCCGCCCATTGTCTAACTGCACTTCCGCCTGAGTCAGCGTACGCAACACATCAATCACTTTGGCCGGGCAATGCAGCGTAACGCCGGGGGCTTTCGCCAGCAGCGCAAACAGCCGCTGCCCGGCATCGTGCAACTCAATCACCTGCCCTAACGCATCAACCCGATAATCCTGCGCGTAGAGATTCACAAACCCAGCATGGCCGCGATCGCTGACATGTACATGAGTAATCGGCGTGGCGCAATCGCGCAACGCAGGCCAGATGCCGATGCGCGCCAACTGCTGGCAGGTTCCCTGTGCCAGAGCGATGGCTCGGGCGTCGAAACCAGGGTGTGTACGATCGTCGGGCCGCGTTGCCTCAACCAGATCGACCGCCACCTTGCCTTGAGTCAGGGATGAAATCGCCAGCGCCAGCGTTGCACCCGCCATCCCGCCGCCAACAATAATGATGCTCATGCTATCTGGCCGCCGCCATCAGGGCTTCGATCGCATCGGCGTCCTTCACCACGCTGGCGGTGAGATTCTCATTGCCGTCTTGGGTAATCAGGATGTCATCTTCAATACGGATACCGATACCACGGTACTCCTGCGGCACGTCGGCATCTGGCGCGATATACAGACCAGGCTCGACCGTCAGCACCATGCCCGGCTCCAGAATGCGGTCACGGCTTGGGGAGCCGTAGTGACCAACGTCATGCACATCCAACCCCAGCCAGTGGCTCAGGCCATGCATAAAGAACGGGCGATGCGCCTGCTCGGCAACCAGATGCTCTACCTCGCCCTTCAGCACACCCAAATCAACCAGGCCAGCGATCATAATGCGCACCACCTGATCGTTCACCTCACGGATGCTAATCCCCGGTTTGAACATCTCTAAAGCACGGTTGATCGACGCCAGCACAATGTCATATACCGCACGCTGCGGTTTGCTGAATTTGCCGTTTACCGGGAAAGTACGAGTGATATCACCGGCGTAGCCACGATATTCACAGCCAGCGTCGATCAGCACCAGATCGCCGTCGCGCATTTCGCATTCGTTCTCGGTGTAATGCAGGATACAGCCATTCTCACCGCTGCCGACGATGGTGTTGTAAGAGGGGTAACGCGCGCCGAGGCGGCCGAATTCGTGCAGAATTTCCGCTTCCAGTTGGTATTCAAACATTCCGGGGCGGCACTTTTCCATGGCGCGGGTGTGGGCCAGTGCGCTGATCTCACCGGCGCGGCGCATCACGGCCAGTTCTTCCGGCGATTTAAACAGGCGCATTTCATGCAGCCACGGGCGGTAATCGGTCACGCTCGCCGGGGCTTGCAGGTTCTGGCGGAAGCCTTTGCGTAGTTTATCCAACGCTGCAAACAGGATCTCATCCGCATAAGCGTATTGCCCCTGCGCGTGGTACACCACGTCGAGGCCGTTAAGCAACAGGTGCAACTGATCATTGATCTCGTTAAATGCCAAGGCGCGATCCACGCCCAGTTTCGCCGGCGCGGCCTCTTGCCCGAGGCGGCGGCCAAACCAGATTTCTGCCGTCAGATCCCGTACCCGGTTGAACAGGACGCTGTGATTATGGGTCTCATCGCTTTTCACCAGAATCAACGCGGCTTCCGGCTCATTAAAACCGGTCAGATACCAGAAATCACTGTTCTGGCGATAGGGGTATTCAGAATCTGCACTGCGTGTCGCTTCCGGGGCGGCGAAAATAACCGCTGCGCTGCCCGGTGCCATTTTCGCCAACAGCGCCTGACGGCGGTTGTGAAATTCCTGCTGAGTCATTCACCTTCTCCTGAAATCGGTTGAGCTGTGCTGATGAACTACCGCGCTGAACGGCGCAATCAATGTAATGTCGGTTTGTTAACTTCCGGTGCCGTCTGCTTGTGACGGGTAAACTCGGTATGGCAGAGGATGGCGACGACGCGCACATACTCCACCACTTCTTCCAACGACTGCTCCAACTCTTCCTGATCTTCGTCTTCGTCATAGCCCAGTTGAGCGATGTTGCGCAGATCGTCGATCGCCTCACCCACTTCATCTTTCACCTGCGCCAGTTTTGGCTGCATCATGCCCAATCCCAGCAAGAAATGGTTCACCCACCCCGCCAGTGCGTCGGCACGCTCAAACACGCTGACCGTGTCACCTTCCGGCATCAGCAACTGGAACATAAACTCATCGTCTTCCAGCGTATCGCGAGTCGCTTCATGCAGTTGCTGTAACGGCACACCCAGCGTCTGCGGGAAAGCCACACCTTCGTTGGTCAGTTCAAACACCAGCGTCTGCCAACTGGCATCGTGGTTGCCACCGCACAGCAGGCCGCTGATCAGGCCATGCATTTCTGCGGCCGTTAAGGCTACCGACTGCTGGTTGAGAGCAACGGTCAAAGATTGGTAACTTGGAAATGTATTCTGTATGGACATGCGCATTCGTCGTCGTTGGCAGGATAAGTTCGTGTTATGCTACCACCAAGGTCCGTCGCTATACCAGTTGAGCACAACACCTCAGTGGCGCGTTATAGTCGTGGCGTTTTAACCTATCGACCAGGCAAAATGGCGGTAAGTACGCATTTTGAAACCCTTTTTTGTCTGGTAATGTTGAGCGCTATCGATTAAAACCGGTACTGAAAAAGTGTTGTATCTTGGTACCGAGATATATATAGTGGCGCCCGCTTTGAGTTGCACGGCACAAGCTGGCCGGAGCTGGCGCGAAATTTAGGCAGGAAGGTGGCATGTCTGCACAACCGGTAGATATTCAAATTTTTGGCCGTTCGTTAAGAGTCAATTGCCCGCCAGAACAACAAGATGCGTTGAACATGGCAGCAGAAGATCTTAACCAGCGGTTGCAAGATCTCAAAGTTCGCACTAGAGTCACAAATACAGAGCAACTCGTTTTCATCGCAGCATTGAACGTCTGTCACGAACTTGCTCAAGAACGCTTGAAAACGCGTGACTATGCGGCCAATATGGAACAAAGAATTCGTATGCTGCAACAGACCATTGAACAGGCACTGCTTGAACAAGGTCGCATCTCTGAACGTCAGGATGCACAATTCGAATAACTTAAGTTGCTGAAGTTGAAGGTTTCGGCAATGAGTAAAAAATTTCTCTGAGATGTTTGCCAGCGGGCCAGTCCCCTGAGCCGATATTTAGTACCAATAGAATGTGATGACTCGTGATCGGTGTGCATGCTCGGCCCGTCCGAGAAGCCTTAAGGTTGCGACATCATGTTCACCTTGAACCATGGGTTCAAGGGTTACAGCCTGCGACGGCATCTCGGAGATTCCCTTCACTCGTGGTTTACCACACAAGTTCGCTACTATGTCTTTTCAGCCTCAGTTTATCCAGCAACGCCAAACCATCCGTAATGCAATTCGCCAACGGCGCAGAGCCTTAACGCCCGCGCAGCAGCATGACTTTGCGTTACAGATTGCCGCACGCCTCGCCCAACACCCGCGTATTCAGGCCGCACAGCGTATAGCGGTGTTTCTCTCTTTCGACGGTGAGTTGGATACCCGCCCGCTGATCGAGCAGCTATGGCAACGGGGTAAACAGGTTTATCTGCCGGTATTGCACCCGTTCAGCCCCGGCAATCTGCTGTTCCTGCGCTATACCCCAGATACGCCGCTGGTGCGCAACCGCTTTAATATTCTAGAGCCTGCGCTGGATGTGCGCTGCGTATTGCCGGTGTTGCAGTTGGATGTCGTTCTAACGCCGCTGGTGGCATTCGACGCGTTAGGCCAACGCCTGGGAATGGGCGGCGGATTTTACGATCGTACCCTGCAGAATTGGCAGCATGGCGGCCCATACCCAATAGGGCTGGCACATGATTGCCAGCAGGTAGATCCGTTACCGGTGGAACACTGGGATATCCCGCTGCCGGAGATCATCACGCCCTCACAAATCTGGGCTTGGCAGAAGCTGGAATAGCAAAAGGCCGGACCGCTCCGGCCTTTTGGTCTAACACAACCTTAATCAGAACAGCAGGCGTGCGCGGATAGTGCCTTCGATCGCTTTCATCCGTTGCAATGCGGCATCTGCACGCTCGGTTTCCGCTTCGATATCGATCACCACATAACCGATTTCCGCACCGGTCTGCAGGTACTGCGCGGCGATGTTAACGCCTTCTTCTGCGAAGATCTGGTTAATCTGCGTCAGAATGCCTGGGCGGTTTTCATGAATATGCAGCAGGCGGCTGGAGTTCGGGCCATGCATCGGCAGTGAAACTTCCGGGAAGTTAACCGCAGACAGCGTAGAACCGTTGTCGGAGTATTTCGCCAGTTTCCCGGCCACTTCGTCCCCGATGTTTTCCTGCGCTTCCTGGGTCGAGCCCCCGATGTGCGGCGTCAGCAGCACGTTATCGAACTCGCATAGAGGTGAATTGAACGGATCGCTGTTGGTGGCAGGCTCTTCTGGGAATACGTCAATCGCAGCCCCCGACAGATGATGACTCGCCAGCGCATTGCAAAGCGCAGGAATATCCACCACGGTACCGCGCGAGGCGTTAATCAGAATCGCCCCCGGCTTCATCAGCGCTAGCTCTTCTGTACCAATCATATTCTTGGTCGACGGCGTTTCCGGCACGTGCAGCGTTACCACGTCGCTCATATTGAGCAGATCGGATAAGTGGCGCACCTGCTGAGCGTTGCCCAACGGCAGTTTGTTCTCAATATCGTAGAAGAACACTTTCATACCCAGGCCTTCCGCCAGGATACCAAGCTGGGTACCAATGTGGCCGTAGCCGATAATCCCCAGCTTCTTGCCACGCGCTTCATAGGAACCCACGGCCAGTTTTTGCCACTGGCCACGGTGTGCTTTGGCGTTGGCCATTGGGATACCGCGCAGCATCAGCAGCAGTTCGCCCAACACCATTTCAGCCACGGAACGGGTATTGGAGAAGGGGGCGTTAAATACCGGGATACCGCGTTTGGTCGCCGCTTTCAAATCAACCTGGTTGGTACCGATACAGAAACAGCCCACCGCCACCAGTTTCTCTGCGGCAGCAAAGACTTCTTCGGTCAGATTGGTGCGCGATCGAATACCGACGAAATGCGCATCGCGGATGGATGCCTTAAGCGCTTCGGTGTCTAATGCACCTTTGTGGTATTCAATGTTGGTATATCCGGCCGCACGCAGGCTGTCTACCGTGCTTTGATGAACCCCTTCCACCAACAGGAATTTAATCCTGTCTTTCTCCAATGATACTTTTGCCATTTACCCGACCCTATATTCAGACTTCAGAAACGACTGTCACAAAACAGCACATCCCCCCAACATAACAAAAATAACGCGCCCGGCAATACAAACGATTGCCCGCCGATCAGCACAAGGCTCATTGATGCCGGTGGTTTCTGGTGGAAGATACCATGGTGGAAGAATTTGGTAGGAGCTTAGCGGAGGTTATTGGCATAACGTGACATATATCACTAAATTTAGCGGTTTTAAGATAAGATATTTTTTAGCCCAAAATCGCCAGAAGCGGCAAACCATCGGGGCGCAAGCTACTGCGCCCCTGTTCAGCGCCTTTATTTAATCACTTTCTTGACGCCATCCGGCGTGCCCACCAGCGCAACGTCCGCACCACGGTTGGCAAACAGGCCGACGGTGACCACCCCGGCGATACCGTTGATCTTATTTTCCAACGCTACCGCATCAAGAATGTTCAGGTTATGCACGTCCAGAATCACGTTGCCGTTGTCGGTCAGCACGTTCTGGCGGTATTCCGGCAGGCCGCCCAGCTTCACCAGCTCACGCGCCACATAAGAGCGCGCCATCGGGATCACTTCCACCGGCAGCGGGAATTTACCCAACACATCAACCTGCTTGGTTGAATCGACAATACAGATGAATTTGCGGGCAATCGCGGCAATGATTTTCTCGCGGGTCAGGGCCGCACCGCCGCCTTTGATCATCTGCATATGGCCGTTGATCTCGTCCGCGCCGTCAACGTAAATATCCAGCGAATCCACTTCGTTGCTGTCGAAAACGTGGATCCCCAGGCTTTTCAACTTGGCGGTAGAGGCGTCGGAGCTGGATACCGCCCCTTCAATCTGATTTTTGATCGAGCCGAGCGCATCAATAAAATGAGCCGCCGTAGAACCTGTGCCAACCCCCACGATGGTGCCGGGTTTCACATATTCCAGCGCCGCCCAGCCTACCGCTTTTTTCAGTTCATCCTGAGTCATGTGTGTTCATTGCCTGTGTGCGAAAACGTGTGCGTATTATAGGGTAAATCGCCGTTTTGCACTCAGACGGGATCACACTTATTTCACCCGGAAAAGCGCAAAAATGTGGCATAGTGCAGGTATCAAATTATTTTTATAGGGATATCTCTCCGATGAAACGCCCAGACTATCGAACGCTGCAAGCGCTGGACGCGGTGATTCGTGAGCGTGGCTTTGAGCGCGCGGCACAAAAACTTTGTATCACCCAATCGGCAGTATCCCAACGTATCAAACAGTTGGAAAACCTGTTCGGCCAACCGCTGCTGGTGCGCACCGTGCCACCGCGCCCGACTGAACAGGGGCAGAAACTGCTGGCGTTACTGCACCAGGTTGAGCTGCTGGAAGAGGAGTGGCTGGGGAATGATAATGGCGTCGATACCCCATTATTGCTGTCGCTGGCGGTCAACGCCGACAGTCTGGCAACCTGGCTGTTACCGGCGTTGAAACCGGTTCTGACGGACTCACCGATCCGCCTGAATCTGCAGGTCGAAGACGAAACCCGCACCCAGGAACGCCTGCGCCGGGGTGAAGTGGTGGGTGCGGTGAGTATTCAGCCGCAGCCGTTGCCGAGCTGCCTGGTGGATCAGTTGGGCGCGCTGGACTATCTGTTCGTCGCGTCCAAAGGCTTTGCCGAGCGCTACTTCCCCAACGGCGTGACCCGCTCCGCGCTGCTGAAAGCCCCTGCGGTGGCGTTTGATCATCTCGACGATATGCACCAGGCATTTCTGCAGCAGAACTTCGATCTTTCGCCGGGCAGCGTACCCTGCCATATCGTTAACTCCTCGGAAGCCTTTGTGCAGCTAGCACGGCAAGGGACCACCTGCTGTATGATCCCGCATTTGCAGATAGAGAAAGAGCTGGCCTCGGGGGAGTTGATCGATCTGACGCCGGGCCTATTCCAGCGGCGGATGCTGTTCTGGCACCGTTTTGCGCCGGAAAGCCGCATGATGCGCAAGGTCACCGATGCGTTGTTGGCTCATGGGCATCAGGTACTAAGGCAAGACTGATATACCCTTCATCTTTCAAGTTGCAGGTGTGTTGGTTGCGCTTTCCTGCATATTGAAATCTATTGGGTATATACCCAAATAATTCGAGCTGCTTGTAGGCGGCAACAGAGCGAAGCCCCAGGAGCTTACTCCAGTAAGTGACTGGGGTGAGCGAGGGCAGCCAACACCCAAGCAACTTGAAGTATGACGGGTATAGAGGGCGCAATGGCTGCGCCCTGCGGGCTATTACTGCGCCGCGTTACGCTGCAACTCAAACACCACATCGACCTGATCGTCAAAGTGAATGCTCTGCTGCTCGTAGGTCTGCGCCGCATCGTTTTCCGGTGCAGCAGCCGCTTTAAACATACGCGCTACCGGCATAGGTTGCGCGTTGGCCACGTGATAGCGAATGCTGTAAACCGGCCCCAAGGTCGCCTTAAAGCCTTTCGCCAATGAGGCTGCTTGCTGAGTGGCGTTTTCAATTGCTTTCTGGCGCGCCTGCTCACGATAAGCATCCGGGTTGGCCACACCCAGTTCAACCGAGCGAATCTCATTCAGGCCAGACTTCAGCGCCCCGTCCAGCAGATCGTTCAATTTATCCAGTTGGCGCAGCGTCACCTGCACCTGGCGCACCGCACGATAACCTTTCAGCACCGACTCACCGGTTTTCAGGTAGTCATATTCCGGCTGCGTGCGCAGATTAGCGGCGTTGATATCTTTCTTTTCAATACCGTTTTTTTGCAGGAAATCGAAATATTGCGCCACGCGCCCGTCGACCTGCGTTTTCGCCTGGGCGGCATCTTTGGAGGTAACGCTGACTTCGATCGCCAACGTGGCGATATCTGGCGTCGCATCCACGCTGGCCGTACCGGAAGTGATCACGTGCGGCCCAGCGGGCAATTCCGCCGCCTGCAGCGCCAGAGGTAACGCCCCAAATCCAATCATTGCGGCCATGGCCAATGCTTTCAGCTTCACAGGTGTCTCCTTTAGATGGCTTATTGCCTAAAGCTAGAACCTAACATATCCGGCGGATATTTAAATTCGGATTAGTGACAAATTCTACAGATTTGCTCCACTCCAGGCCAATTGTAGCGCAATCGCCCACATCACCACGCCAACCAAAACGTTGATAATCCGTTGTGCCAGCTGAGTTTGCAGCCACGGAGCCAGCCAGGAAGCCAGCAAGGCCAAAGCGAAGAACCAGGCGAGCGACGCGCTGGCCGCCCCAAAGGCAAACCAGGAGCGCACCTCAGGCGCCAACTGGCTGCCAAGGCTGCCGAGTACTACAAAGGTATCAAGATATACATGCGGGTTCAGCCAGGTCACCGCCAGCATCGTCACCACAATGCGCCAACGGCTTTGCTTCATCTCTTCGGCGGTGGCTAGGGCCAAGTGCTGGCTGAACGCAGTGCGGAAAGCCCCCCAGCCGTACCACAACAGGAAGGCCACTCCCCCCCAGGTGACCAGCAACAGCAGCAGCGGCGAGCGGCTCAGCAAAGCGCTACCGCCAAAAATACCGGCGCAGATCAAAGCGATATCGCTCAATGCGCACAGCGAGGCAATCATCAGATGATATTGGCGGCGGATCCCCTGGTTCATCACAAATACGTTTTGCGGCCCCAGCGGCAGGATCATCGCAGCGCTCAAGGCAAAGCCTTGCAAAAAGATGGTTAACATTTTGTTTCCTCTGGCTATAGAATGCAGGGCTTTTGGCGGCACCTCGAAGGCTGGAACACCAGAAAAGCGGCGCGTGTTATTCAGCACGCGCATCATACGAAGAGATAATTATTAGGGGAAATGGATATTTCTAATCAGGTATCAGCAGAGCTAATGTTCAGCCGTGAGTCACAAATCCCAGTTCCTGGGAAATGCGCTGCGCGGTGGCAAGCAGCGGTTTCATCAGCGCTTTCACCCCAACCTGCTGCAGCTTGGCAGTCGGCAGAGAAACCGATACCGCATAAGGCACCCGCTGCTGAATGTCGAACACCGGTGCGGCAATACAGGAGACGCCCAGCTCATTCTCTTCACGGTCCATCGCCATGCCCCGTTTGCGAATATCCGCCAGTTCTTCATACATATCCGGCAGTTGGGTAATGGTATTGCGTGTTAACGGCTGGATCGTCTGCTGATGGGTTTGCCAATAGTGATCTGGATAATCGCTCTTACCGTAGGCCATAAAAATTTTGCCCATGGCCGAGCAGTACAGCGGCATATGCTGGCCGATATAGGCACGGGTGCGCATCATGCCGGTGGTCGGCTCCAACTTGTAGATCAGGATCACGTGATCGTCTTCACGGCTGGAAAAGTTCACGGTTTCGCCCACTTCCAGATTCAACTGTTCCAGATGCGGTGCTGCCACATGGATGATATTCAGCGAGGAAAGCGCCTTCTGGCCAATAGAGATAAATTTGGTGGTCAGCCGATAGCTGCCGGGGGACGGTGCCTGGGTGACGTAACCGCTGGCGTGCAGCCCTTGCAGCAAGCGATGCACCGTGCTCTTGTTCATCTCCGCCAGCTCGGAGAGATGAGCCAGCGGGCAGCCATTGGGGAAGTTGCTCAATATCTCAATCAGTTGCAAACCACGGAACAGGCTCTGGCTGCCCAGAGGTTTATCCTTTTTATCATCTCTCTCATCAATAGCTTTCAGGCTCATAGCGAAATCTCTCCAATGTCGAACCATTCGTCCATACCACGGCATGATCGGCAGGCTCTTTACCGGAGATGTTACTCCAATGGCCGCACCAGGTGAAGATGGAACGCCGTTTCATTGTCAGCAGCCACGTTAAAATGCGCAACGTTCTGGCAACTTATGAAGTGAGTTATACATCACAAATTCGCAAAGACAAAAATAACCCATTGTTTATTAAAAACAATTAAAAACTTCCGGGCTTTGCTTTAGCGCAAGGTTAGGCATATCATTTTTGAAATTGAATTTCGAATAATGAAATACACGGTAGATTTAACCACCAACAGTTCACTAACCTGCCCCAGGCAGGTTGCGCGAACCGGACACCACGGGGGCATCACATGACGCAGAGCAATGCGCATCAACCCATTCTGACACTCAGCCATATCGTGAAGCAGTTTGGCGGCAACATCGCGGTTAACGATGTCAGCCTGCAGGTGATGCCCGGCGAAGTGCTGGCGCTACTGGGTGAAAACGGGGCTGGCAAATCGACGCTGATCAAAGTATTGGCTGGGGTTTACCCACGCGATGGCGGTGATATTCGCTTTCAGGGCCAGAGTATTGTTTCAGCGGCGGCGATAAAGAGTGCCAACCGCCAGCCGATTGCCTTTATTCATCAGGACTTGGGGCTGATCGAATGGATGACGGTGGCAGAAAACATGGCGCTGGTGATGGGCTTTCCACGCCGTTTCGGGCTGATCGACTGGCGCGCCATCCGCCAGCGTGCCGCCGAGGCGTTGCAGGATGTGGGGATTGCGCTGGATCCCGACGCCCGGGTGTTTGAGCTTTCACGTACCGAGAAATCGCTGCTGGCGATCGCACGCGCGGTGGCGGTCAACGCCGAACTGCTGGTGCTGGACGAACCCACCGCGTCGCTGCCCGCCAACGACGTGCGCCATCTGTTTGCCGTGATCAACCGGCTGCGGGCCAGGAAGGTCGGCATGATCTATGTCACCCACCGCCTGGATGAAGTGATTGAGATTGCCGATCGGGTGTGCGTGATGCGCGACGGGCGCTACGTCGCCGGGGGCAACACCGCCGACTACTCGCTGCGCGATCTGGTGCAGACGATCGTCGGCGAAGCAATAGCGGGCGATCAGCGCGCACCGCTGCCGGTGCGGCAACCGCCGGTACTACAGCTCAACAACGTGGTGGTCGGTGAGATTGGCCCGGTCAGCTTCAGCCTGCAGCCGGGTGAAATGCTGGCCTTGGCCGGGCTGCGCGGTGCCGGGCAGGAAGAGATCGGCCGCCTGCTGTTTGGCCTGCGCCAGCGCGATTGCGGTGAAATCCAGTTCCGCAATCTGCCTTACGCTGCCACCAACCCACAACAGGCGATCGCCTGCGGCGTTTCGCTGGTGGCGGGCGATCGCACCGGAGAAAGCCTGGTGATGTCGATGAGCGTGCGCGAAAACCTGTTCCTCAACCCGTGCGCCAGCGGCCACAAGCTGCTGGCGCGCTACAGCCGCCGCGCCGAAACCACCGCCAGCGAGCAGAAGGTGCAGCAGTTCGACGTGCGGCCAAAGGACGTCGATATCGATATCAGCGCCCTCTCCGGCGGCAACCAGCAGAAAGTGGTGATGGCGCGCTGGCTGCACCTGGATGCCCCCTTGCTGATCCTGGAAGATCCTACCGCTGGCGTCGACGTCGGCGCGCGGGCGGAAATTTACCATCTATTAAATCAATCCCTGGCGGCAGGCGTGGCGGTATTGGTGATCTCCAACGACTTCGAGGAGATCGCCCATATCTGTAACCGCGCCTTGGTCTTCAACCGGGGAAGCGTGGTCGGCGAACTGCAGAACCAGCAGGTCTCGTTCGCCAATTTATTGGAGCTGGCCTCTGCCAGCACCGGGGAAGTTGCGCTGGAGAAACAGCATGTCGAATAAAACATCCGTTAAATCAACGGCATTAGAGCAACGTGTCAGCCTGACGCAGGACGGCGCTGGCCCGTGGTTAATGCAGATCCTCACCCGCTACGGCCTGCTGTTGCTGTGCGTCATGCTGGTGATCCTGTTTTCACTCACCACCCCGTCGTTTGCCTCCATGCTGACGCTGCAGGCGATCCTGTCGAGCAAAGCCAAGATTGCCCTGCTGGCGTTGGCCGCCACCATTCCGATGATCGTCGGCAAGATCGACCTTAACGTCGGTTTCGGCATTGTGCTATGGCACATTCTGGCGATCACCCTGCAGGTGGAATACGGCTTTTCCTGGCAGATGGCGGTGTTGGCCGTGCTGGTGATTTCCGCGCTGTATGGCCTGCTGAACGGGATCCTGGTGGCCTTGGCTGATATCGACAGCTTCGTCGCCACCCTGGGTTCCGGCACCGTGCTGTATGCCATCGCCCTGTGGCACTCTGGCGGGCGGCAGATCGTCGGGGATTTGCCCGACGCCTTTATCGCCCTGCATCACACCGAAATTGCCGGTATCCCGATCGTCGCCTTCTATGTGCTGATCGTGGCCGTGGTCCTGTGGTTGATCACCGAGCACACGCCGCTCGGCCGCTGCATGTATGCGGTAGGCGGCAACCCGGCGGCGGCTCGGCTGAACGGCATTTCCGTCAACCGCTTCACCATTGGCGCTTTTATGGCCTCAAGCGTGCTCACCGGTTTCAGCGGCGTGCTGATCGCCGCTGAACAAGCCGTCGGGCAGGCCAGCGTCGGCATGGATTACCTGTTACCGGCGCTGGTCGGCGCCTTCCTCGGCAGCACCACTATCCGCCCAGGCCGGGTCAACGTCTGGGGCACGGTGGTCGGTATAGCCATTCTGGCGATCGGCATTGCCGGTATCCAACAGTTTGGCGGCGAGTTCTGGGTTGAACCGTTATTCAACGGCGCCACCCTGCTGCTTTCCATCACGCTGGCGGGTTATGCCCAGCGCCGCCGGTTACTCAATCAAAAAGCGGTACAACACAGTCAGGCGGCTTTAGCCGAAAACAATAACCAGAAAGCGATCAATCCTTAATCAGGAGTTCACGTATGAAACGTTTTTGGATGTTATCAGGGGTCACCACGTTGCTGTTAGCCACCGCACCGGCGTGGGCGGATGCTTACCTCGATCAGGCCACCGCCGCGGTCAATAAGGCCACGGCCAGCGCCACACAATGGGACGGCCCCACCAGCGGCCCACGCTTGCAGCCGAACAAGAAAATCATCTTTATTGCCTCCGACATGAAAAACGGCGGCGTCCAAGGGGTGCAGCAAGGGCTGAGCGAAGCGGCCAAAGCGGCTGGCTGGCAGTTGGAAACGCTGGATGGCGGTGGCTCGGTGAAGGATCAGCTGTCATCACTCAACCAGGCGATTGCTCAGAAGCCAGACGGCATCGTCATCGGTGGCTGGAACCCCAACGTCGCCAAGATCCCGCTGAAAAAGGCGATTCAGCAGGGCATCGTGCTCACCGCCTGGCACGCGGTACCAGAGCCGGGCCCGATCGCCAAGTACAACGTGTTCTATAACGTCACCTCCGATTCCAACGAGGTAGCACGCATCGCGGCACAGTACGCGGTGGTGAAATCCGGCGGCCAGGCCAGCGTGCTGATCTTTACCGATTCGCTGTACCAGATCGCGCTGGACAAGGCTAACGTGATGAAAGAGGAGATCGGCAAATGCAGCGGCTGTAAAGTGGTGGAGTTCATCGACACGCCGCTGGCGGACACCGCCAACCGCATGCCCGCCATGACCTTCAGCCTGCTGCAGAAATACGGCGATCAATTCCAGTACGCGCTGGCGATTAACGATCTGTATTTCGACTTTATGGCCCCGGCGCTGAAAACTGCCGGAAAAGGCGGCCAAAATGCGCCGCATAACATCTCTGCCGGCGACGGTTCTATTTCTGCCTATCAACGCATCCGCTCGGGCGACAGCCAAGCCGCCACCGTGCCAGAGCCGCTGAAACTGCACGGCTGGCAGCTGCTGGATGAGTTCAACCGCGCCTTTGCCAAGCAGCCGCCATCTGGCTACGTTACCCCGGCGCACCTGGTCACCCGCGATAATATCAGCGCCAATAACCTGTATGACCCGCAAAACGGCTATCAGGAACATTACAAAACCATCTGGGGCGTAAAATAAACGGAGGGGCTGGCATGAACGCACAATCATTGGAACGCTTATGCTCGCCCGCCATCTGGGCCGAAGGCCCGGTATGGCTGCCACAACAGGATGCCGTAGTGTTCAGCGATGTAAAGGGTAACCGCATGTTTCGCTGGGCGCGCAACGGGGAACTCAGCCTGTGGCGCTCCCCTTCGCACTATGCCAACGGCAATGCCCGCGACAGCCAAGGGCGCGTGATCAGTTGTGAACACGGGCGGCGCGCCATCAGCCGCACCGAGCATGACGGCAGCATCACACTGCTGGTGGAACGCGTTGACGGTAAGCGCTTCAACTCCCCCAATGATGTGGTGGTGCGCTCCGACGGCACCCTGTGGTTTACCGATCCGCCCTACGGCATCATCGGCGACGAAGAGGGCTACAAATCAGAAAGCCAGGTGATCGGCTGCTACCTGTACTGCTTCGATCCCCGCGACGGCTCGTTGAATATCGCCGCCAGCGATCTGCAGCGGCCCAACGGCCTGGCTTTTTCACCGGACGAACGCCTGCTGTACGTGGCGGATATGTCGATCGTCGATTTCCCCACGCTTGGGCGCAGAGAACTGCGGGTCTACCCGGTAGAAGGGCGCAAGCTGGGGGCTAGCCGCCATTTTGCCCAGGTTGCACCCGGCTTCCCGGACGGCTTTTGCCTGGATGCTGCCGGTAATCTGTTCTGTAGCTGTGCCGATGGCATCACCATTTTTAACCCTCAAGGCCAGAAAATCGGCAAGATCGCCGTGCCGGAGCGGGTTTCCAACTGCACCTTTGGCGGGCCAGAGGGTAATGAACTGTACATCACTGCCACCACGTCGCTGTACCGGGTTACCCTGAATACTCACGGGTAAACACGGGTTATACCAATGCAGGGTGAGCCCGCCTCGCCCTGCTTCCCCACGTCTGTAGCACGCCAACACCACCAAAATGTGTCGACGATCACAAAATCGCCACATCAATTTAACCCACTGTTTTTAAGTACTAATTTTCCATTCCTCTGCTTTGACTTCCCCCCCATGCAGGTATAGCATTTATTTGAAATGTGATTTCGCATAATGAAATTTAAAGAGTATGAAAAATACAGATCGCCGTAACGGAGAAGCAGCATGAGAGTGAGTTACACCGAACTAAAACAGCAATTCAAACGCGTGTTGCTGGCACGGGGCGTGGCGGAACAGACGGCGGATGAGTGCGCCGCAATGTTTGCGGAAACCACCGAAAGCGGTGTCTATTCCCACGGCGTAAACCGCTTTCCGCGCTTTATTCAGCAGTTGGAGGCCGGTGACATCGTTCCCGACGCCAAGCCGAGCAAGCTGCTGGCGCTGGGTGCTATCGAGCAGTGGGATGCCCATCAGGGGATCGGCAACCTGACCGCGCGCCAGATGATGGATCGCGCCATGCAACTGGCGGATCAACACGGCATCGGCCTGGTGGCGCTGCGTAATGCCAACCACTGGATGCGCGGCGGCGGCTACGGCTGGCAGGCGGCGGAAAAAGGCTATATCGGCATCTGCTGGACTAATTCAATTGCCGTGATGCCACCCTGGGGGGCTAAAGCGTGCCGCATCGGCACCAACCCGCTGATCGTCGCCGTGCCGAGTAACCCGATCACCATGGTGGATATGTCGATGTCGATGTTCTCCTACGGCGCACTGGAGATGAATCGCCTGGCAGGCAAAACGCTGCCGGTGGACGGCGGTTTCGATAATGACGGCAACCTGACGCGCGATCCGGCCACTATCGAAGAAAATCGGCGCATTCTGCCCATGGGTTACTGGAAAGGTTCGGCGCTGTCGGTGGTGCTGGATATGATCGCCACCCTGCTTTCCGGCGGCAGTTCCGTAGCCGAGGTAACTGAAGATCACCGCGACGAATATGGCGTTTCGCAGGTGTTTATCGCCATCGAGATCGAACGCCTGATCGACGGCAAAACGCGCGATGAAAAATTGCAGCGCATCATGGACTACGTTACCAGCGCCGAACGCGATAACCCCGATGTCGCTATTCGCCTGCCGGGCCACAGGTTCCCACGCGTCCGCGCCGAGAATCAGCGCGATGGCATCCCGGTTGACGACCGCATCTGGGCGCGCATTCAGGCACTTTAAGGAGCAGACCATGATTTTCGGCCATATTGCCCATACGGCAGCAGAGCACTATCCCCCGGCAATCGCTAAAGCGGTGGCCTATTTGCAGAACACCGACTTCGCCGCCCTGCCCGCCGGGCGCTATGAAGATGCGGAAACCGGCTATCTGGTGCAGGTGTTGGATTTACACACGCAAAATAAAGATGAGTTGCGGCCAGAAGTGCACCGCAACAATATCGACGTGCAGTTTCTGGTGAGCGGCACCGAACTTATCGGCGTCGCGGCAGATAATGGTCAAAACCTTATTGAGCAGGAGTTATTGGAACAGCGGGACATCATTTATTATCAGAACGTGGAAAATGAATCTTGGTTAACCATGCAGTCCGGTAATTTCGCGGTATTTTTTCCGCAGGACGTTCATCGCCCTGCCTGTATTAATCAGCACCCCTGCGATATTAGAAAAGTGGTGGTAAAAATACCGGTGGCATTAATTTCAGACAGGAAAGAAATACTATACCCAAAATAATTCGAGTTGCTTGTAGGCGGCAACAGAGCGAATCCCCAGGAGCTTACACCAGTAAGTGACTGGGGTGAGTGACAAATCTGCGTAAGCAGATTTGAACGCTGCTTGCAGCGGCCCCGAAGGGGCGAGGCCCAATATGGGCCGAGTAACGCAGCCAACACCCAAGCAACTTGAAGTATGACGGGTATAAATTAATCATCCAATACTAATGAGTTAAGACTATTCAGTTCCCTCTCCCTCGGGGAGAGGGTTAGGGTGAGGGGTATGGCACCGAGTTAAAGCCCCTCACCCCGGCCCTCTCCCGCAGGGAGAGGGGGCGTCATATGATATCAAGTGCTACGAGAAATTTATTCGCGCTATACCCAAACGACTTGGAGCTTTCAGCTTCAGGTAATTAAAGGAATGCCATTATACCCAAAATAATTCGAGTTGCAGGAAGGCGGCGACGCAGTGAATCCCCAAGAGCTTACTCAAGTAAGTGACTGGGGTGAGCGAGGAAAGCCAACGCACATGCAACTTGAAGTATGAAGGGTATATTTATATGAAGGTATTGATAATATGAATACAGCCTCTATTTCTGTTGGCCGTAGCCAAGCCATACCTAAATTACGCTGGTTACGCATAGTGCCCCCTATTCTTATTACCTGCATTATTTCTTATATGGACCGCGTTAATATCGCTTTCGCCATGCCCGGCGGTATGGACGAAGAATTAGGCATTACCGCTTCAATGGCCGGATTGGCAGGCGGTATTTTCTTTATCGGCTATCTGTTCCTGCAGGTGCCCGGCGGCAAACTGGCGGTCAACGGTAACGGCAAGAAGTTTATCGGCTGGTCGCTGCTGGCCTGGGCGGTTATTTCCGTGCTCACTGGCTTGGTCACCAACCAATATCAACTGCTGTTCCTTCGTTTTGCCCTCGGCGTCTCCGAAGGCGGCATGCTGCCGGTGGTACTGACCATGATCAGCAACTGGTTCCCAGACCAGGAACGCGGCCGTGCCAACGCCATCGTGATCATGTTTGTGCCGATCGCCGGCATTCTCACCGCCCCGCTTTCTGGCTGGATCATCACCGCCTGGGACTGGCGCATGCTGTTCCTGGTGGAAGGTGGGTTATCGCTGCTGGTGATGGTGCTGTGGTATTTCACCATCAGCAACCGCCCGCAAGAGGCGAAATGGATCTCGCAGGCAGAGAAAGATTACCTGATCAAAACCCTGCACGACGAACAGTTACTGATCAAAGGTAAAACCGTGCGCAATGCGTCGCTGCGGCGCGTACTGGGCGATCGGATCATGTGGCAACTGATCCTGGTGAACTTCTTCTACCAGACCGGCATCTACGGCTACACCCTGTGGCTGCCGACCATCCTTAAAGGGCTGACCAACGGCAATATGGAACAGGTCGGGATGTTAGCCATCCTGCCCTATATCGGCGCGATCTTCGGCATGCTGATTATCTCCACCCTGTCTGACCGCACCGGCAAACGCAAAATCTTCGTCTCCCTGCCGCTGGCCTGCTTTGCCCTCTGCATGGCGCTGTCGGTGCTGTTGAAAGAGCACATCTGGTGGTCCTATGCCGCGCTGGTTGGCTGCGGGGTGTTTATTCAGGCCGCCGCCGGGGTGTTCTGGACCATTCCCCCGAAGCTGTTTAACGCCGAAGTGGCCGGTGGCGCACGCGGGGTGATCAACGCCCTCGGTAATCTGGGCGGGTTCTGCGGGCCCTACATGGTCGGCGTGCTGATCAGCCTGTTCAGCAAGGACGTCGGGGTTTACAGCCTGGCGGTCTCGCTGGCGATTGCCTCGCTGCTGGCACTGATGTTGCCGAACAAATGCGATCAAAGCGCAGGGAGCGCGCCATGAAATATTGGTTAGGGCTGGATTGCGGCGGCACCTTTATTAAAGCCGGGCTGTATGACCTACAGGGAAACGAACTGGGGATTGCCCGCCGGAATCTGGCCATTATCGCGCCTCAGCCCGGCTGGGCGGAACGGGACATGCCCGCGCTGTGGCAAACCGCCGCCGCAGTGATCCGCGAAGTGCTGGAGCGCTTTGGTATCAAAGCCACCGCCGTTCAGGGCGTGGGCATTTCGGCTCAGGGGAAGGGGCTGTTCCTGCTGGACAAACAGGGCCAGCCGCTGGGCAATGCCATGCTCTCTTCCGATCAGCGGGCGCTAGCGCTGGTGCAGGCATGGCAGAAAGCCGGGATTCCACAGGCGCTGTACGAGCAAACCCGCCAGACGCTGTGGACCGGCCACCCGGTTTCGCTGCTGCGCTGGGTGAAACAGCATCAGCCGGAACGTTATCGCCAGATCGGCAGCGTGCTGATGGCGCACGATTATCTGCGCTATTGCCTGACCGGTGAGCTGGCCTGTGAAGAGACCAATATCTCTGAGTCCAATCTGTATCAGATGGAGCAGGGCCGCTATGACCCGGCGCTGGCGCAGTTGCTCGGGATCGGCGAAATCGTGGCCGCTCTGCCGCCAATCGTCGGTTCCGCCGAAGTTGCTGGCAGGGTCAATAGCTCCGCCGCCGCCGCCACCGGCCTGCTGGCGGGCACGCCGGTGGTGGGCGGGCTGTTCGACGTGGTGTCCACCGCGCTGTGCGCCGGGTTGCAGGATGAAACCCGGCTGAACGCGGTGATGGGCACCTGGTCGGTGACCAGCGGGATTAGCCAAACGATTGAAACCGGCTTCGATCACCCGTTTGTTTATGGCCGCCATGCCGAAGCGGGCCAATACATCGTGCACGAAGCCAGCCCAACCTCCGCCGCCAATCTGGAGTGGTTCTGCCAGCAATGGGGGCTGCACGATTACCGCCAGCTCAACCAGTGGGTGGCAGCCTTGCCGAAAGCGGGCAGCCAACTGCTGTTTGCGCCTTTCCTCTACGGCTCCAACGCCGGGCTGGGCCTCTGCGCCAGCTTCTACGGCATGCAGGCCTTCCACCAGCGCGAGCACCTGGTACAGGCGATCTTCGAAGGGGTGGTGTTCTGCCATATGACCCACCTGAAGCGCATGTTGCAACGCTTCCCGCACACCCGCGCGCTGCGCGTGACCGGCGGCCCGGCGAAATCGGCCCCGTGGATGCAGATGTTGGCCGACGTCAGCGGCCTGCCGCTGGAACTGCCACAGGTGGAAGAAACCGGCTGCTTGGGGGCGGCGATGGCCGCCATGGTCGGCACCGGCGCGTTCCCAGACTTTACCGCTGCCCAACAGGCGCTGGCCCCGCGCCTGGAAAGCGTGCAGCCAGACGCACAGGCGCAAGCGGCTTACCAGCACAAATACCAACGCTATCAGGCGCTGATTGGCGCGTTACAAACGCTGCAAAGCGGCCACTCCAAGGAGGCTTTATGACCATCAAACCGCGCCTGCAACTGGCGCTCGATCACACCCGGCTGGATGCGGCCCTGCAAACGGTAGAACGCCTCCATCCGCATGTCGACATTATCGAAGCAGGCACCATTTTGTGCATCAGCGCCGGGATCCAAGCGGTACGCGCCCTGCGTGAGCGTTGCCCGCAGCATACGCTGGTGGCCGATCTGAAGGTGGCTGATGCCGGTGCCACCCTGGCAGAGCAAGCCTTTGCGCAGGGGGCTGACTGGATGACGGTGATCTGCGCCGCCCCGTTGGCCACCATGGCCAGCGCGCAGGAAGTGGCAGCGCGTCATCAGGGGGAAATTCAGATCGAACTGTTTGGCCGCTGGACGCTGGAAGATGCCAAACACTGGCTGGATCTCGGTATCAGGCAGGCGATCTACCACCGGGGGCGCGACGCGCAGGCCAGCGGGCAAACCTGGGGCCAAGCGGATCTCGACACCATGAAGGCGCTGTCTGATTTAGGCATCGAGCTTTCGGTCACCGGCGGTATCACCCCCACCGATTTACCGCTGTTTAAAGATATCGCCGTTACGGCATTTATCGCCGGGCGCGCGCTGGCCGAAGCACAGGATCCGGTTGCCTCTGCGCGCCAGTTCCACACCGCCATTAATGACATCTGGAGAGGTTGATATGCGTCAGCATCCGTTAGGGATTTATGAAAAAGCCTTGCCGAAGCACCTGAGCTGGCCGGAGCGGCTGGCGCTGGCCAAAGCCTGCGGCTTTGATTTTGTCGAGATGTCGATCGATGAAAGTGACGAACGGCTGGCGCGCCTGAGCTGGAGCAAAGAGCAGCGCCTTTCGCTAGTGAGTGCCACACTGGAAACCGGCATTACCATTCCATCCATGTGCCTCTCCGGCCACCGCCGTTTCCCGTTTGGCAGCCACGACGAGGCCACGCGCCAGCAGGCCTACCGCATCATGGAGCAGGCTCTCCAACTGGCGAAAGACGTCGGCATCCGCACCATTCAACTCGCCGGTTACGACGTGTATTACGAACAGCAGGACGCAGGCACCCTCGCCCGCTTCAGTGAAGGGTTGCAGTGGGCGGTGGAACGCGCCGCCGCCGCGCAGGTGATGCTGGCGGTTGAGATTATGGATACCGCCTTTATGAACTCGATCAGCAAATGGAAAGCCTGGGACGCTTGCCTGGCCTCGCCGTGGTTCACGGTTTACCCGGACGTTGGCAACCTCAGCGCCTGGGGCAACGATGTGGCGCAGGAGCTAAAACTGGGCATCGATCGCATCGCCGCCATTCATCTTAAAGATACCTTACCAGTCACCGACAGCTCGCCGGGGCAGTTCCGCGATGTGCCGTTTGGTGAAGGCTGCGTGGATTTTGTGGCGCTGTTCCGCACGCTGCAACAGCTCAACTATCGCGGCGCTTTCCTGATTGAGATGTGGACCGAAAAAGCCGATGAGCCAGTGGCCGAGATCGTGCAGGCGCGCCGTTTTATCGAACAGAAAATGCAGCAAGGGGGAATGCCATGCTAACTCTGCCACAGCTCAAGCAACAGGTGCTGGAAGCCAACCTCGATCTGCCGCGCCATAAGCTGGTGACCTTTACCTGGGGCAACGTCAGCGCGGTCGATCGCGAGCGTGGGTTGGTGGTGATCAAACCCTCCGGCGTGGAATATGAACAAATGACGGCGGACGATATGGTCGTGGTCGATCTCGCCACTGGCCGCACGCTAGAAGGCAGCAAAAAACCCTCTTCGGATACCGCTACCCATTTGGCGCTGTACCGCGAGTTCAGCGAGATCGGCGGGATTGTGCACACTCACTCACGCCACGCTACCATCTGGGCGCAGGCCGGGCTGGATATTCCCGCCTGGGGCACCACCCATGCCGACTACTTCTACGGCACCATTCCCTGCACCCGCTTGATGACCGCCGACGAGATTGAGCACGACTATGAACGGGAAACCGGTCAGGTGATTATTGAAACCTTCCACCGACGCGGTATCAGCCCAAGCGCCATCCCGGCGGTGTTGGTCAACGCCCACGGGCCGTTCGCCTGGGGTAAAGATGCCCAAGACGCGGTGCACAATGCGGTGGTGCTGGAGGAAATTGCCTATATGGGGATTTTTTCCCGCCAGTTAACGCCGGGGATCGGGGCTATGCAGCAGGTGTTGCTGGATAAACATTACCTGCGCAAGCACGGCAAACACGCTTATTACGGGCAGTAGCGATTGCTGGATGGGTAAAGTAGGTCGGTTTACTTTACCCATTCAATCATTACGGCGGCGTTCTATCCACTCTTCGATCTGGATCGGGAAAACATCCGGCGCTTTTCTGAACATCCGCCGCACCAAATCCAATACTGTGTGTTGTGCCAGCGCCTCTTCCATCCGCTGCTGAGCGACCTGCATCACCTGGCGTACTCCGCACAGACCTTCGCAGGCCCACTCCGGTGCCGGTTCATCAAATACGGCCATCCGCTGGCGGATCTCTTTACAGTCAAACAGCGATTTCTCACCGTCGATAGCCGCCACAATATCCAGCACGCTAATCTGATCGGCCGGTTTTGCCAGCCGGAAGCCCCCACCTTTACCCTCGGTGCTTTCAACCAGTTGGGCTTTAGACAGCTTGGTGAAAATCTTGGCCAGATAATCATAGGGAACGCCCTGCAGCTCAGCGATTTCACGAACGCTCATTTCGCGCCCCTCCCCTTTGCCATCAACCATACACATCAGGCTATGGATGCCATACTCCACCCCGGAACTGTAGAACGCCATCTTATCTCCGCACCGTTAAGTCTGAGTTATAGAGTAATTTCTTCCTGCCGCCGATGCAATTTTTAGCCAAATACGGGGCTAAATAGAGCCCAATGCAATGCACTTCCCATCTTAACAAAACGCTTGCCACATTTAACTACGATCAATATAGTCGTAGTTAATAAATCACCCCTCCTTTTACAAGGTGGCTAACGGAGTCAAAGCATGAAAGAAAAAATTCTTATCCTCGGCGCTGGTTTTGCAGGGATGTGGGCAGCCTTGAGCGCAGCGCGAATGACGGATCTGCACGAACGCACAGACATTGAAATCACCGTGCTGGCCCCACAGCCCGAATTGCGCATCCGTCCGCGTTTCTATGAGGCCAAGGTCAACACCTTCGCCGCACCGCTGCTGCCGTTATTTGGCGTAACCGGCGTGAAGTTTTTGACCGGTACTGCCAGCGAGATCGACAGCCAAAACCAGCAGGTCTGGTATCACAATGCTCAAGGGCAGCTTGCCGTTGCCGGCTATGATCGCCTGGTTCTGGCCACCGGTAGCCAGATCAACCCGGCGTTACCCGGCGCGCAGCAGCATGCTTTCGATCTGGATCAGTTGGAAAGTGCCACCCGCCTGGAACACCACATCAATGCCCTCGCCGATCGGCCAGAGAGCGCAGCGCGTAATACCGCGATCGTCTGCGGCGGGGGTTTCACCGGTATTGAGATGGCCACCGAGCTACCTGCACGTTTGCGAGCCGTGCTGGGACATGCCACACCGGTACGAGTGATCGTCGTCGAACGCGGCCCGGTGATTGGCGGGCGCTACAGTGAGCAACTGCGCGGCGTTATTGAGCAGGCCTCTAATGAACTGGAAGTGGAATGGTTACTTAATGCAGAGATCATGGCGATCGATGAAAAGGGCGTGACCTTGAAAAACGGCCAACATCTCGCTTCCAGCACCGTGATCTCAACCGTAGGCGTGCAGGCCAGTTTGCTGACCCGGCAAATTCCGGCACAGCGCGATCCGCAGGGCCGGTTGCATGTTGATCAACATTTGCGCGTCGCGGGCCTGCCAGAGATTTATGCTACCGGGGATGTGGCCTTCGCCGCCACGGACGATCTGGGCAATCACGCCCTGATGACCTGCCAGCACGCCATTATGCTAGGGCGCTTTGTCGGCCATAACGTGGCCGCCGATCTGCTCGGCGTTACCCCTTTGCCTTACCGCCAGGTGAATTATGTTACCTGTCTGGATCTGGGAGCCTGGGGAGCGGTCTACACCGAAGGTTGGGAACAGGTGGTTAAATCCACCCGAGAAGAGGCCAAGAAAATCAAGATCGCTATCACCAACGAATTGATCTATCCGCCAAAAGCACAACGAGAAGTGGCCTTTGCCGCCGCCGATCCGTTAGCACCTTTTGTCTGATGAGATCCCAACAGGCCACCATGACGGTGGCCTTTCTGTTAGCGCGGTTTATTCCGGCTGTTCGGCCGATTTCGCCACGTGACGGACATGCACATCCATCTGCGGGCATGGCACCGCAATCTGGTTAATATCCAACTGACGTTTGAAGTTTTCCATCAGATCAAAATAGACGTTCCAGAACTCGGCGTTGGTGGTCCAGCAACGGGTGACAAAGTTCAGCGCCGGCGGTGCCATTTCGTTCAGGCGCACGGTAACGCCCTTATCGTGCATGATGCGCTTGTCTGCAGCAATCACGTCACCCAATACCTGTTTCACCCGATCGACGTCGGCGCTGTAGGCGACCGCCACCACGATATCCACGCGGCGATTCGGTTCACGCGAGAAGTTGATGATATTGCCAGCGATGATTTTACCGTTCGGCACCACGATGATTTTGTTATCAGCCGTGCGCAGGGTGGTAGAGAAAATCTGCACCTGATCGACCGTACCGGCCACGCCGCCCAGATCGACAAACTCACCGGCACGCAGTGGGCGGAAGGCAACCAGCAGCACACCCGCCGCAAAGTTGGACAACGATCCCTGCAGCGCCAAGCCAATAGCCAAACCAGCGGCACCCAAGACGGCAATCACCGACGTGGTTTGCACACCAATCCGCCCCAGCACCGCGATCAGCGTAAACGCCAGAATACTGTAACGCACCATCGCCGCGAGGAAATCTGCCACCGTGGCATCAATGCCGCGCAATTTCATAACGCGATTGACCGCATTACTGATGACGCGCGCAATGATAGAACCGATGATGAAAATGACGATCGCAGCAACGATGTTTACCGCGTACTGGATCAACAGATCCTGATGATCCACCAACCAGCTGCCAGCGCTATTGATGTCCTCGATAATATTGAGATCTTTCATTCTAATACCCTACTTTATTCCCCCAATCGGGTGGGGATTCGCAACAATACTGACCACACTACCGCCAGTAAGGAAACCACGCCTTTAAGGGTAACCAACATTCCTCTCCTACGCCAACCACTACAAGTAAAATAACCCTCTGTTCTCTCTAAGTTATCTTATCTATTCTGACAACAATCGCGTTGGTGAAAGTCAAAAATAAGGAACGCCTGTAGTGATTAACGTCGGTGCCGGGTTGCTGAAGCAGCAACAAAAAAGGCCCCCAGATGGGAGCCTTTCAGCATCAAGAAAAACAAATATTACAGCACGTTTACGGCGTTCAAATCTTTAAAAGCCTGTTCCAGACGGGTAATCATAGAAGTCTGGGCAGCGCGCAGCCATACGCGTGGATCGTAATATTTCTTGTTCGGCTGATCTGCGCCTTTAGGGTTACCCAACTGGCCTTGCAGATAAGCTTCGTTCTCTTTGTAGTAGTTCAAGATGCCTTCCCATGTTGCCCACTGGGTATCGGTATCGATGTTCATCTTGATCACGCCATAGCTGACGGATTCTTTGATCTCTGCATCGCTGGAACCCGAACCGCCGTGGAACACGAAGTTCAGGCTGTTGTGCGGCAGATTGAATTTCTTGGACACGTAAGCCTGAGAATCACGCAGGATGGTTGGGGTCAGCTTCACGTTACCTGGCTTGTACACACCGTGTACGTTACCGAAGGACGCCGCGATGGTGAAATTCGGGCTGATAGCGTTCAGTTTTTCGTAGGCATAAGCCACGTCTTCTGGCTGAGTGTACAGTGCGGAAGCGTCCATATGGCTGTTGTCTACGCCATCTTCTTCACCACCGGTGCAACCCAGTTCGATTTCCAGCGTCATACCGATCTTCGCCATGCGAGTCAGGTATTTGCTGCAAATTTCGATGTTTTCTTCCAGGGATTCTTCAGACAGATCGATCATATGAGAAGAGAACAGCGGTTTTCCGGTGGCAGCAAAGTGTTTTTCACCCGCATCCAACAGGCCGTCTAACCATGGCAGCAGTTTCTTCGCACAGTGGTCGGTATGCAGAATCACCGGCACGCCATAATGTTCAGCCATTTGGTGAACGTGGTGTGCGCCAGAGATCGCGCCCAGAATGGCGGCACCCTGCGGAATATCCGTTTTCACGCCTTTGCCAGCAATAAACGCAGCGCCGCCGTTAGAGAACTGAACGATAACCGGAGCGCGCACCTTCGCGGCTGTTTCCAGCACGGCGTTGATCGAGTCGGTACCCACGCAGTTTACCGCTGGCAGAGCAAAGTTGTTCTCTTTAGCGATTGCGAATACTTTCTGAACGTCATCATCGGTGATCACACCAGGTTTTACGAAATCAAATATTTTAGACATGCGACTTTGTCCTGTTTCGTTGGCCGTTATACCCTTTATTTTCAAGCTACTGCACTGCTTGAAATCTGACGGGTGGGGATGGAAATCTATGTTACATACCGCACCGCAATCTGCGGGCGGTATAAAGCAAACGGGCGGCTTGCGCCCCCCGTTATCTGAATCACTTCTTGGCACGCTCTTCCAGCATCACCACTGCTGGCAGCTGTTTCCCTTCCACGAACTCGAGGAAAGCACCGCCGCCGGTAGAGATGTAGGAGATTTTGTCAGCAATACCGAACAGATCGATCGCTGCCAGAGTGTCGCCGCCGCCTGCAATGGAGAAGGCTTCGCTATCTGCGATAGCGCGAGCGACAATTTCGGTGCCCTTACGGAAGTTAGGGAACTCGAATACGCCAACCGGGCCATTCCACAGAATAGTTTTAGCGTCTTTCAGGATCTTGGCCAGACGCTCGGCAGAAACGTCGCCCAGATCCAGAATTTGTTCGTCGTCTTTGATTTCGCTGGCAGGCTTCAGGGTCGCCACCGCGGTTTCAGAGAACTCGGTTGCTACACGCACATCGGTAGGCACCGGAATATCACAGGTTTCCAGCAGCTTCTTCGCTTCTGGGATCAGATCGGCTTCGTACAGGGATTTACCGACGTTGTGGCCTTGCGCGGCGACGAAGGTGTTGGCAATACCACCACCCACGATCAGCTGATCGGCAATCTTGGACAGAGAATCCAGAACGGTCAGCTTGGTAGAGACTTTAGAGCCGCCGACGATCGCCACCATCGGACGCGCCGGGTTACCCAGGGCTTTACCCAGAGCTTCCAGCTCGGCAGACAGCAGCGGGCCAGCACAGGCCACAGGAGCAAACTTGCCCACGCCGTGGGTTGAAGCCTGCGCGCGGTGCGCTGTGCCGAAGGCGTCCATCACGTACACGTCGCACAGCGCCGCATATTTCTTGGACAGGGCTTCGTCGTCTTTCTTTTCGCCTTTGTTGAAGCGCACGTTTTCCAGAACAACCAGTTCACCTGCAGCAACGTCAACGCCGTCCAGGTAATCCTTTGCCAGGCGCACTGGGGATTTCATGTGTTCTTTCAGGTAGTTCACCACCGGCAGCAGGGAGTACTCTTCGTTGTACTCGCCTTCGGTAGGA
The DNA here is from genome assembly GCF_037199905.1 of Serratia sp. MMO-28. Classification (NCBI taxonomy): domain Bacteria; kingdom Pseudomonadati; phylum Pseudomonadota; class Gammaproteobacteria; order Enterobacterales; family Yersiniaceae; genus Serratia; species Serratia sp. MMO-28. The sequence goes on from NZ_JBBCVB010000039.1 coordinate 42,325, forward strand.
CGGCCCAGATGCGAAGTGACCATCACATGCGCGCCTTGCTTCAGCGCAGCTTCAATGGTCGGCAGGGAGGCACGGATACGCGCATCGGAAGTCACTTTACCGTCTTTTACTGGAACGTTCAGATCGGAACGGATCAGAACGCGCTTACCGGCCAGATCCAGATCGGTCATCTTGATTACAGACATGGTGAACCCTCTTGGTTGATTCTCTATAAAATTGCCTGAGCGGCACATCAACACGGCGTTGATGGTGCCTGATTAGAAACCGCTTGCGGCCATTGCCTGTGTTGTATCCAACATCCGGTTGGCAAAGCCCCATTCATTATCGCACCAGACCAAGGTCTTTATCAGGTGCTGCCCGCTGACCCGAGTCTGTGTGCCATCAACGATGGCGCTGTGCGGGTCGTGGTTAAAATCGATCGAAACTAATGGTAGTTCGGTGTAGTCAACTATACCACGAAATGATCCCCTTGCGGCCTTTTGCAACAACTGGTTGACCTCTGTCACTAACACCTTGGCACTCACGCTGACGCTGAGATCAATGGCCGTGACGTTTATCGTGGGCACACGCACGGAAATCGCTTCAAAACGATCGCAAAACTGCGGGAAGATGCGCGTGATGCCGGCAGCCAGCTTGGTGTCGACCGGAATAATCGACTGGCTCGCCGCGCGGGTACGCCGCAAATCCTGGTGATAAGCATCTATCACCGGCTGATCGTTCATTGAGGAGTGGATGGTGGTCACCGTACCGGACTCGATGCTGTAGGCATCGTCCAGCAGTTTGATAATCGGAATAATGCAGTTGGTGGTACAGGATGCATTGGAGACGATACGGTGTTCGCCACGCAGCGTCTGGTGGTTAACCCCAAACACGATGGTGGCATCCAGATCGTTGCCCCCCGGATGGGCAAACAGCACCTTCTTCGCACCGGCGGCCAAATGGGCCTCACCCTCGGCACGGCTGCCGTACACACCGCTGCAGTCCAGCACCACGTCCACGCCCAACTCGCCCCAGGGCAGTTGCTCCAGCGCCGGTTGATGCAACAGCCGGATGCTGTCATCCCCGACGATCAGCATCTCCGCCTCCTGGCGCACATCCCAGGCAAAGCGGCCGTGGCTGGAGTCATACTTCAGCAGGTGGGCCATCCCTTCGGCGTTCGCCAGTTCGTTGATGGCCACTACGGAAATTTCAGCGCATCGTCCCGATTCGTACAGTGCGCGTAAAACGCTGCGGCCGATGCGGCCAAAGCCGTTTATCGCTATGCGGATTGTCATGCTACTCCCTGAGAAAGGGCCTTCCCTGCCGATAAGGTTCCGGTCAAAGGTCGGGTTGTCATTATCCGCCTAGAGTACTTTAGCGTACCGCCTGCTGTGAATCGCTGCATTACATTATTCGTCAAAACCTGTTGCTCATCGCAACCGCTCTCTCAGGCGTTTGAGTTGCGCACAACGCCAACTGAAACGCTTCAGCCGAGAATAAACCAAACTTTTGCTAAAAGGAACAGGTGGACCCCCCTCGCCTGTCGAGTGGAGGGATTTTTGCGAAGATAAAATGATCTAGCGCACATTTTTACCCCCTCATCCCCAATAGCATCGTCAACGCCGGCAGCCAGCGCATGAGCGAGCGTCAATAGTCAGATACTTAAGATAAATTCAGCATTTATTGAGAGAAACTGTTAGCCTGTCGGGTGCCCCTGACGGCGGGAAACCATCCGCTGCATGTTAAAGTATGACGGGTGTGTGCCCTCCGGGTTGCAAGCTGCGGCGAGATGAAGCCAACGGCGCGGTAGCTTGAAAAACGATGGGCACGGATATAAGTCGCTATTTTTTGTGGTCAATGTTGCACAACAAGGAGCAGAAATGAGTGAAGTTAAAGTAGTCGCCCTGATCAAAGCCCTGCCAGAACACCGCGCTGCCGTGGATAAAGCCGTGCGCGCCATGGTTGCTCCAAGCCGTTCTGAGCCAGGCTGCATCCAATATGATTTGCATGAAGAACAGGGCCATCCAGGCGCTTTCGTGTTTATCGAGCGTTGGACTTCTGAGCAGGCACTGAAAGAGCATATGGCGATGTCTTACCATGATGCCTTCCTGGCCGAGTTGGAAGGGAAGCTGGTGAGCTTGGAAGTGAAAAAATTGACTCAGCTCTGAGTCAGTAAAAGCCCGGGGAACCGGGCTTTTGATCGTCGTTCAAACCTGTGGGAAACCCCATGGGAGCGGTATACCGCTCCCGGCAGATTTATTTCAACAGCGCTTTGGCCTTAGCCACCACGTTGTCGACAGTGAAGCCGAACTCTTTGAACAGCAGATCCGCTGGCGCAGACTCACCGAAGGTGTGCATCCCTACGATCGCGCCGTTCAGGCCCACGTACTTGTACCAGTAATCCGCGATACCTGCTTCCACCGCCACGCGGGCAGTCACGGAAGAGGGCAGCACAGACTCACGGTAGGCCGCATCCTGCTTGTCAAACGCGTCGGTAGACGGCATAGAAACGACGCGCACTTTACGCCCTTCGGCGCTCAGTTTGTCAGCCGCTTGTACGGTAATCCCTACTTCGGAACCGGTCGCGATCAGGATCACCTCTGGGGTGCCCGCGCAATCTTTCAGCACATAAGCCCCACGGTAAACGTTCGCCAACTGCTCGGCGGTACGCGGCTGCTGGGTCAGGTTCTGACGCGAGAATACCAGCGTGGTCGGGCCGTCGTTGCGTTCAATACCGTACTGCCAGGCAACCGCAGACTCCACCTGGTCACAAGGGCGCCAGGTGCTCATGTTTGGCGTCACGCGCAGGCTGGCCAGTTGTTCAACCGGCTGGTGCGTCGGGCCGTCTTCACCCAAGCCGATCGAGTCGTGAGTGTAGACAAACACGTTGCGCAGTTTCATCAATGCTGCCATACGCACTGCGTTACGGGCATATTCCACAAACATCAGGAAGGTCGCGGAGTACGGCAGGAAACCACCGTGCAGCGCGATACCGTTGGTGATGGCGGTCATGCCGAATTCGCGCACGCCGTAGTGGATGTAGTTACCCGCCGGGTCATCGCTCAGCGATTTGGAGCCAGACCACATGGTCAGGTTGCTCGGTGCCAGGTCAGCGGAGCCGCCGAGGAACTCTGGCAGCACTTTACCAAAAGCTTCCAGCGCGTTCTGCGAGGCTTTACGGCTGGCAATGTTGGCCGGGTTGGCCTGCAGTTGCTCAACAAACTTCTTCGCTTCGGCTTGCCAGTTGGCAGGCAGTTCACCGTTCACACGGCGTTTGAACTCGGCAGCCAGTTCTGGGAAGGCCTTGGCGTAGGCAGCAAACTTGTCGTTCCAGGCCGCTTCTTTCGCCTTGCCTGCTTCTTTGGCATCCCACTGGGCATAGATATCCTGTGGGATCTCAAAGGCCGGGTATTTCCAACCCAACTGCACGCGAGCCGCAGCCACTTCGGCCTCACCCAGCGGAGCACCGTGGGAATCATGAGTGCCCGCTTTGTTCGGTGAACCGAAACCGATGATGGTTTTGCACATCAGCAGAGAAGGCTTGTCGGTAACTTTATGGGCTTCTTCAATCGCTGCCTTGATGGCATCGCTGTTGTGGCCGTCAACACCGCGCACCACGTGCCAGCCGTAGGCTTCGAAACGCTTGGCGGTGTCGTCGGTGAACCAGCCTTCTACGTGGCCGTCGATGGAGATGCCGTTGTCATCATAAAACGCGGTCAGCTTGCCGAGCTTCATGGTGCCAGCCAGCGAGCAGGCTTCGTGAGAGATACCTTCCATCATGCAGCCGTCACCCATAAAGGCATAGGTGTGGTGATCGACGATCTCATGGCCCGGACGGTTGAACTGCGCGGCCAGCGTGCGTTCGGCAATGGCAAAACCAATGGCGTTGGCGATACCCTGGCCCAGTGGACCGGTGGTGGTTTCTACCCCTGGGGTATAACCGTATTCCGGGTGCCCTGGGGTTTTAGAATGCAGTTGGCGGAAGTTTTCCAGTTCGCTCATCGGCAGATCGTAGCCGGTGAGGTGCAGCAGGCTGTAAATCAACATGGAGCCATGGCCGTTGGACAACACGAAACGGTCACGGTCAGCCCAGTGCGGGTTGGTCGGATTATGGTTCAGGTAGTCACGCCACAGGACTTCGGCGATATCTGCCATCCCCATAGGGGCCCCAGGGTGGCCGGAATTGGCTTTTTGCACGGCATCCATGCTAAGGGCGCGGATCGCGTTGGCAAGCTCTTTACGAGAGGACATGTTTTACTCCAGGTCGGATTAAAAAAGCAGTCTAGTTTTCTATTTTCTCAGACTCAGCATTAAAACGGCAATCCCTAATGCCAAATGAGAGCAAGTTCACAACTTATTAGCACGTTCGGTCAGTTTTTCGGAATAACACTATTTTCACTACACTTGACGTACAATAGGCTCGTGCCACAGAAATGACGTCAACAAACAGGGCACATACCCCCTTTTTACTATCATGGGAAGATAGCTTTATGAAGATCCGTACTTCTTTGATTGCATTAAGCATCACCACTCTGTTGAGCGGCTGCCAGAACCTCAATACCGACACGCTGATGCAATCTGGGGCACAGGCCTTTCAGGCCGCCACGCTGAGTAACGACGATGTCAAAGCGCTAAGTGATAAATCCTGCGCCGAGATGGACAGCCAGGCGCAAATCGCGCCAGCAAACAGCCCCTACACGCAGCGCCTGAACAAGATCGCTGCCGCACTGGGTGACAATATCGACGGTACTACCGCCAACTACAAGGTTTACCTGACAAAAGACGTAAATGCTTGGGCGATGGCCAACGGTTGTATCCGCGTTTACAGCGGCCTGATGGATATCATGAACGACAACGAGGTCGAAGGCGTACTCGGCCACGAAATCGGCCACGTCGCGCTGGGCCATACCCGTAAAGCCATGCAAGTGGCTTATGGCACCGTGGCACTGCGCACCGCCGCCTCTTCAGCGGGTGGCATTGTAGGTTCACTGTCTGAGTCTCAGTTGGCCGATCTGGGTGAAAAACTGGTGAACGCCCAGTTCTCGCAGAAGCAGGAAAGCCAGGCTGACGATTATTCGTTTGATCTGCTGAAGAAACGCGGTATCGATCCGAACGGATTGGTGACCAGCTTCGAGAAGCTGGCGCAGATGGAGGGGAACCGCAAGAGCAGCATGTTTGATGGCCACCCGCCTTCAGAAGCCCGCGCGCAGCATATCCGTGAGCGCATTGCCGCCGGGAAATAATCCCCTCACCCTAACCCTCTCCCCCAGGGAGAGGGAACTCACCGTGCTACAGATTAACTTCTGAATCTCACAAGACACCGCATCAACTCCCTCCCTGGGGAGAGAGAATCAGCCATGCGACAAATTAACCTCAGTGCCTCACCAAGACACCGCATCAATTTCTCTCCCTAGAGAGAGAACCAGCCCTGCGACAAATTAACCTCTGCGTCTCACCAAAACACCGTACTAACTCCCTCTCCCTGGGGGAGAGCAGCTGTGTTTAAAGTCAATGGGTGATGATTAATTTGTCACCCATTGCCTATTATCTCGCAGCATCGCGTTTAATATCGTTAACAGCTTTCTGATGCACGCGG
>NZ_JBBCVB010000040.1:0-47120 GCF_037199905.1 Serratia sp. MMO-28
CGAACAGCCGGATCAGCGAGCTATTACCCTACGCCGAAAACAGCTTCAGTTAATGTCTGCTAGCTTATTACATTATTTTAATCACACAACGCGAGTTCGCCGTTCGGTTACCAAGCATTCGCATCCCTTCAAAATTTCTGCTTGAAAAGCATGGTTAATCAATAACTATTTTCCTTTAAATCAATAAATTGATTTTGATTGCATTTCGGTTTGAACCCTTGCGATTTAGACGTATTATTTTGAGATTAATCCACTTACCCAACCTTCATTGCTGCTTGTGAATGTGCGTGATGAATGATTTTAAGGTTATATATCATGGAGTTATTGAAGTTTCTTGCGGCGATTTTAGTAATTTACTTGTTGTTTTTTAGAAAGAAAAAACGTAAATCTCCAAAGTCTTATGCTTCAAGCCCCGTGAAAGCACCGCCAAAAGAATGGCTCGCTGACATCAAGAAAAAAGAGGCGGTTGTGCGAAACGATGATAGTGAAGACGATAATCTTGCAACTTTTACATTGAGCGGTGGCCGGGGTGTTGAACTTCGGGTGACAACCAATCATTACCGGAACACCTCAAATTCAGCAGGTGCACTAGCTCGATGGGTACTTCCGGGTGAGATGATAACTGTAGCTGGTGTAGCAATTAGCGGTGGCCACATTTACGTGGGGCAACGTATGAAGCCCTCCGGTCAGGAATCAGGCGGCTATTATGACGATGGAAGTGAGGCATCATTAATTGATGACACATGTAAGATAAAACCTACTGCTTATCTTTACGAGGACAGTTCATTAGGATACTGGCCCAGTTTTTCCTCTCTTTCCCCAGAAGCACGCGGTGCGTATGTCAGTTGGCTCGCCAGCGATAGGTCTGATCCATCGTGTCCTATCGGCTATGTTTTTATCTACCTCTACGGCCTGGAAAGAAAAGCGCTCGTAGATTCCACTGACCCAAAATTCCTTGATGCTGAGTTCCGTAATCTGTTCAATGAAGTCGCTCGGTTAAGATCGGTATTCATTGAGAACCGCTCATTCCGCGGATATTCGACCCAATTACTCGAAGCCATGTCTATTCTGCGCCCGAACATTGGCTTAGCCACTGAGCTCGATAGCAATTCAGGTTTCAGCAACAGCATGCAATTTAAGCTGGCTCTGGCAAAAACTGTACATGAAGGAGTTCCTGTATCAGCTGAACTGGCGTTGAACTGGGTAATAAACCACACCGAGTATTCGCTGCGTACCCCGGCTCGCCGCTGTGCTAAAGAGTTTGCTGCGCTTTTCAAACGGCGTTACACCCTCAAATATGGTGAAGGGATGGTCGTTAAGGCGAATAAAACGCGCTTACGTTTAGATTACACACCTGCAAGTCCTAGTTTACGAGGCGTCCGACTTCCTGTTCCCGACCTGCCTGATCCAATTGCATTGAAGGGACCTGTTCAGAAAATTATTACTATTGCCGACATATGTACGGATGAACTTGATGCTTACAGTCGCTACCTTGGTAGGAAAGGTACGTCAGTAAATGATACTGCTGCAATTATGTTGCTGCCTTCAGAGATCGTTAATGAAAGCGCAGAAAAAATATTAAGCTCATTCAAACATTGGGCTGATGAAGCGATCCTCAATAAGGGTGGCTTCGTCTCGGTTGCTGACTATTGGTCACATATGAATTCCAACTGTCCGGCGAAGATCAATAAAAAAGAGGCCGACTTGATGCAGGCCTTTGCACAGAAGATGGGCTACAGTCTGGCACCTGACCCGTATTATCACCATGTTAAGGCGGATGTTGATGGGACACTTGTTCTATTCCCTGCCGCCGAAGGTGGACGCTTCTCACCTTCTCCTGAATTTATCTCAGCTGTAATGACGCTTAGATTAGGGGCGATGGTCGCCTTGATTGACGATTCTCTTGATCAAGCTGAACAGAAAGTGCTTGAGAATGCCATCAACAACAATACTGGCTTCACCGATGATGAAAAAGGCTCTCTACATGCGTATTTAACGTGGCAACTTCATACCCCAGCCAATATGACAGGAATGAAAAGCAGAATTGAGTTGATGGGGGCCGCGGAAAAAGCTGCTGTGGGTAAAGTTATCGTTAGTGTTGCCTGTTCGGATGGGACAATAGCGCCTGCCGAAATCAAACAGCTTGAGAAGATTTATTCAAGTTTGGGGCTGGATCCCTCATCTGTCTCGAGCAATATCCATCAGCATTCCGCAACTGAACATGATCTCGTCTCGTCTGTACCAACTGCTCAGCCAGCAGCAGGGTTCACACTGGATGCTAATGTACTTGCCCGCCACGAATCTGCTACGGATGATGTCCGTAAATTGCTGAACACAATTTTCACCGAAGAAGAACCGGAAGAGCCAGAAAGCGCTCCAGCCTCATTAACGGAGGCGGGGGGGCTTGACTCCGCACATAGCCAGCTTTATCGCAGTTTGCTGGAGAAAGAACAGTGGTCGCGAAAAGAGGCGACAGAATTGTGCGGAAATTTGAATTTGATGCTGGGCGGTGCGCTTGAGGTGATTAATGACTGGTCCTATGCGGTGGTTGATGCTCCGGTACTGGACGATGCCGATGATGATATCTGGGTTGACCTGGAAATTGCCAAAGAATTAGAGGGATAGTGAATGTCTGTAACACGTATAAGAGTGAAAGAACGCGACGCTATTATTCAGTCACTTAAGTCAGGTGTAACGCCAAGGATAGGCATTCAGCATATCCAGGTTGGCCGCGTGAATGAGATCACCGCTCTCCACCAGGATATTGAGAGGATTGCTGACGGTGGTGCAAGCCTCAGACTTATCATCGGTGAATATGGTTCTGGTAAAACGTTCTTTCTGAGTGTTGTGCGCTCTATTGCGCTAGAGAAGAAGCTGGTGTCAGTCAGTGCAGACCTTTCTCCTGACAGACGCATTCACTCATCGGGAGGTCAGGCTCGTAATCTCTATTCTGAGCTTATGAAAAACATGTCCACCAGAAACAAGCCGGATGGTAATGCGTTACTTAGCGTTGTTGAAAGATTCGTTACGGAGGCAAGAAAGGAAGCGGACACGGACGGCTCCGAGGTTTCATCAGTTATTCATAAACGCCTGGCAGCTCTGTCAGATATGGTGGGTGGATATGACTTTGCGAAGGTCATTGATGCATTCTGGCGCGGGCATGAGCAGGATAACGAAACGCTAAAATCCAATGCTATTCGCTGGTTGCGGGGAGAGTACACCACCAAAACTGATGCCCGTAACGATCTCGACGTTCGGACTATTATCTCAGACGCATCATTCTATGATTCTTTGAAGCTGATGAGCCTTTTTGTCCGCCAGGCAGGCTATGCCGGTCTTTTGGTCAGCCTCGACGAAATGGTGAACCTCTTTAAGCTGAATAATACGCAAGCAAGAACAGCGAACTACGAACAGATTTTGCGGATCCTGAATGACTGCCTGCAAGGCTCAGCCGAGAACATTGGTTTTATCCTCGGGGGTACGCCAGAGTTTCTTTTCGATCCGCGTAAAGGTCTTTACAGCTATGAGGCGCTCCAATCACGTCTGGCGGAAAACCGGTTCGCGCAAAAAGCAGGAGTGATTGACTACTCATCCCCCACTTTGCATCTTGCCAGCCTCACCCCTGAGGAACTGTATATTTTGCTGAGAAATCTTCGTCATGTTTATGCAGGTGGAGATCCAGAGAATTATCTGGTACCAGATGAGGCACTGACTGGATTCCTGCATCACTGTAGTAAAACCATTGGAGACGCTTACTTCCGTACCCCCCGTAATACCATAAAAGGTTTCCTTGACATGCTGGCCGTGCTGGAACAAAACAGAACGATGAACTGGCAAACACTAATCGAGGGTGTGGCGATTGAAGAGGACAGGCCCAGCGATATGGATGACGCCACTACGGAGGAAAGCGATGACGACGACGGACTGGCGAACTTCAAACTATGAGCAGTGCCTACGATAGCCTCGATCCCCGCGTCCGTAAGTGGGTTTACAAGCAGGGGTGGTCTACATTAAGGCCCTTGCAGGAGAGTTCTATCCCGGCAATTTTAGCCCGTGATCGGGACGTGCTAATCAGTGCAGGTACAGCAGCGGGTAAAACAGAGGCTTTCTTTCTTCCTGCCTGTTCGGCAGTTGCAGATCTCACTAATGGATTTGGCATCGTCTATATCAGTCCGTTGAAGGCATTGATTAACGATCAGTACCGTCGTCTTGAGAGCCTTGGAGATGCATTGGAAATGCCAGTGACTCCTTGGCACGGGGATGTACCACAAAGCAAAAAGAAGAAGGCTCGGACAAACCCTGCTGGCATTTTACTGATTACACCTGAGTCACTTGAGTCTTTGCTCATAAATTCAATGGGCTGGCTCAAACAGGCGTTTTCGTCAGTCGCATACATCGTTATTGATGAGTTTCATGCTTTCATTGGCTCAGAGCGTGGTGTACAGCTGCTTTCTCTGCTCAATAGAATTGACCATGTGCTAGGACGCCAGGTAAATCCAATTCCCCGCGTTGCGTTGAGTGCCACGCTGGGGGAACTGGAGAAAGTGCCCGAACTTTTGCGCCCAGACAAACGACTACCCTGCGTAACTGTTACAGATAGTAAGAGCGAGGCCACTCTTCAGGTACAGGTCAAAGGTTATCTGGAGCGAGTGCTCCAAAAAGAAGAAGAACTTCAGAGTTCAGCTGAACATGACGTTTGCGCTGACATTTTTAGACTTTGCCGTGGCGATTCTCATTTGGTCTTTGCAAACAGTCGAAAGCGGACTGAAAGCATTGCTGCCACGCTGAGCGACATGTGTGAGGAACATATTGTTCCCAATGAATTCTTTCCCCACCATGGTTCCCTTGCCAAGGAATTGCGGGAAGCGCTTGAAACTCGTCTTCAGAAAGGAAATATGCCCACAACAGCTGTTTGTACAATGACGCTTGAGTTGGGAATTGATATCGGTAAGGTTAAGTCGGTTATCCAAGTTACGCCTCCGCATACTGTTTCCAGTCTGCGTCAGCGTATGGGACGTTCTGGGCGACGCGACTCCCCATCAGTTCTAAGAATGCTAATTACAGAAAATGAGCTCACTGTGACTAGCAGTATCGTTGACCACCTACGGCTGCATTTGGTCCAGTCGATGGCAATGATCAGATTGATGATCTCTAAACAATGGTTTGAGCCTGCCGATTCCCAGCAGATGCATTACTCCACGCTGCTACACCAGATTCTTGCAATTACCGCGCAATGGGGCGGAGTTCGTGCCGATCAACTCTGGTCACAGCTATGTCAAACAGGCCCGTTCCGTAATGTGGATATAGGCGATTTCAAAAGCCTGCTTAAACATATGGGGGCATGTGGCCTGCTCACTCAACTCGCTAGTGGAGAAATGGTTGTTGGGGCAGAGGGGGAGAAACTGACTAACCATTACACGTTTTATGCCGTGTTCAACACACCAGAAGAGTTCCGCATTGTCACCGGAAACAGAACCCTTGGAACAGTGCCTGTGGACTCCCCACTGCTACCAGATCAACACATCATCTTCGGTGGGCGGCGCTGGAGAGTGACAGAGATCGAGACAGAGAAAAAAGTTATCTATGTAGAGGCGACCAAAGGCGGTCAGCCACCACAATTTAGTGGGGGGGGAATGTCTGTTCATGATGCCGTTCGTCAGGAAATGCTCGCTATCTATAGGGAAGGTGATTACCGCATAGCAATAGGTAGCGAGAGAGTAGATTATGCCGATTCTGCCGCCAGAAGCCTATTTGCGGAAGGTTGTAGTAACTTTCAGCGTTATAACCTGCAAAATGAGTATTTTCTTACGAGCGGCCAATACTGTTACATACTCCCATGGATGGGAGATAAGGTTGTCAATACGATTACAGCCTTGCTCATACGTTGTGGCTTTAAAGCTAATTCATTGGCTGGAGTTATAGAAATTGACGGCTCAAGTATCACTTCTGTTCAACAGGCCCTTAAAGGCCTGCTGTTGTCAGGCTTGCCCTCAGCGTTTGATCTTGCTGTAAATGTTCCAGAAAAGTACTTAGATAAATATGATGAGTATTTACCAGAGTTTCTGCTTGCGAAAGGATTTGGGGAAAAAGCGTATGACATTGAAGGCGCGTGTACCTGGCTGAAAGAACATCTTCAGTAAACTGGTTACATAAAAAGGGGGAGATGTTCCCCTTAAGCTTGAGGCCGATTGATGATATCAATTTTTGCTCTTGGCTCGGATCTGCCAGAAATCGAGGTCATAAGGTCTGCTTTGAGCGAGGAGCGGACATTAGCCTTACAAGCATAACTGAACTGTACGCAGGATCTCTAAAATCGAATGGTTCGGTTAAGTGCAGTGCTTACAAGACAAGCATCGCGTGTAGTTTTGGGTGAGATTGATTAAATTATTTTGTGGGGATATGATTCAAATAAAAGATCCTTAAATGAGGTTGTTATGTCATACATTCGAGTAGAGAAATATGGCCTGCAGTATGAAGGTGAGTATTTCTGTGAAGAGAATATGGTTACAGTCTTTGGGGTGAGAGGAGGACAGTCCAGCGTGGTTCTTAATGGGATGACAGAAATCGCTGCTGCTCGTACTGCGTTGCGAAATCTTATTAGAGAAAATCAGATTGATCCTCTAACTGATTAAAAATGGTCCATATTTACTGACGGCCTATTTGAGATATTTTAGATCAAATTTATTCTGAAAGTTAGATTGGAGTGAGAAGCGGGCATCAAACCGTTATCACTAGCAATAAGTTGTTTAAATTAAATAATGAAATAATCAGGTGGTAACATAATGGATGAGAACACTGCAATTGGAACAATAAAAATGGATATCACTTAATAAGTGTAGTAAAGTCCATTTTATATATCCCTGTAAATTTATGAGATACTTCCATGAGAACCGACAACTTAAGAATGATTGAGAGTGGGGAATATGTTTTCGATATGTTATTGGATAGTGGTGAATTATACTATACAAGTCACACTTTTGACACGAAGGAAGATGCAAATAGCTGGATGGAAGAGTGGCAAACTTGGGCAAATAGTGTATCGAGTGGAAAAGTAAGTAGTATTTATTATATTTTACAAGTACCTGATACTTGGGCCGGTTCTTCAGATAAAAATAATCCTTATTCGGGGCTTTATGTGAAAATAGGACGTTCCAATAATGTGCTAAAAAGATTATCTAACTTACAAACAGGTACATTTGGTCAATTAATATTACACGCTTTGGAACCTGGCGGAGCAGAAAAAGAAAATTATCTACATGAAAAATTTAGCAACGAAAGACGTCAAGGCGAATGGTTTATATGTACTAAAGAACTTACTAAGCATATATTTACAACATGGTTTAGAAATAAGATGCTCCCACCAGAACATCAAATTAAACTAATGCAACTCGCAGAAAGAATTGGTATTTATTCGCACATACATAGTCTAATGGGGGGGAAGCCCGATTTAGTAAACCCATCAATTAGTGAACCTTGGGAATGCGAAAAATATGTTTTCGTTGATTTGGTTTATAGCTCTTTAGCAAAGCAAGTTAATAATAAAAAATAAGTTTTGATCTTTTAACCATACAGTTAATGATTCATTAATGAATGAGGTGATTTAAAGTTATGAAGTTTTAATAAGTTCCAGAATTTTTTCTCATCCATTGGTTAAAGAATTATATAATATGATCTTACCCACGTAATGTTGACACGGCTCTAAGCGAGGTTCTGGTTTTCAAATTGTTCCGGGCTGAGACCGCCGCAGGCACTGTGGCGACGCCAGCGATTGTAATCGCACTCAATATAGTTAAACACCGTCATCCGCATCATTTCACGGCTGCTAAAGCGCTCTCCGTGGATACATTCCACTTTCAGCGAGTGAAAGAAGCTTTCCACGCAGGCATTGTCATAACAACAGCCTCTAGCGCTCATGCTTCCACGTAGATTATGGCGTTTCAGCAAGGTCTGATAGTCCGATGAACAGTACTGCCCACCACGATCCGTGTGAACGATGACATTTTTCGGGCGTTTACGCCGCCAGAGCGCCATTTGCAGCGCATCGCAGGCCAGTTGGGCTGTCATGCGCGACGACATCGACCAGCCAATGACGGAACGTGACCACAGATCGATGACCACCGCCAGGTACAGCCAGCCTTCGTCCGTGCGCAGTAGAGTAAGAGACAGGGCGTAGTCGGACTATTTCCCTGTCTCTCCTCTCCGAACCGGACGTGCACCTTTCAGCGCATCCGGCTCTCCGTTTAAACACTGGCAAACGCCATTGCCACTTCAGTGAAACGCGATGTATACGTGTTTCTGATTTCCGTCTTCAGGTAAGGGTTACCTTCGGGTAGACGCCAGCGAAACAGCTTCTTGCCTTGCCCAACCATCCGGTACAGTGTGTCACCGCTGAGCTTGCCGTTATTGGTCTTGCCAAATAAAACCCAGGTCTTACTCTGACCGGGTTTTGGGGCCTTGCACCATTGGCGCATCAGGGATGCGATACCTGTACGGTATTTACGGGCCAGCCAGTGAGCCAGTTTCCAGAACACAACACGATCGATATAACTGAACACTTTGGCCTTAAAGTCCACGAACTGATAGAACGCAGCCCAGCCTTTCAGTTTCCGGTTGAGTATCTCAACCATGTCGACTTTACTTTCACCGTAATTGCCTGATAACAGTGCCGTCAGTGATGCTACGAAGTGTCTGGCTTTGGCCCGCGGGATCGTCGACACCACTCGCATATCGCCGTAGCGGCTACGTTTGCGAATGATCCGATGACCCAGAAAGACAAATCCATCATTCACATGGGTAATTTTGGTTTTCTCCATGTTCAATCTGAGTTTCAGACGGTCTTCGAGCACGTTCCGGCACTCCTCCCGGATGGCTTCCGCCTGTGCCTTGGTGCCTTTGACGATGACCACAAAATCATCGGCGTATCGGCAGTAGGCGACGGCGGGTTTCCATTGCCAGTTTTCTCTGACAGCGGTACTGCGGCCTCGCTGGATACTGTGATTCCAGTACCACCGATCCTTTCTGGCTTTCCCGCTCAAATAGCGTTTATGCAGATACTGATCGAACTCATTAAGCATGATATTCGACAGCAGCGGCGATATTACGCCTCCCTGCGGCATGCCTTCACTGGCAGCCCGAAAGAGCCCGGCATCAACATGTCCCGCCTTGATTGTTTTCCACAGCAGGGTCATAAAACGTGAGTCACTGACCCTGCGGCGTACAGCTTTCATTAGCAGTCGGTGATGTACGGTGTCGAAGTAGCTGGACAGGTCTCCTTCAATAACCCAACGTCCTCGCGTTTCCCCACAGTCAGTGAGTTGTAATTTCACCGTGCGGATCGCATGGTGGACACTGCGTTCAGGCCGGAAGCCATACGAGAGCGTATGAAAATCACTCTCCCAGATGGGCTCCATTGCCATCAGCATGGCCCGCTGAACAATCCGGTCCCGTAACGTGGGGATACCCAGTGGTCGCTGTTTGCCATTGCTTTTGGGAATGTAAACCCGTCTGGCGGGCACGGGCTGATAGCAACCTGAGAGAAGTTCATCCCTGAGTTTTTGCAGTTCGGTAGCCAGTCTGGTCTGTAACATCACTTTATTCACGCCATCAACGCCGGGTGTATAAGCACCCTTTGATGAAAGCGTGATCCGTGCTGCTTCAGCCAACCATTCTGGCTGTGTTATCAGACGCAGCAGCCGTTCAATCCGTCGGGACGGATCTGTTGCTGCCCATGTAGCAAGCTTGCGTTGCATTTCGCTGATTATCAAAGGTCTTCACCTCGTTAGGTCAGTTAGTTCGCTTGGCAAACCTATTTAAACTGCTCCCCTTCGCCATGTAATGGGCTTTCCCCATCGCGGACTACTACGGAAGCTCCGTCAGCCAACGCGTCATCAGGGTCATGCCCCTTTCTCATCCGCTATTGACCTTCCCCGGTTTACCTGCCTGGACTCAAACGTACTGAGGAGGTTGCCCATCGCACTCTTTGCCCTTGCTTGCCGCAAGTTGACAGAAGGCAGCAGCCCGAGCTGTGAGGGTAACTGCTGTCCCGGTCCTCTGCTCACCTATCAGAGGACCTTCGTCCGACAGCACATGGCTGTTGCTGTCGCTCCCTTCTGTACGGCCTGTTAGATCACGTAGGCCGTGGTGACATTTCAACCCTCAGAGGCGGATTAATGGGTTCATGTTCTTCAACCTTTCAGTACTTGTCACCAACGGTGCAAAACTGATCCACCCCAACGGTTGAAAATTGATCCAGGGGTTAATCTGCTCCTCTGAATACAGGGGAGCTTATGGTCACTTTTGAGATTCGTATGGAAATTAAAGTCCTGCACAAGCGGGGAATGAGCATCCGGGCTATCGCCAGGGAACTCGGCGTTTCACGCAATACTGTCCGCAGCCATCTGAAAGCCAATTCTGAAAAGCCGCAGTATTCACCGCGTCCTGCATCATCATCACTGCTCGATGAATACCGTGATTACATATCTAAACGGATTAGCGATGCGTATCCCTATAAAATCCCGGCAACTGTTATCGCTCGGGAAATCATGGAGCTAGGCTATCGTGGAGGGCTTACCATCCTGAGGGAGCTCATTCGTTCGCAGACTCTGCCTGTCGTGGCTGAACCGATCGTTCGCTTCGAAACCGAGCCCGGACGGCAGATGCAGGTTGATTGGGGGACTATGCGAAACGGTAAGTCGCCACTGCATGTGTTCGTTGCTGTTCTGGGGTACAGCAGAATGCTTTACATCGAGTTCACCGACAACATGCGCTACGACACGCTGGAAGCCTGTCACCGCAATGCGTTCAACTTCTTCGGTGGTGTGCCACGGGAAGTCCTGTACGACAATATGAAAACAGTGGTGCTCCAGCGCGATGCTTACCAGACCGGACGGCATCGGTTCAACCCTTCCCTGTGGCAGTTCGGTAAAGAGATGGGCTTCTCCCCCCGGCTGTGTCGCCCCTTCAGGGCACAAACCAAAGGTAAGGTGGAGCGAATGGTGCAGTACACCCGCAACAGCTTCTACATTCCTCTAATGACTCGCCTGCGTCCAATGGGGATCACCGTCGATGTGGAAACGGCAAACCGCTACGGTCTGCGCTGGCTGTACGATGTGGCCAATCAACGGAAGCATGAAACCATCCAGACCCGTCCCTGTGATCGCTGGGTTGAAGAACAACAGTCCATGCTGGCCCTGCCGCCAGATAAAAAGCAGTATGACGTGCAGGTTGATGAAAGCCTGGTGACCTTCGACAGGCAACCGCTGCACCATCCGCTGTCTATCTATGACACGTTCTGCAGAGGAGCCGCATGATGGTTGAACTGCAACATCAACGGCTGATGGTACTCGCCGAACAGCTGCAACTGGATAGCCTTATCAGTGCCGCACCAGGCTTGTCGAAACAGGCAGTGGACCAGGAATGGAGCTACATGGACTTCCTGGAACATCTGTTGCATGAGGAAAAACTGGCACGGCATCAGCGAAAACAGGCCATGTTTACCCGCATGGCGGCCTTCCCGGCAGTAAAAACGTTCGAGGAATATGATTTTACCTTCGCCACCGGGGCACCTCAGAAACAACTCCAGTCCTTACGTTCACTGAGCTTCATCGAGCGCAACGAAAATATCGTGTTGTTGGGGCCATCCGGCGTAGGTAAAACACATCTGGCTATAGCGATGGGCTACGAGGCAGTAAGGGCGGGTATCAAGGTTCGCTTCACGACCGCGGCAGATCTGCTACTCCAACTGTCCACCGCCCAGCGACAGGGCCGTTATAAAACCCTGCTTCAGCGGGGGATTATGGCCCCCAAACTGCTTATTATCGACGAAATAGGCTATCTGCCGTTCAGTCAGGAAGAGGCCAAACTGTTCTTCCAGGTCATAGCTAAACGTTACGAGAAGAGCGCCATGATCCTGACATCCAACCTCCCGTTCGGGCAATGGGATCAGACGTTCGCGGGGGATGCAGCCCTGACATCAGCGATGCTGGATCGCATCTTACACCACTCACATGTTGTACAGATAAAAGGAGAGAGCTATCGACTGAAGCAAAAACGAAAGGCAGGGGTTATCGCTGAAGCTAATCCTGAGTAAGAAAGGTGGATCAATATTAGACCGTTGGTGGTGACGGTAAGTGGATCACTTTTTACCCGTTGTTGACAGTACTCAGCCTTGAGGAGCATCTTGGCTTAGTGATCTCGCCTCACTCCCCGTTGTCAGCGGGTTACATCACCCTGTGGGCATACCACAGGTCACTGCCGCTCAGGCTCACCGCCGTCACATTCGGCGGGGTTGTTGGGCAACTCATCATGAGTTGCCGGTTCAACATTCCAAAACAGACTCGTGGTTCATTTGAGCATCCTTGCTCGCCCTGAACTCCGGGCACACGATATGTAATGTCACCCGCCCACTTCTGGTTCGGGCCGTCAGCGCTGAAGTCCTGCTCTAACAGATTATTCGATACCGGCAGACTATGTTCACGGTAGCTGACCGGGCTAAACTTCCGGGCGGCTTTCGCCCTTAGCCCCTGACGACGCAGGCTGGCAGCAATGGTTTTGATGTTGTACTCCGGCAGTTCGTCTGCGAGACGAGGTGCACCATAGCGCTGTTTTGCCTCCATGAATGCCTCACGGACAGCCGTATCACAGATGAGGCGGAACTGTTGACGCGGGCCTTGCTGATGGTGGCGCAAACGCCAGGCATACCAGCCGCTGCGGGCAACCCGAAGCACACGACACATCGCTTTGATACTGAACTCAGCCTGATGATTTTTGATGAAGACATACTTCATTTCAGGCGCTTCGCGAAGTATGTCGCGGCCTTTTGGATAATGGCCAGTTCCTCTGCCTGCTCCGCCAGTTGACGCTTAAGGCGGGCAATTTCAACAGCCATTTCCTGCTCACGTTCGGAAGAGGAATGTGCATTCTTCAGCTTGCTGCGCCAAGCATAAAGCTGCGATTCATACAGGCTAAGTTCACGGGCAGCGGCAGCCACACCGATACGCTCAGCAAGCTTCAGGGCTTCGTTGCGAAATTCAGGCGTATGTTGCTTACGGGGCTTTTTGCTGGTTGATGCTGGTTTTGTCATGAGTCACCTCTGGTTGAGAGTTTACTCACTTAGTCGCGTGTCCACTATTGCTGGGTAAGATCACGTCCCAGTAGTAGCCCCAGATGCCACAGGAAGGAGTTCAGATATCAAGGCTGATATCTGATACTTTTGAACTCTACTAAAAAAGAGCTGTGTGGCATACCGATATTTGGGGGTATGTTAAAAGATCGAATAAAACAAACTATTAAAAATCAAGGTCTTTGTGCTGGTTGTTTTGTTCCCATTGTCACCATTAAATCAATAAGTTATAGTTTTTCATCTGCATATAATCCTGCTGCTTTCTCTCCCGCGTACTTACTGGCGTACTTATTTAGCACGACATAACTAGTAATATGTACCCGGTCTCACACAAATTCAAACCTTACAGAGGTTCATTTCGTCCTGAGGGATGGGTAAGGTTCAGTTGCTGTTTTAGGTACTATAGGCAAACGTATTACGTCTGTTCCTCTGAACGGGGGGCTTCGATTTTGAAAAAGGCATCATTCATTTACCATCTGCGAGAAACCAAAACAGGGATAGAGCGCTACGTACAGTTATCTGATCACGCAATCGACTTTCTCAAAGTACTACGGCTTACCTCTGACAAATATCTATTCCCTTCGCAAGCCACTAAGAAGCCAATCCAGCAGAAGTATCTAACCGAAAACTCATGGCGTCTACGTGAAAGCGGTCAAATGCTTGATATACCTCATTGGACGCCACACGATCAGCGTCGTACAGTACGGACGGGGGGATCTCGTTTGCAGTGTCCAAATGAGGTAGCAGAGGCCGTATTGGGGCATACACGTGGCGGTATTGAAGGGATTTATAACTTGTATAAGTATGATGCTGAGTGCCGGAAGTGGTTGCAGGTGTGGGCTAATTATTTGGATGGGCTTATTTAAATTACTGCTGAGATACCGAAATTTCTGTATAGGACGAAATGTATGAGAAATAACATTAGGTTCGATTTGTCTGATTACTTAATTCATTTTTTTAGAGATGTAGATTTAAATAGTGGTAGCTCTATTAACTTGCCCGAACATTGCGGGTTCAATAGCCAGCATCATGCTAATCTCATCGACGCAAGATATTTACTCCGATTGTCTTTACGTAATTATAAATTATTTGCTTCTTGGTCATATCGCAATGGTCAAAGAACTGTTTATGGTGACTCTCCAGCAGTGTGTTTTACTGATATGCCTATTGCGGCCTATTTGGATACTGGAATGAAAAGATTGGGAAGAAATGAAAAAATAGGGCTTTATGCTTTAGTTTTTCCTAAATCTCATATGTTCAATGCCGGATCGAGACCTGCAATTTATGCACTTGATAATGCTTCATCTATTACTTGGTACTCCCGTGGAGGAGATGAGCGTATTATTCATGAATCATTGCTACCTCTAATTGAACAATATAGGTATGTAACATATATACCGCAAAAAGTTGATTGGACGCATGAGCGTGAATGGCGGTGGCCATATCGAGGTGATATTGATAAATACCTCAGTCAAATTAAAGAGTATGGTGTTTCTGAGGATGTTGAAAGCACGCCCGGACTTGATCTTAGAACAATCAATATGATAGGGGGAGGAGTAATAGTTCCATTTCGTTCTGATATTCCAGTCATAGCGCATGATATACTAACGTTAATAGATCAAGGCATTATTAATAAAGGTGCTTTTAAATTTATTATAGCAATGGATAATCTGCCGTCATTGGACAGGATTTTTGAACCAGAGAAGTTGCTTTATTATATCAATGAAAATACTTTTGAGTTCGACATTTTCTTTGATCTACCTGAGTCAGAAGTGAAAAGTTGTGCTAACTCTGTTATGCAATATGTAGATGATTTACTTGCGGATGAAAGCTATTTTAATACTGCTTTTCCTAAAGAGTATGGTAATGCTTGGGTCTGGATTCAGGATAATCAGTCTCCAACTGTTAGAGCATTAGTGCAGGCTGGTTTGATTAAAGTTAATAAGGAAGGTAGATATTTACTAGATATTAAATTAGGTAGAAGAGACTGGGAATTAAGGAAAAAAGAGGCGTTTGCTAGCCATGTTGCTGATTGGCTGGTCAATCGTTTTGATTTACAAGCTACGAGTTTTTCAGTCGCAGGTTCTTACGACTATGATAGGTTGCCATATTATACTGATCCATTAGAGGAACAGCACCCTTTCTATAATAATACTATAGAGATTGATTGGTGACTTATAATGAGTTGAACGGAGATCATGTCTTAATATTTGTTAGGTGAGCGCAAATAAATTTTTAATAAATTCGCATGTAGAGTATTCTCCGTTGGAGATAGCAGCACTAAGTATTATTGGTGCTGCTTTAATCTGAATTTATAAGTAATAGTTAATGGGATAAATGTAAGTTTCTCAATGAAATACACCAATGATTATATATCGACTGAAATCGTATTTTGCAAACTAAGATGGGAATATTGCTTTTAGTACTAATAGTTGGAGGGGATTACTGAATTTATAGATACCATGAACATTAGATTTAATAATAAATGGTATGTTTATAGAGTGTGTTGCTGGCTCAGTTAACTGATACTTCACAAGCCAATAAATTGAGATAAATACCATGGTGTCAAATGTGATAATATTTTCATGGGGCTTCCTTTTGGAATGAAACATTAATTACCTTACCCAAAAGGAACCCTGGTATCTGCTAGTTAAAGGCTATTATAATCCAGATACATTTATATAGAAATGATCGTTATTATCATCAGTTTTCTGTATCCGGTAAGTTATTGGTAAAGAGTTTTTCAGATCAGGTTTTGTGAACGTTAAATCAGCCGCGCACTGATAAACATCCAGACCTGATTCATGGTTAATTGTTCTGACATTTTCTACAGAAATACGCACATCCTTATCCAGTGTCATGCTTTTCTCGATTGTCTTTCTGGCAATATCCACGACCAGGTTTTTTGCATCATCACTATTGCATTTTGGCGTTTTTTCGCCTCAGCCAGCCAGCAAACCAGCAGCAATTAATACCAAAAGTATTGCTCTTTTCATCTATGATTCCTTCATTAATTAGCGATACTATTTACTTCTTATTAAATAGACCATCCATTGCGCCTGTCGCAGAAGCACCGCAGTAGCCTTCGCAACCACGAGTCATAACGCTGGCCTTACCGTTTTTCAGTGCACTAATTACTGCAACACACTGGCTGGTATTGTCATTCCAGACCCAGCGACGCTTCTGACTTTCTCCGGCAGCTATTTGCTGTGCTGTCCCCTCCATATTGCATACGCCCGAACCATCCCCCGTTGAGGCATTAATGTTGAATTCAGCATTGCCCTTTCCCGGATTCAGGGTTAGAACCGCTCCGGGTTTTACGTACTGTGCTGCTGCGACCGGTAGCGTTACGGCTACCATCAATAAGGCCAACAGTTTTCTGTTCATTAATTAATTCCCTATTAAGTGATACGGATGTTTTTGGTGATTTTCCCCAGTGCCAGCGGTCTGCGTTTTTCCACAAAGAAATAAACGACGTTGAATGCGGACTTGCGGTGATTTCCCCGGCCAAGTGAAGGCCAGTTACGAAAGGACTCAATCTGTTCTTCTGAATAGGGCGTGTCAGAGAAGTCAAACAGTACAAGCAGGGCTTTGCCGTCGTGCTTCATCAATTTCTTAACTTCTGTACTGTTGACGGTCGCGGAGACATTGGAACGTGCCGCAGTTGGTTTACGTACTGCAAACTCGACGGCTACATCATCAATGACAAAATCAATGTAACCGTGCCCGGATACAGTTCCTGGCAGCTTGCTTTTTACTTCCGGTGAGACATTATCTGCAAACCAACCCAGCAAATAGCAACGTACCAGAGGCAGCAACTCACGTTCGCTGCATTCATTCAGACGTAGAGTCTTAACAAACTCCCTGCGATAAAGAGAACTGAAAAAATACTCAAAGCATTCCGTTATTTCAGTGATGGTGGTTGCCATGACTGCATCCTTTACCTGCTTTTAGGTCCAGTTTTAAGGGCATACCTTTCCGGCCATAATGTTTCCGGTGTGGTATCCAGAGCCCCGGCAATAATGCGCTCAGCTCTGGGATAATGACGCTCTAAGGCGTTATTTAATGTCCGTGGCGCAAGGCCGTGACTGCGTGACAGTGACGCCAGCGTTAACCCTCGCTTGTGAAGTGCTGCCACAATATCGGCACGATGCCAGTTCCCTGAACTTCCTTTGCTTTGCTTTTTCTGCGATGCTGTTGAGTTACGCACAGTATTAACTCCATGGAATCAGTACATGGATATTAAATGCGAATAAAAGATACCTTTCAAGTTCTTTTGGTGTCTATTTATGGGTTTTCATATTAACGCATTGATATCTGGTGAAATTTATATGAGCAGCAAGAAAGCAGTATCGTCTATACCGACCCATCCTGAAGCTTCTGTTGAAGAGGGAAAAGACTGGCTGACAGCAGAGGAATTCACTCATATTGAGGGGATGCCGGGCACTGCGCGTGGCGCCAGGATGCGCCTGGAGAAGCTGGCATCTCTGCACCCGGAAATACGTCGTAAAAGGACTGCCGGGAAAGGCGTGGTTTACCATATCAGCGCAGCCACAATGTCGCTTGATGATGAGAGAAACAGGGCTAAGGGTGAAGCGTTTACTCTCACCGACAGCGATCGCCAGCTTAGCCTCTGGATACAGTTGTATCGCAATATGTCGCCAGCTTCGCGGGCGCAACTGATGGAGCAGGCCCTTAGGATGGTAAAAGATGATCTGATGTCTAAGGGGCCTGAAGTTTCTGAGCTGGCGGTACAAATCATGAAGCTGCCCGAAGATAAGCGTAAGAGCCTCTTTGAAAAGCTGAATGGGAAGGTGTGATAACGTCAGTTTTCCGCCATGCCAGACAGAAGGAACCACCCCGGAATCCTGACCTGTCTGACATGGCAGAATGGAAAGTATGCCATCACTTAATAATGAATAAAAACCTATTGTCAGTTATTTCATTTCTGAACTACATATTAGTTTCTTGTTGTTACTATTTGCATTGAAAGCATATTTTTGATATAATAATATTGCTGATGAACTATATTTTACCCAGTCAGTACGTTGTCATGCACTTACCATTTATTCGGTGATTAAACCCCACCTGTGCTGGTGCAGACATAACGTCTTATGATAATATGTTGAACAGGAAAATCACTGATGAATATTCTCCATCAGGAAGGGCTAGCTATGCCCGTCGATCAGGAATTAATAAATATCATATTAAATGAAGCGGGAAATCCACTGCCGCATAAAGCCAGAATTACAGCCGTCAGTCTGTTATTTAAAGACCTGAGTTACAGCGCTGAAAAGGGCGGTTACCATCCTGTCGAAATACGGCTTATTTCACGCAATGATGAATGGTATTTCGATTACATTACCGACTTCAGTTATATAGGAGTGGTTTACCCCGAACTGGAAAAGGAAATTGATATCAGCTGGAGTCAGCAATATGTCTTTCTGGCTCATGTTGGTGATCTGTCTGTTAATGCCGGAAGGGAGTTGTTTGAACTCTGGCAATCCAACTTTATTCAGTATCACGCCATGAACGTCTACACCATTACCGTCCTGTGGGAAAGCTAATCCTTCTGCACTAACTATCACTACTTTATGGGGAATTATCTGTGACGACTGACAGAGGGATACGTGCGTCTCAACAGGGCGAACTGGACTGTCTTTGCGGTGCTTATTGCGTGGTTAACATGCTGAGCTGGCTGTATGACGGCAGGGTGAAACGACGCCCGTTAATGAACTGGCTTATTCAGACTTATCAGCAGCGCTGGCCTTTGCATGAATGGCTGACTGAAGGAATTGAAGAAGACCGCTTAGACTGGTTAATAGCTCAGGTGTTGCAGAAAGGGCATTACCGCCGCCAGTTCCCGGTTGAAATCACCAGACCCTTTGCAGGGAAGCGGGGGTTAACAGACGGGCGGCTGTTCAGGGAAATGCAGCGGTTTCTTGACGTCACTGACCACTCTCGCCTGATTATGCTCAGCGACCAGTTTCACTGGTCCCTTCTGGTCAAAATGGACGAAGAAATGCTCTGCTTCTTCGACAGCAACGGGCGAACCACCATGCCCCGTAAAGCTTTCTCCCTGCGTACTGGCGTAACCCGCCGCCAGCTGTTTCCAGACGCCATTTACTTCATTGAACGGGAGTTCTGACATGACCATGTTTACCCAGCGTGAAACCCGTATCCTTGACCAGGCGCGTGACATTATCAGCCGGTACTACCAGCGTGGCGTTCAGCTCTGTTCCCCTGATGATGTTCGGCGGTGCGTAATGGTTGAGCTGGCACCGCTTGAACATGAAGAGTTTGGCATCATCCTGCTCGATAATCAGAATCAGCTGCTGCACCGCGAAATCCTGTTCAAGGGTACGTTAAACTCGGTCAGCGTTCACCCCCGTGAAGTTATTAAGCGTGTACTGAAACATAACGCCGCTGCAGTCATCCTTGTCCACAACCACCCCAGCGGGGAGCCTGAACCCAGCCGGTGTGACATTCAGTTGACCAAAAAGCTTCAGGAGCTGCTGGAGATGCTGGATGTGCGGTTACTTGATCACTTTATCGTGGCAGGAACTGAAACGGTGTCGATGGCTGAGCGAGGACTGGTGTGATGCTGAAAGTTACTTGGTTTAATGTACGTTATTGCGGGTTAAGCACATGAAAAGGGCTGCGTTTCGTCAGGTCGTTCCGGTGGTGCAAACTACCGTGTTTGATGCGTATATTGGCGGTCTGGCACCATCGGGTCGGCGGGGTATCACCAGTCTGTTGAACCGCAGTGCCCGCATACTCAAACGTGGTGCGGATGCAGCAGATTATTCGTGGGAACAACTTAACTACGCCGCCGTAGCTAAAGTACGTGTGGCACTGCTGGATGACGGTTATGCCGTGTCGTCGGTGAACATGGCGTTGTCAGCACTGCGGGGCGTGGCGCAGACAGCCTTTAACCTCAACTGCATGGATGCTGAAACGCTGGCACGTATCCGATCAGTTAAGCGCGTAAGTGGCGATATCCAGCGTAGGGGAAGGGCGCTGGGCAAGCCGGAAATCAAGGCACTGATTAAGGCGGCAAAACAGCATCCTCAACCGGTACGGAGCTGTCGTGATACCGCCATAGTGCTGACGCTTTGTGGAACGGGCCTGCGGGCCGGGGAACTGGTCAGCCTTGAGCGCCGGGACTATGACAACGGCATCCTGACGGTGAGGCAAGGGAAGGGGCGTAAATATCGTGAAATTCACGTAGCGGATGCGGTGGACAAGGCCATCCGCGCATGGCTTAAAGTCAGCGCAAACGAAGCTGACAGCGCACTGTTCATCCGTATTAAGCGCAACGGGAAGACCGACACCCAACCTCTGACATCAACCGGGTTAACGGGTATCCTGGAGCAGTTACAGCAAACGTCAGGGATAGCGCGTTTCACTCCACATGATATGCGACGCACCTTCATTACCCGTTTACTGGAGCAGGGTGTAGATATCAACACTGTCCGCCAGCTGGCAGGGCACAGCGACATAACCACGACGACGCGCTATGACTGTCGTGGTGATACCATTAAGATCAGTGCCAGCAAACACATCAGGTGTTTTTAGCTGTTGAGACGTCTCCGGTAGCGATTGCAGTTTTATCTTCAGCACTCAACCGCGCGTATTTTTGATTCTGGACATTAATCAGTGCATTGATATTTTCAGGCTGAAGCATCCACGCAACATCTTCACGCGTCCATTGCTCATTGTCAGAAAAATGTTTAAATGACGGTTTCCCCGGCCCGCATTCATTAAGTTTTGCTGCCACCGATGTACATTTCTCACGATCTGACTCCCCCGTATGAAGCTTGTCAAAACGACCTTTTACAAGCTGGTAAACAGTGTAGATTTCCAGTGCCTTAGGGGACCTGGCCGGAACTATCATGGGATGCTCCTCCAGCCCATAAATCCCGTTTAGCTCTCCCTCATTGAGCAGATCATTAAACATGTGATTCACGCAGACACTCACCACATCCGCCGCTTTCTCTGCGTCGAATTTATCCGGGCTAAAACCCGCTCCCGTTAGTTTCCGGGCAATCAGTGCCAGTTTTTGCCGGGTATCCCGTCCGAGATAAAGCTTCTTCTCCAGAAATTCAAAGACCTCGTTACTGCTTTTCCGTTCCCGGTGGCATTTAGCGTCAGCCGTGTTGCTTTGGTTACCAATCACAGGTCACCTCCATGAGAGTGTTGTGTTCAAAATATCATCATTGAGCCTCAGTGGCCAATAGCCCTTGATGTGATCGTTTTGGTGCCAGAAATAGGTGTTCTCGAATGACATCCACATTAAAGATGCCCTTAAAGTGCTCAACGAAGGCATCGTTGAGTGAATCCTTGCGTTTTTTAGTGGTTGTAAATAACCCCGCTCCTGAAACAGCTCAAAGGAGCACAAGCATGAACACCAACCGTATTTTGCGTAAAAAAGAGGTTCTTCATCTGACGGGGATCTCGTCAGCGACGTTGTACCGACTCATCTCGAAAGGAGTCTTTCCTTTGTCAAAGAAACTAACGGGCGACAGTGGCCGGGCGGTGGGTTGGCTGGAGAGTGATATCAATAACTGGGTTAACAGTCGTATGCAGGCGGGAGAATAAAATGAAAGAGATAATAGCTAAAACAAGTTCTGCGAAAGAAATAGCAGTCCCCTGGTTTGAAACCATGGGGAAACAGGTTGGGTTATCGAAACGTGCTACCGCTGCTATATTAAGGGAACAACAGTTGCGGATATGTAAGCTTAACCGGGTATCTGCACGGATTTTGTCTGATGCCATCAAAAGAGGGGAGCACTGGTGGGAGGATGAGTGCAACATATACGGTAAAATAGCGTGTATTCTTGACAGGTGTAAATACATCCCATGTGGAAGTGGAGCCTGTGCGCAATGTAACGCTGCTAAACAATTACATTACCAGGGCGTTTCGGTGGGGAATAGTTTACCGGGTCATACGACGTTAAATTTAGATTATTTAAGGCCGACTGATGATGAATATTCATCTGGCTGGACTGCAAATGACTTAGTTGAACGGCATCAGGATGGTTTTTAATACTCAACAGGATATAGCAATTTTGCCTGAATAAAAACCGGACACATTACCCTGTTGCTTTACTCAGGTGGCAGGGTAATGAATACAACCAGGAATATTAAATGAACGAATCTTATTACTTCAGAACATCAGACCCGGATTACATTCGCCACGCACCGTCAAGGCTTGAGATTTTAAGTAAAGCATTCCCCACTATTATTACGCAGCAGGAAAGTGAGCATGAATTGCAGCATCTTATTCATTTACTAAATAAACTGAAAGGCAGCAATCGCTGCTATGACGTCATTGCCCAAAAACTCAGGCAGTGCAGAAACGGATCTCCATGCAACAGTCTTATATGCCCGCATTGCCAGCGGGAACGCATTCTGGCGCAACTGGCGATGTTGTCTGTCCCGCCGGGGAATTCAGCAGAATACGTGGGAGTGGTCCTGTTTTTCAACAAGGATACGCAAACTCCGCCGCCATGGAAGAACACCGATGCGCTCAGGGCGCAAATCGGTCGTTACAAGCAGAGGATAAGCCGGGTACTTAACCGCCTGGGGGGCGCCGGTCCGGCCATAGGCACCTTTAGTATGATGCGCCATATGCCTGATGGCCCAGAAGCGCGTATTTTCTGGGTTCCACAGTTGTGTTTGTTCCTACCCAATGACAGTACGTTGATTAAGGGGCTAAAAGCGCATATGTCGCGAAGTGGTGGGGCATTCATTGATTCGTCGACTGTCAACACGCCGGTGATCGGGCTCAGGTATAAAGACCCCGCAAGGCTGCTTTCATGCGCCCTGAATCCAGTCTGGCACAAAGCAGATTACACACTGACTGATAAAGACGCTCTTGTTAAGTCAAGAATGGAGCCACTGAAAGGCCGGACACTGTTAAAAAGCCTGCTTACCCTGGACTCACTCGGAACAGGTGTCGTTTCTTTTTCGTTTGGGCAACCCCCAGGGAAAGTGCACTGATTTACCGGTAATGCAGCAACTGCAATGCACTTCTGCTGTTGATTAAATTGCAGTGGAACGGCGAATAACACCGGCGACCACTGCAATATTGTTGTTGTAAAACTGCAGCGCTGGCCAGTGATTTTGATGGTGTTGATGCACTTTAAAATTCCAACTGTTCCGATTTTAACGTAACCGTATGTTTTCTTTAGGGTCTTACGGATGCCTCTGCGCACCCGATCCTTGCCATTAGCTGACGAGTTAGCGCATCTACGAGGGTTTTTTGCGTTTCTGCCAGTGAATATTCTACACACAATGGGGGAGCGGTCAGCGAGCACCATTGCCATTGAGCGCAACGGAGAGCTTGGGGACATGTAGCACTACGGAGGCCTCATCCCCTTCCACTGTTATAAAACGACACGGCGAACGAGCGCAGCGAGTGAGGGAAGGCGTCAGCCTGAACAGGGGGAAAGATTTGCGACCGGAGTGGAGCAAATCATGGGCGGAGCCCATCCTCGCGACTGTGGTTTTGACTTTCGAATTGCCCAGCGTTGAGTTTGGTTAATGTAGTGAGACGAGGATGCTGAGAGGGGACCGTGAGTACTGAAAAGGATTATCCAGTGAAGATCCCGAAGTGGGTTTATGACCGTATTACTGAAATAACGGATTATGTCATGGGGGATACGCAATGGGCGGTCACCCGACGACGTACATTGCGCCGGTTCTTGGCCCACATATGGCTGGAGGCAGACGATGATGGATGGACTATATGCACGGTCCGGGATATCCGGAGCTGTTATGCCAGTCTCCTGGGACAGTGTGAAATCAGCTATCAGGGGCTGTGTTATATATCCACCTTGGTCGATTTCCTGCCGACACTGTCGGATATTGAATTTCGTGCAGGGAAGGCGAGCAAAGACCTGGAAAAGCGTAGAGCCAGTGCATGGTGGTTCAATCCGCAGCAATCAGTGTCTGCTTTGGGCAAGTTAAATCTGGTTGACGTGGATACTGGTGAGTCTATCAATTTTCGAGATCTGCTTAAGGCGAACGGGAAAGCCCCTAGGCTTGCAATAGATGTTGAAAAACGCCAGACTGACCTAAAGCGAAGGGAGACGGCGTTCCTGGGAAAGGTTGCGCGGGGGCGCATGAGTATACAGTTTGTGAAGGAATTACGTAGTCGGGAGCCTGATTCCTATTACCGTGCAGGAATACGCAGCCTTAACCATCTCTACAATGGCAGGATTGAGGGACAATATATTACTTACGACCATCATTATCGTCTGACATTTGGAGGACGGTACTACGATGCCGCCTTTCAGAACCTGCCTAATGAGTTGAAAGCTAAGTTTCGTAGCGGCTTGCATAATTATGATATTGAAGCCTGTAATTTGGCCTGTCTGAACCATCTGTTTAGACAGTATGACGTCGAGTATCGTGTGAAATCATCGATATATAAAACCATGATGAAACATACCGGGCTGACCCGGAAACAGTGCAAACAGATGGTCCATACCACCACCTACAGAATTGGGCGTGTGACTATTGGTATTAATGATGGCCTTGGGGCAAAAGTGTATGAATGGTGCGGTAACAGCAGAAAAAAGGCGCTAAAGATTTTGCGCTGGTGGAACCGTTATATCAGTCCATTGAAATGTGCGCTTGAGTCATTGCTGGAACGTGTGCATGACACACACCGCAAGAACTGTTCATCACCGCGTAACTATCACAGGTACGCTAATGAAGTCGGATTAATGCTGGATCTGAATAGTGAGGAGTATCAGCGTGAAAAGACTCACCATCAGCAATATGCGCGGAATAAGGTCCTGCTGGCATTTATGATCTGTGGCGTGGAGCAGGCGTATATCCGTGAGGTGGTCAGTCTGAACCCTGGACGGGTCTGTATGCTCGATCATGATGGGGTTGTGACAACAGGCTCGCTTTTACTGCCGGAATGGGGTGGTTTCACGATGAAAGTGAAGGACTAGCTTACTTTCTTGAATTTAACTATCTGCGACCACTGATAAGGGAGTATTACGTTGTCAATCATAATGGGATATGCGCATTGGAGCACGATGTGCATATCCAGCAAGTGATCCACGTCCGCTTTGAGCGAGGAGCGGACATTATGCCTGAGAAATTATATCGAGTAACAGAAGTGAAATCGTTTATTGCGTGATGCTGTTAGAAAATGATTTAATCATAATTAATGATCCTTTACATTCATAGAAAATTATTGAGGGTTTAAATGAATTTTACCTCACAGATGATTAGCCTTGGTTTAAGTGCAAATTTGAATTCATTTTGGGCAATGCATTTTTGTGCTGTTTTTGAGTCTCTCTATCAACAGAAAAAATTGAATTTGGATTTCAACTTGAATATATGAATGAAGTTTTTCCCTCAATAGAAAATCTTATATCAAAATCTGGATCATCATTTTTTATTAAAATAAAAAGCAGTTTGCAAAATTTTGGCTTGCAAACTTTTTTAGCCCATTTCCTCCTTAGTAAAGAGGGTGAGCCAATAACGAAAATGATAATAAATGAGGTTTTGGCTGAGAGGAAAATGAATGTAGATTTAAAAAAATTTCAATATGGAGTTTTTGTTTCCGCTAAAGATTTTGCATCATCCGCTCAATTTATAACTAACCACAATCCAATATTAATTACCCATCCTGGTGTTAATTTTTCTGAGGCCGGGAAGTCTATTGCATATGCAGATATATGTATATTATTGAAAAGTGAGGAAGAAAGTATTGGCATATTAGGTGAAATTGAAGGGAATAGGGCTCATTTATTATATAGAGAATCATTCTGGAAGAGAAAAAATGGTGCTTATTTCTCATTCGGAATTGGCGTTCGTCAAAGAATTTATCACCACAATATGTTTCAGGAACCACCTAGTCTAACATATAAGTGGGAAAAAATAGGTGGGCAGAATTTTTTAATTATAGAAATGTCTAGTGATTATTATGTTGTAGGAGATTTTTACTCAGCGATAGGAACAATTGAAACTTTGTTTACCATGGGGAAAAATCAAAGGCTGGCTCTCAATTTTGAAGCGCAAAATATTGTCCGATTAATCAGGGGTTCTTGGGATGATAACATTTTGGATTTATTGACAAAATTACGTGAATTGATCGTTTATAGTGAAACAACATTAGGTACTAATCCATTAGGCGTAACATCCGCCCCTAAAATAATTATTTGATAAATTAACGGTAATATTCTTATGTTTGAAGTCGGTTATATTTACTTTGGTAACCCGTCACAACATTGGTTAACATGATATGATATTTGTAAATTCTGCTTTTGGCACAAGTCTGCCAGCAGACATCGACTGCCGGCTTCAAACGAATAGCGAGCGTCAGCAACTTTTCTAGGTGTTGCTGACGGCATAATTTCCACCACTGTGTCGCTAATACCCGAAGATAAAGTCAATCGTTACGTAATTTCTCAAGAAATTCTGCATTACTAAGAAGAATAAATTGTCGAATTCCGTATTTATCTCTTAACCAGCGTCCATGTTCTCCAAGAATTGCTAATGGCGAATTGCTGGTTTTATCAGCTTGAAAACCAAGATTCGAACTAATCTCAGTAATTTTTGCTGACAGAACTTCTAGTGAAAGCATAGAATCTGGTTCATTCACTGCAGTCGAAATGAGCTTAACAAAAAAGTCAGACAGTCTACTTGCATCTCTTTCAACAATGGAAGGAGAATGCCAGCTTATATCAGTCCCTGTTTCTGAATATGCATAATAATGATTGTGATCTAGAACCCTTTCATGTGGTGGAATAGAAATATGTTCTCGTAGAAAAGGTGTCGAACCAAAATAGCTAGTCCAATATCGCTGTTGAATTGAATGACCAATTCGATAATAAAAGGGGTCGAGTAAAAATCTGTCAGTTGATCGAAAAAGAGCTTGATGATAGCTATCTTTATCTAGCAGAAGAGGTGCAACATAGATTGCGCGTGACCAAGGTTGTCTCTCATAGCCTAGTAACACATTATGCTGTAGATCGCTTGCATTCTTAGCTTTTGGATGCAGTTGGAAAAACAGTGTTGGATCTTGGTCTAGTTGATATTCATTTCGAAACTTGCGAATCCCCTCAAGTGGACTTTTTCTTTTTCGAGTGGATATTGCTACATCATGTGTAGATTTTAATCCTGCTGATTTTTTAAATTGCATATAAATTGCTGTTGCACGATCATATAATTTATCTGCGCCTGTCTTTTGCTCATTAATATCTAAAAGCCTAAACGCAGTTTCTTCTTGCGGGGTACACCAACCGAAGAAGGCAGCGACATCTGCTTCAATTTGCTTCTCAGATAGATTACCTTTTATATAGTACTTTGGTGATGCGGACATTAAGCCTCCTTTTTGACATGTACATTAAAATGTGCAATATTTTATATATCAAGGGAACATGAAGTATAAAACGACATGTCCCTTAAAAGATAGTTCAGTAAAATATCGCCTTATGATTCATGATTTATTATTAACTTAATTTGTAAGTTTTGAAAAGTACAAAGCATGTGTTAATAATTAAGCGTTTTTTATTAATGCGAAGCTCTATGATATAAAAATACTTTTGATAAGCAAATTTTTAGGATGATTTTTTCATAAAATACGTCAGCTACTGGTACAAAAGTGGACCCTGAGGAATGAGTTCTATCCTCGTGGTTCACTAAGTGCAATAAGTTCTACTCGAATTCTGCTACCCATTTGCCCAACATATCAGCCCATTCCTGCATCATCACTTTACGCTCATCAAGATACGTCGCATGGTTGTACGTACGGCGAACGTTGTTGGTATCAGCGTGCGCAAGCTGAGCTTCAATAGCATCAGGTCTATAGCCCATTTCGTTTAAACGCGTACTTCCTGTAGTTCTGGTAGCATGGGGGCTATAAATGCCACTCCAGCCTAGGCTTTTAAGTAGCTGGCGCAGCGAGTGCGATGTCATTGGACCTTTCGGATTATCTCTGCCCGGGAAAAGGTTCTGCCGATGCCCGGTTAATCCCTGTAGTGTTCTGAGCATTTTGACAGCCTGGGAGGGAAGGGGAATAACGTGTTCTCTGCTGGCTTTCATTCGCGTTGACGGAATAGTCCACAGTGCGTTATCGAGATCGAATTCTGTCCATTCTGCCTCAGTTACTTCGGCTGGTCGCGCCAGCGTCCACCACATAAGCCACATGCAATAGTTAACCTGGTACGAGCCGCGACTGTTGTCAAAACAGCTTAATAGTTTCCCGATTTGCTGCGGATTCAATGCCTGTTTGTGCTGCGTTTTGTTTGCCGGAATCGCCTTACGCACCGGCCAGACAGGATCGCTATCTGCTCTAAGTGTCGCTACTGCCAACTCGAAAACTGACGAAATGGTTCGACGGGCTTCAGCGGCAACGGTCGGTGCTCCTCGTTTAGCAGTTTCTTGAAGAATTTTAAGAATGTGGTGTGGGGTGATCTCCCTGACTGGGAGCTTACCGATTGCGGGAAAAACCACTCGTTCAAGCATATCCAGTCGCCGCGTTTTGGTGATTTCGGCCCAGTCTTTCATCTGCAACCACTCTTTGGCGATCAGCTCAAAGGTGTTGGATGCGTCATTGACCTTGCGGATCTTATCTAGCTGACGAGCCTGTGTCGGACTAACTCCATCTGCGACTTGCTTACGCGCTTGCTCGCATTTCTCGCGAGCTTCTGCAAGTTTGACCGTCGGGTATTCACCCAATGCAAACATGCTGGATTTACCGTTGAGTTTAAACCGATAGCGCCATGCCTTTTTGCCATTGGGTTTCACTTCGAGGTAGAGACCATTGAAATCATTGAGTCGATGGAGTTTTTCTTTCGGCTTAGCAGTGCGGCATTGCGTATCAGTGAGCATAGCGAGTCCTTGTCTATTTCTTATACCGCTATTGTACTCACCTAAAATGAAGATGAAAACTGATTGTACTCATGTCTGTACTCATTTTTGACTGCGCTGTTATGAGATGAGTTGAGACATTATGAAAAGAAAAATCCACGCAAGCGCGTGGATTTTATGGGGTTTTCCAGTCTTCATGCGATTCACTGAGATCGCATGAGACAACAGAAGTGAATTAGACGTTGAACAGGAAGTTCATCACATCACCGTCTTTAACGATGTAATCTTTACCTTCTGAACGCATTTTGCCCGCTTCTTTGGCACCTTGTTCACCCTTGTAGGTGATAAAGTCTTCAAAAGAGATCGTCTGCGCGCGGATAAAGCCTTTCTCGAAATCGGTGTGGATCTTGCCTGCAGCCTGCGGTGCCGTTGCGCCAACGGGAATGGTCCAGGCACGTACTTCTTTCACACCCGCGGTGAAGTAGGTTTGCAGATTCAGTAATTCATAACCTGCGCGGATCACCCGGTTCAAACCTGGCTCTTCCAACCCCAACTCGGCCATAAATTCAGCACGGTCTTCATCGTCCAATTCGGCGATATCGGATTCCACCGCCGCACAAACCGCTACCACGACCGAACCTTCTGCGGCCGCGATCTCACGCACTTTATCCAGGTATGGGTTATTCTCGAAACCGTCTTCATTGACGTTAGCAATGTACATAGTGGGTTTCAGCGTCAGGAAGCTCAGGTAGCGGATAGCGGCTTTATCTTCAGCCGTCAGATCCAGAGCGCGTAGCATGCCAGCGTTTTCCAACTGCGGCAGGCACTTCTCCAAGGCTGCCAACTCGGCTTTGGCATCTTTATCGCCGCCTTTGGCTTTCTTCTGCACACGATGGATTGCGCGTTCACAAGTATCAAGGTCAGAGAGCGCCAATTCAGTATTGATCACCTCAATATCGTCGGCAGGATCAACTTTGTTATTCACATGGATGATGTTGTCGTTTTCGAAACAACGCACCACATGGCCGATAGCCTCGGTTTCACGGATGTTGGTCAGGAACTGGTTACCAAGGCCTTCACCTTTGGAGGCTCCTTTTACCAAACCTGCAATGTCAACGAACTCCATGGTGGTTGGCAGAATGCGTTGAGGTTTGACGATTTCAGCCAACTGATCCAGACGCGAATCAGGCATCGGCACCACACCCGTATTAGGCTCAATGGTACAGAACGGGAAGTTGGCTGCTTCAATACCCGCTTTGGTCAACGCATTGAACAGTGTGGATTTGCCAACGTTAGGCAGACCGACGATACCGCATTTGAATCCCATGTTTATATCACCTTAAATATCTTAACTATCAACAGGTTAGATTAAATCTGCTGCATAAATGGCAAAATTATCCCACTATTATACACGTAATGAGCGGTTATCTCGATCTGACAGTTCTCTTGTGTACTACTCGAGTGATGCAGACAAGGATTCTGCCGTGCTTGAAACCAGCAATAGGGATCTTGTTAAAATTTATGACATAGTGACTATTATTGTTTCATTTAAAATGAATGTTCCAATCCAGGATTTCGTTTCATCATTCCTAGGTCACAGCGTGTTAATACCAATCAATGCTCATTTGCTCAGATTATTCTGTAATAGAAAGCTAAAAAGTAACATTGTCAGGTCTTCAATAATTGTGGTTACCAATAGCTATCAGCCAGTATTGGCTCTATTTTATTATTATAAAAGAAGAAGATGATTTTTTGCGCGGTGATAAATTAAACAGCGGCTATAGAGAACTCTGCCGAACCGTGAGGATGGAGTGAGATGCCGCTATCTACAAGGCTATTCGTTGACTGAATGGCTTAAGTGATACAGTTTAGCTCTCTGTTTTATTAAGAATTATCTTGATTTTAAAACGGTTGAAATTAACTTTATGCCCGATTAGCTTATACTTTAATCAATGGTAAGTGATTATCTTATTTTAATTAAGATATTTCCCAATTTAATTAGAGATTTCCTAACTGGGTTTGATTAGGTAATTTAATGACTATAAATTTAAGCGTTAGTATTGTTGATATAATCTTTTTCGGATAATATTCACCCATTATTTTTTGATATATTTATATCTAAGGGAGAGACTTATTCCATGAATGGAATCTATGCATTTCTGGCACCGATACTCTTATTGCTTTCAGTGGTATCGTTTATTATCCACTTTCGCAACGAGCGCAAAAAGACCTTGATTGAGCGGCCGTTTCATGCAGCAAAGCAGGAAACGAAAGAGGTTGCTGTCACGGCACAAAACAATGGGCAGGCGGCCGCTCAGCCATGCTGTACCCATACGTTTTGCCGTTTTTGTCCGATAGCCAAGCGAGTAAAAAAAACGCCGCTTGGCCCAACTGTCAGTGATTTGCCTTAAAGGCGTGCAAACGGTTCATCGCTTTTGTTATGCCTTCTTGCAACAAAATCTCCGTACATCGCAATGACTCATCGATAGCATCATCAATCAGCGTTTGTTCTGCAGCAGGTGGTTTGCCAAGCACGAATCCAACGACTCTGTTTTTGTCGCCGGGATGGCCGATGCCAATGCGTAGGCGATAAAAGTTTGGTGTATTGCCCAGTTTGCTTTGAATATCTTTCAGGCCATTGTGACCGCCATTGCTGCCACCCAGCTTGAGTTTTGCCACGCCAGGTGGCAGATCCAGCTCATCGTGTGCGACCAGAATCTCTTCCGGTTGGATACGATAAAATGTGGCAATGGCGGCGACGGCTTTTCCGCTGAGGTTCATAAAGGTGGTGGGGACCAGCAGCCGGACGTCATTCCCCGCCAAATTCAGGCGAGCGGTGTAGCCAAAGAACTTGCTCTCTTCTTTTAACGGTTGGTTGTGGCGCTGAGCCAGTAAATCTACATACCAGGCACCAGCATTGTGTCGCGTCTGGGCATATTCTGCGCCCGGGTTCGCCAGGCCAACAATCAGTTTGATACTGCTCACGGGGAATTCACTATGGTCGATATAATGGAAAGGACAATAGTTTACCTGTCTGCGTATGTAATGACAAAAATCCTGGCCATCTAGTGGGTGTTATTAGGTTGAAAATGAATAATACATTAGAGAAATCATTCAATTTGTTAGCTAATTTTTAGCGTGGCGTTAAGATTTGTCAGTGTTTATTTGCCATTTGTGACCATTGGCGCAATACCCTTTCTCTAAGCATGCCTATACTTAACTTATCGAAGCGGGTTAACCGTTTGTGTGTTATCCCAAGTGAGTAGATAACGCGGTGGAGGTGGCATATGAAACGTAAAAACGCTGGCTTAATGGGCAACGTTTTAATGGGACTGGGGATGGTAGTGATGGTTGTAGGGGTCGGATACTCCATTCTGGCTGAAGTGTCACAACTCAATCTGCCACAGTTCTTTGCTCATGGTGCGGTTATGAGTATTTTCATCGGTGCGCTTCTATGGCTGGCTGGAGCGCGTATTGGCGGGCGTGAAGAGGTTGCCGATCGTTATTGGTGGGTAAAACATTTCGATAAACGCTGTAAGAACAACGAGCATCGCTCATCACATTGATCAAACTTATTAAAGTAAACAAGCAGCAAGCATAAAGGAGAGCGAACGCTCATGTTGCATAACAAGTAAAAAACCCGTTGTTGCCGAGCGCTTCAACGGGTTTTTTGTTTTCTACCATGCTTAACAGTGGATGTGGCGCAGTAGTTAAGTTAACTGCGCCAGATCGCAGATTAA
The DNA here is from genome assembly GCF_037199905.1 of Serratia sp. MMO-28. Taxonomy (NCBI): domain Bacteria; kingdom Pseudomonadati; phylum Pseudomonadota; class Gammaproteobacteria; order Enterobacterales; family Yersiniaceae; genus Serratia; species Serratia sp. MMO-28. Next base: position 32,701 of record NZ_JBBCVB010000040.1, read on the forward strand.
TGCTCGAACATGGCAGAGATTGACTCTTCGTTACTGATGCGGCGGATGGCTTCAGCCAGCATGCCGGACAGTGTCAGAGTACGTACGTTTTTCAGCGCTTTGATTTCTGCTGACAACGGAATGGTGTCGCAGACGATCACTTCATCAATCACCGAGTGCTTGATGTTTTCCACGGCATTACCAGAGAAGATAGGGTGCGTTGCGTAGGCAAATACGCGTTTGGCACCGCGTTCTTTCAACGCTTCAGCCGCTTTACACAAAGTACCACCGGTATCAATCATATCGTCTACCAGCACACAGTCACGGCCTGCCACATCACCGATGATATGCATCACTTGAGAAACGTTTGCGCGTGGGCGACGTTTATCAATGATAGCCATATCGGTATCGTTCAGCAGTTTGGCTATGGCACGGGCGCGCACAACACCACCGATATCAGGGGAAACCACAATCGGGTTCACCAGATTCTGTTGCAACATATCTTCCAGCAGGATCGGGCTACCGAATACGTTATCTACCGGAACATCGAAGAAGCCTTGGATCTGTTCAGCATGCAGATCCACTGTCAGTACGCGGTCAACCCCTACACTGGAGAGGAAATCAGCAACAACTTTGGCCGTGATTGGCACGCGCGCAGAACGCACACGGCGATCCTGGCGAGCATAACCGAAGTAAGGGATAACAGCAGTAATACGACCTGCGGAGGCGCGACGCAGGGCATCGACCATAACAACCAGTTCCATCAGGTTGTCGTTAGTCGGTGCACAGGTGGACTGGATGATGAAAATATCACCGCCGCGTACGTTTTCGTTGATTTGCACGCTCACTTCGCCGTCGCTAAAACGACCTACAGCGGCGTCACCAAGGCTGGTGTACAAACGGTTGGCAATACGTTGTGCTAGTTCCGGGGTGGCGTTACCAGCAAAAAGCTTCATATCAGGCACGAGAAGAACCTCAGGCTTGCGTCCAGAGAAGATATTGTCATACGGCCTTCACCAAGGGGCAGTTGGCGACGCCGACGCAATAACCATACGGGTATGTAAAACTAAATTGAACCGCAGGCAGCGCAGAGATGGCAGGGTTTAGTGTGAATAACTCTGCACAGCGAAACGTTGAGCTACGACTCAGACTGCCCTGAACGGATGCGATGTAGTGGCGAGACGTTAACGCCACGCGCTACAAATCCACGCAACCAGGCCGGGGCTTTATTTAACACCTGAAGGGCGGCGGGCTCGGAGTCGAATTCTGCAAACACACAAGCACCTGTGCCGGTCAGGCGTGACGGCGCGTATTGTAACAGCCATGAAAGAAGCTGTTCAACCTCGCGAAAACGTTTTCTTGCAATCGGTTCACAATCATTGGCGTAAGGAGCCTGCAACAGAGCATTCAGCGGGCGAACCGGGGTATTTCGTTTTAATTCTGGGTCAGCAAAAATAACCGGTGTGGGGATGCTGACGCCAGGGTGCGCGACCAAATACCACTTTTCTGCCGGATCGGCCGGTTGCAGCTGCTCGCCGATGCCTTCAGCAAAGGCCGCATGCCCGCGTACAAACACCGGAACGTCGGCCCCGAGAGCCAGCCCCAACGCCGCCAGTTGCTCGTCGCTTAAGCCGCATTGCCACAGCTCGTTCAGCGCGATCAGCACCGTGGCGGCGTTGGATGAACCGCCGCCCAGCCCACCGCCCATCGGCAGGCGTTTCTCAATGCGGATATCTGCACCGCGCGGCGGGGTGTCGATCGCGTGAGCCGTGCAGTAGTGTTGCAGCAGGCGGGCCGCACGCACGATCAGATTCTGCTCGTCCGGCACGCCAGCGATCGGCGTCAGCAAATGGATGCTGTCGTCCTGACGCGGTTCAATGGTCAAGGTGTCGCCGTAATCCAGGAACTGGAACAGGGTTTGCAACTGGTGGTAGCCGTCAGCGCGACGGCCAGTGATATAGAGGAACAGATTTAGCTTTGCGGGAGAGGGCCACTGACGAATCATTTAAGCGTCCAATTATCCATTTTCAGCTTGATGCGTTGATCGCCTTGCTGCAGTTCGAGACGGCTTGGCAACGGCGGTTGCTGGTCGGTATTGTAATCCTGGTAAGTGACCACCCAGGTGAGATCGCCCTGCGGATAAGTCAGCTTGCTCAGGCGATACCGATCGTCGAGGGTGAAATCGGTGGCTTCTCCCGGCAGGCCCAGCATCCATTGGCGCAGGTTGTTCAGCGGAATAGCCATCCCGGTCAGCTTACGGATCATCTCTTCCGCGTCGTTGCTGACGTAGCGTTTACCCTGGCTATCGCTCAGTTGCACCACTTCCTTCTGCACATTGAGTTCCAGTTCAGTACTGCCCAGTGGGTTGGTCAACAACAGGCGGTAGCGATCGGGCGAATATTGTTGCCAGAAGAAGCGGGCATAAACCTTTTTCTGATCGGACAGATAGGCGAAAGCGCCGCGGGTCTGATACTGGCTGAGCTGCTGCACGGCCTGTTCATGGGCACGCCACTGCGGGGAAGTCGGACTGGTTGCCGGGCCGCTGGGCTTGGTGAGGGTACAGGCGGTCAGCAGCAGGCTGGCCAATGGGAGCAGGCGAAGCAAATTAACGTTGCGGATAGGCATAACTTTTTATTGTCCTTTTGTCCTTACGGGCACGTGCGGCGAAACCTTTGACTTGCTGCCAACGCTAACGGGGGAGCCCCCCGGCACCGATAATGTTACTCAACATCGTGCCTCAAGGAAATAACTATACCAGCGATTGGGGGGAAGATGCGGTTGTTACTTTTATTGGTGTCGCGCATCAAGTAGAATGCCAGACAACGAGAACCCGTACCAATAGAAGTATTACTCGAAGCAATGACCCTGCTTGCGTTAGGTATTAATCACAAAACCGCACCGGTTTCTCTGCGAGAAAGGGTAACCTTCTCCCCAGAGTCGATCGAACAAGCGCTAAACAGCCTGCTCCAACAACCGTTGGTGCAGGGCGGTGTTGTGTTGTCTACCTGTAACCGCACCGAGCTGTATCTCAGCGTGGAACAACAGGAACATTTGCGCGAACAGTTGGTTAACTGGTTATGTGATTATCATCATCTGCGCCCGGAAGACGTTGCCAAAAGCCTGTATTGGCATCAGGGTAATGACGCGGTCAGCCATCTGATGCGCGTTGCCAGCGGGCTGGATTCGCTGGTGCTGGGTGAACCGCAAATCCTGGGGCAGGTCAAAAAAGCCTTTGCCGAATCACAACGCGGCCAGTCTCTGTCTGGTGAGCTTGAACGCCTGTTCCAAAAAACCTTCTCCGTTGCCAAACGCGTCCGTACCGAAACCGACATCGGTGCCAGTGCCGTTTCTGTGGCCTTTGCCGCCTGCACCTTGGCGCGCCAGATCTTCGAATCCTTGGCTGAACTGAACGTGTTGCTGGTGGGCGCAGGGGAAACCATCGAACTGGTGGCGCGTCATCTGCGTGAACATCAGGTCAAACACATGATGATCGCCAACCGCACCCGTGAACGCGCTCAGTTACTGGCCCAAGAAGTGGGCGCGGAAGTGATCACGCTGCCGGAGATCGACGAACGCCTGGCCGATGCGGACATCATTATCAGCTCTACCGCCAGCCCGCTGCCGATCATTGGCAAGGGGATGGTGGAGCGTGCGCTGAAAGCGCGCCGCAACCAGCCGATGCTGCTGGTGGATATTGCAGTACCTCGTGATATCGAACCGGAAGTCGGCAAGCTGGCGAACGCCTATCTGTACAGCGTGGACGATCTGCACGCCATCATTCAGAACAACCTGGCGCAGCGTCAGGCGGCCGCCGTGCAGGCTGAGTCGATCGTTCAGCAGGAAAGTATCAACTTTATGGCCTGGTTGCGCTCGCAGGGCGCGACAGAAACCATTCGTGATTATCGCTCACAGGCCGAGCAGATCCGCATGGAAATGGAATCAAAAGCGCTGGCTGCCATTGCGCAGGGTGCTAATGTGGAGCAGGTTATTCAGGAACTGGCTCACAAACTGACCAATCGTCTTATTCATGCCCCTACCAAATCCCTCCAACAGGCCGCCAGCGACGGCGACATGGAGCGGTTGCAAATTTTACGCGACAGCCTCGGGCTGGATTAGCTTAGTTCTCTCTTATTAACAGGGTTTAAAACCACGCATGAAGCCTTCTATTGTTGCCAAACTGGAAGCGTTACAAGAGCGCCATGAAGAAGTACAGGCGTTGCTCGGCGATGCCGGGGTTATTGCCGATCAGGATCGGTTTCGCGCCTTGTCGCGCGAATACGCACAGTTGACCGATGTCAGCCGCTGTTTTTTGGAATGGCGTCAGGTGCAGGAGGATATCGCGACGGCAGAAATGATGCTGGACGATGCTGAAATGCGCGAAATGGCGCAGGAAGAGCTGAAGCAGGCCAAAGCGGTGACGGAAGAGCTGGAGCAGCAGTTGCAGGTATTGCTGCTGCCGAAAGATCCTGACGATGAGCGTGGCTGCTTCCTGGAAGTCCGTGCCGGTACCGGTGGCGACGAAGCGGCGATTTTCGCGGGCGATCTGTTCCGTATGTACAGCCGTTACGCGGAAATGCGCCGCTGGCGTGTGGAGATCATGAGTGCCAACGAAGGTGAACACGGTGGCTATAAAGAAGTGATCGCCAAAGTTTCCGGTGACGGGGTTTATGGCCAGTTGAAGTTTGAATCGGGTGGGCATCGCGTGCAACGCGTGCCGGAAACCGAGTCGCAGGGCCGGATTCATACCTCTGCCTGCACCGTGGCGGTGATGCCAGAAATACCCGAGGCCGAACTGCCAGAGATTAACCCCAGTGAACTGCGTATCGATACCTTCCGTTCATCCGGTGCCGGTGGCCAGCACGTTAATACCACCGATTCGGCGATCCGCATTACTCACTTGCCGACCGGTATTGTGGTGGAGTGTCAGGACGAACGTTCACAGCACAAGAACAAAGCCAAGGCGATGTCGGTGCTTGGGGCGCGCATTCGTGCTGCCGAAGTGGCGAAGCGCCAGCAGGCAGAAGCCTCGACGCGCCGCAACCTGCTGGGCACTGGCGATCGTTCCGATCGCAACCGCACCTACAATTTCCCACAGGGGCGTGTGACCGATCACCGCATCAACCTGACGCTTTACCGCCTGGATGAAGTGATGGAAGGCAAATTAGATATGCTGATTCAGCCGATCGTGCAGGAGTATCAGGCCGATCAGCTGGCGGCACTGTCGGCAGAACCTGAGTAATGGACTATCAAACCTGGCTGAAAACCGCGGTTGCGCGCCTGGCAGAGAGTGAAAGCGCCAGGCGTGATGCGGAAATCCTGTTGGGTTTTGTTACCGGCCGTGCCCGCACGTTTTTGATGGCGTTTGGCGAAACCCTGCTGACGCCACCGCAAAGCGAGCAATTAGCTACGCTGCTGGCCCGCCGTGAACGCGGTGAACCGGTGGCATATCTGGTTGGGGAACGGGAGTTCTGGTCGCTACCGCTCTCGGTTTCGCCTGCAACCCTGATCCCACGGCCAGACACCGAATGCCTGGTGGAACTGGCTCTGCAGCGTTTGCCCGCCGAACCCTGTGCGATCCTCGATCTCGGCACCGGTACGGGGGCGATCGCGTTGGCGTTGGCCAGCGAACGCCCAGACTGCCAGATAACCGGGGTGGATTTGCAGCCTGATGCCGTCGCGTTGGCGCGGCATAATGCGCAAAAACTGGCGATAAACAATGCTGATTTCAGGCAGGGCAGTTGGTTTGCGCCAGTTGCCGGGCGGCAGTTTGCGCTCATCGCCAGTAACCCACCCTATATTGACGCCGCCGATCCCCATCTGGCACAGGGCGATGTGCGATTTGAACCGAGTAGCGCGCTGGTTGCCGCCCAGCACGGGCTGGCCGATTTGGCGGCGATCGTGCAGCAGGCACCTGAGCACTTGCAGCCACAGGGCTGGCTCTTGCTGGAACATGGCTGGCAGCAGGGGGAAAGCGTGCGTGCGTTGTTAAAGGAAGCAGGATTTATGGCTATTGAAACCTGCCGCGATTATGGCGGTAACGATCGTGTGACTCTAGGCCAAAAACCACAATAATAAGGAAGCACTATGGCAGCTTACATGGCGTTAAAGCACCTGCATCTGTTGACGGTAGCTATCAGTATCATCTTGTTTGTGCTGCGATTCTTCTGGAAATGGCGCGACTCGGCGATGATGCAGAAGCGTTGGGTAAAGATAACCCCGCATATCAACGATACGCTGTTGTTCCTTACCGGGATTGCATTGGTGGTAATGCTAAAATTTTACCCCCTGTTGAGCATGGACTCGTGGCTGACCGAGAAGCTGTTTGGCGTTATTATCTATATCCTGCTTGGCTACATCGCATTGGGCAAGAAGACCAAGAGCTGGAATCTGCGCACGTTGGCGTTTGTTCTGGCTCTGGGCTGTTTGTACCTGATCGTTAAACTTGCCACGACGAAAATACCGTTTCTGATGGGATACCTATGAGTAGCATTGCTGATTTCGAATTTAACTCCTCACCTTTGAGTGACGGTGTGATCCTGGTGTCACAGGCCATCCGGCGAGATTTTCCTGCGGCTGACGTGGCGCGCAGGCTGCAGCAACTGGCTGATGAAGCACGAGCGGCCATCCCGGACGATCTCAATCAGGAACAGCAACTGGATGCGCTTATTGAACTGTTCTTTAAAACCTGGGGTTTTGGCGGTGCCAGAGGGGTTTATCGCCTGTCCGATGCCATCTGGTTGGATAAGGTACTGGAAGCACGGCAGGGCACCCCGGTGTCATTAGGAACGATTTTTCTGTATATCGCGCAGCAAATAGATTTGCCGCTGATGCCGGTGATTTTCCCCACGCAGCTCATTCTGCGGGCCGACTGGCTGGATGAAGAAATGTGGTTAATCAACCCGCTGAACGGTGAAACGCTGAACGAGCACCAGTTGGAAGTGTGGCTCAAAGGCAACCTGGGGCTGGGGGCGGAGCTGGAAGATGACGACCTGGATGAGTCAGAACACGTTCTGGTGGTGCGCAAAATGCTGGACACGCTGAAGGCGGCCCTGATGGAAGAGAAGCAGATGGAGTTGGCACTGCGTGCCAGTGAGGCCGTGCTGAGCTTTGATCCGGACGACCCTTATGAGATCCGCGATCGTGGGCTGATTTACGCGCAGTTAGAGTGCAACCATATCGCGATCTCCGATCTTAACTATTTTGTTGAGCAGTGCCCTGAAGATCCGGTCAGTGAAGTGATTAAAATCCAGATCCACGCGATCGAACTCAAGCAGGTTACGCTGCACTAATTCATTCCGAAATATAAGGCGCAAGCATGAAACAGAAAGTAATTAGCATTGGTGACATCAAGGTAGCGAACGACCTGCCGTTTGTGCTGTTTGGCGGTATGAACGTGCTCGAATCACGCGATTTGGCGATGCGCATCTGCGAACACTACGTCACCGTGACGCAAAAGCTGGGCATTCCTTACGTTTTCAAAGCGTCGTTTGATAAAGCCAACCGCTCTTCCATCCACTCCTATCGTGGCCCCGGTCTGGAAGAGGGGATGAAAATTTTCCAGGAAATCAAAAGCACCTTCGGGGTGAAAGTGATCACCGATGTGCATGAAGTTGCGCAGGCGCAGCCAGTTGCCGAAGTGGTTGATGTGATTCAGTTGCCTGCCTTCCTGGCGCGCCAGACCGATCTGGTGGAAGCCATGGCAAAAACCGGCGCGGTGATTAACGTCAAGAAACCCCAGTTCGTCAGCCCTGGTCAGATGGGCAATATCGTTGATAAATTCAAAGAGGGCGGCAACGATCAGGTGATCCTGTGCGATCGCGGCAGCAACTTCGGTTACGACAACCTGGTGGTCGACATGCTGGGCATCAATGTGATGAAGAACGTGACCGGTGGCCATCCGGTGATCTTTGATGTCACCCATGCGTTGCAAACCCGCGATCCGTTCGGTGCTGCATCTGGTGGCCGTCGCGCGCAGGTGACTGAGCTGGCACGTGCCGGTATGGCGGTCGGTTTGGCAGGGCTGTTTATTGAAGCTCACCCGGAGCCAAACAGCGCCAAGTGTGACGGCCCGTCTGCGTTACCGCTGGATAAGCTGGAGCCGTTCCTGGTGCAGATGAAAGCCATCGACGATCTGGTGAAGAGTTTCCCAGAGCTGGATACCAGCAATTAAGTTGATGGTTGTTGCGCAGGCAAAGCCCGACGATGTGTCGGGCTTTTCTGTTTATGGGGTACCGAGCGCAGCCAATGCTTCCGGCAGCGTGGGGTAGAAATGCAGTTTCCCTTCAATGGGTTGCATACGCGCACGTGCCAGCGTTTTCAGCGGCTGGAATGGAATATCGGTGATCACCAACTGCTTACCGGCGGGCAGGGTATCAATATAACGCTGCAGCGCATGCAAACCGCCGGCATCCAGCACCGGCACCGCATCCCACTGCAATACGATGGTGTGATAGTTCTCACTGCGTAACAGCAATTCACTGAAGATGCGTTCGGCGGCGGCGAAGAACAGCGGGCCGTTGACGCGCATCACCAAAATGCCGTTTTCCGCGCTCAGTTCGCTTAAACGCGTCATGCGTGCAATGCGGCGCATAAACAGCAGCGAAGCCAGCACGATACCAACGGTAATGGCGATCACCATATCAAACAGCACCGTCAGCGACATGCACAACACCATCACCAGAATGTCGTCCTTCGGCGCGCGGCGCAGCAGGTAAACCACCTTATGTGCCTCACTCATATTCCATGCCACCATCAGCAGCAATGCGGCCATCGCGGCCAGCGGCAGATAAGAGAGCCAAGGGGCGAGCACCAGCAACGCCAGCAACACCAACAGCGAGTGGATAATGGCCGAAACCGGTGAGGTGGCTCCAGCACGCACGTTAGCGGCTGAGCGGGCAATGGCTGCCGTGGCGGTAATCCCACCAAAGAATGGCGCGATAATGTTGCCTGCCCCTTGCCCAATCAACTCGGTATTGGAGTGGTGCTTTTTACCGGTCATTCCATCCAACACCACGGCGCATAAAAGCGACTCGATAGCGCCGAGCATCGCCATGGAGAACGCAGCGGGCAGCAGTGCAGAAAGTAGGTGCCAGCTCAGCTCAATTGGCTTGCCACCGCTGGCGGGGAGATCCGAGGGGAGTACCAGCTGTGGCAAAATCGGCGGGATCCCTTGCCCCTGGCTGCCGTCGGCCAGTTGGAAACTGAAGCGGGAGCCAATGGTGGCGACCTGGTGGTCAAACAGAGCCAGGATGGCCATCAGCGCGGTTCCCACCAGCAGCGCGGGCAGGTGGCCGGGCACCCGCAGCCCCAGTTTTGGCCAGAAGATCAGGATTAACAGGGTAACGATACCGATCAGCGTATCGCCGAAATCCACGCTGGGCAGCGCATGCAGCAGGGCGTAGACTTTGCCGATGTAATTTTCCGGTACTTCGGCCAGGGCAAGCCCAAAAAAGTCTTTCACCTGCATGGTGGCAATGGTGATGGCGATCCCAGAGGTAAAACCGAGGGTGACCGACAGCGGGATGTATTCAATCAGGCGGCCAAGGCGCGCCAACCCCATCAACAGCAGAAACAGGCCGGAAATCATGGTGGCAATCAACAGGCCAGAAAGCCCGAACTGCTGCGAAACGGGGTATAAAATAACGACAAAAGCGGCGGTAGGGCCGGAGACGCTATAACGCGAGCCGCCGCTGACGGCAATCACGATCCCGGCAATCGCCGAGGTGTAAAGCCCGTACTGCGGTGGAACACCGCTGGCAATCGCCAGTGCCATCGCCAGAGGAATGGCGATAATACCGACGGTGACCCCGGCAATTGCATCTTTCAGCAGGCGTTGAAGTGAATAAGGTTCCCGCCAACAGGCTTCAATCAGCGCGCTGAAGGGGCGAATGCCGTTAATTTCGTGCGTTTTCATCTAAGTTGCAAACCAAATCTAGAAAAGAGAAAGGAATGGCGGGCCAGATGAGGTCCGTCGCGGATAGCTGAAGATACCATACCCCTTTCTGCGGGCAGATATCTAGACCTGTACCAATGCAGCTATTATTGCTTTCATTGACAATGGGTTCAGACCGGCGCACCGGTCTGCATAGAAGGGATAAGTGTGATTTTTACGGTTTAGTGCATGGCCGGCAGGGATAAGCCGAGAAAGTGCGCCAGAGTGTCTACCAGCAGATTATGATCTTCACGCTGCGGCGAGCCGGAGATGGCGATTGTCCCTATGCAACCCGCACCGGCCAGCCGGATCGGAAATGCACCGCCGTGGGCCGCATAATCTCGCACGCTGAGGCCATACCTCTCTTCCAGCGTGACTTGGCGCTGCTGCAGGCGCAGACCGACGGCATAGGAACTTTTATGAAAGTGATTAACCACATTGCGCTTGCGGCGCACCCAGTCAGTATTATCTGGCGTGGTGCCCGGCATGGCGTAGGAGAACAACGTGTGCCCGGTAAGCTGGATTTCGATAGCGATCGCCAGATGGTGCTGTTCAGCCGCCGTTTTCAGCGCGATGCCTAATTCCCAGGCGGTGGTGTGATCGAAATGGTGAAAGGTTAATGCCGTTTCCTGCATGGCTAACGCTTGTAAATCGTCTTCGATATTCATGACATTTCCCCTTGGCAAGATTGAGAACAGACTATCCTGATCTGAGGGAGCGTTATAGACAGTCTCATCATAACTTAGAACTGCTAATCTATTATTATGGTGAGTATTATGTCAGTGACTTGGCGCGGGCGAGACAAGGATTTTTTGTGACAAATCACCTAGCTGATATCTGGGGGTATGCCGAATATTTATGACATACGTTGCCTCGATCGCTTCTTTCTACAGTGATGCCTGCATCACTTATGCCACGTTGTCGCTGAGCTATTTTGCTCTGAGCAAGAATGCGCCGTTTTCTCACCGCTCTGAACTGTGGAAACGCGTGCTGTTTGGCGCGCTGGCTGGCTTGGCGGTGCTTTATCTGAACCATGATCGGCTCACGTTTGCGCATGGGGTTTATTACAGCTTTGGCATGATCCCGATGATTCTCGCCACCTTCTTTGGTGGTGGTATCAGTGGGCTGACATGCTATCTGGTGAACTTTATTTTTACCGGCGGATTCACGCTCGATAATCTGTTTATTGCTTCGATCGTGTTACCCTTGCTGTTTTCTGCGGTATGGCAAAGAAAATCGAACGGTGTGTTCTATCTTACCATTGGCATCATTACGCTCTACCGTATTGTCATTGTCGGCACGCAGGTCAATTTCCATGAGTTATGGCCCGATATTCTGCTGTATCAGGCTGCCTCAGCCCTTTGCCTGGCTATTTGCTATCATGCTCTGAGTTTTAAAGAGCGCCACATTCATGCCTTTTTCGCCATGCGTAATAAAGCCACGATAGATAGCCTGACTCATATTAATAATCGAGCCAGCATCGATTACAAGATGATGGTGCTGCATGAGCAGCGTCAGCCTTGTGGCTTAATGATGTTGGACTTGGATGATTTTAAAAAGGTGAATGATACCTATGGTCATCTGGCGGGAGATGGCGTGTTGACGGGAATTGGGCATATTTTGCAGGACAGCGTCCGCAGCGAGGATTTTGTCGGGCGCTATGGCGGTGAGGAGTTTATCGTGATTACTGCCAGCCATGATCCGGTATATATCCATGCGGTGGCGGAACGTATTTGCAGCAAGGTTGAGAGTTCATGCTTTAGAACAGAAGAGGGCAATGAAATCCGCCTGACGATCTCCATCGGCACCTCATTGTTTTTACCTGGAATGACGGTAGAAAAAGCCATAGAGGTGGCCGACGAGGCATTGTATGCCGCCAAGCGCAGTGGCAAGAATCGCGTGGTGAGCAGCCAGTTGATGTCGTTGGCTCCGCTGGGGGACAGTTTCAGGCAGTAAGCCTGGTGCGGTGAGCGCTGTGTCTGAAGCAGAGGGCAGCCTCTGTTCACTCTGCCAAATAGGCCACACAGCATTCGGATTCGGCAACCTGTTACAGCCTCAAAAATTACAGGTATAATCCCACAAATTATTCAACGGGTTTAGAAGCGAAGATGACAAAACTCACCTTACAAGAGCAGATGCTGAAAGCTGGATTAGTGACCAGCAAAAAAATGGCCAAGGTCCAAAAAACGGCTAAAAAATCACGAGTTCAGGCCCGTGAGGCAAGAGAGGCGGTAGAAGAAAATAAAAAAGCACAACTTGAGCGTGATAGACAGCTAAGCGAACAGCAAAAACAAGCTGCTTTATCTAAAGAATACAAAGCGCAGGTGAAGCAGCTCATTGAAATGAACCGAGTCGTCATTGCAAAAGGTGATATTGATTTTAACTTCACCGATAATAATTTAATTAAAAATATCGTTGTCGATAAGCCTACGCAAGCTCAGCTGATTAACGGCCGCCTCGCCATTGCGCGTTTGGTGGTTGATAGCAGCGGCAAGAGTGAATATGCCATCATCCCCGCGAGCGTCGCCGATAAGATTGCGCAGCGAGATGCCAGCAGTATTGTATTAAACAGCGCACTGAGTCAGGAAGAGCAGGATGAAGACGATCCGTATGCTGATTTTAAAGTGCCCGATGATTTGATGTGGTAATCAATTTTTTCGCAGATGCTTATGAACGAAAAGCCCGTTAGGGCTTTTCGTTCAGGTCTTGTGTTCGGTAGCCGTTCAATTCATCACGCTTTCAATTTTTAACATTTTATTTAGATATTCAAGAAATCCCCGAGTCTGGCAGCGGTGAGCTCTGTCAGACTCGGGGGAGGGTCAGATTTTGATATAAATTTGCCGGCGGTACAGCATTGAACTGATCGACCAGTTAACGCAGAGGAACAACAGGGCGTAAGCCAGTGAACTCGGGTAGTCACCTAATAGGGGTCTTAACACCCCGTCGTAGACGAGCTGATGAATCGTGACTAACGAATCGTAACGGCCAAACGGAATAGTGTTTAGTAGCAAAGAAAGAAAGGCTGCATTGACGTAGATAAAAAGTGGATTAATACCGAACGCTTCAAAAGGGCGGCACCAGGTTTTCTTGCCCTGAATATCAATAATCCACATGAGCAATGCGAGGAAGGATGCGGCTAAGCCACAAGTCACCAGCACAAAAGTGGGCGACCATATCTTTTTATTAATCGGGCAACCATAGCTGAGTAAAAAGCCGATAAAGGTCAGGCTGGTGCCTATAATAAATAGCGTCTGTACTTTCTGCTGAATATCCTTGGTGCGTGAGAGTATTTTGCCGCAATAAAAGCCTAACAGGACGTGGGCGATCGCCGGGAGCGTACTCAGCAATCCTTCAGGGTCAATTGCCAGCCCTGCATCTTTGTACATGTGGTTGACGCCAAGAATCGCCTGGTCAAGTTGCGAAATAATATTTTGCTCACTTTGCTCAAACCCATTGCCTGCAAGCAGAATGGCATAATATCCCAACAGAAGCGTGACGATGATATGCGGGATGTATTTATGGTTGACCAACAGGGCAATAATCGCGGTGGCTGCATAACAGATAGCCAATCGCTGCATTACCCCTAAAATACGAATGTGCTCAAAGTTCCATAGCGAAGGCCCTACTCGCTGCCAGAACTCAACCCCCTCAGCGGTAAGCTTGTAGGAGGTTCTGAGAAACAGGGCAAACCAGGCAATGAATAATCCAATCATAAAGATAACCAAAGTTCGGGTCAGAATTTTGGTTATGGTGGCTGAACTGGCCGAGAATTGGCTTTTCTGCAGAGAAATATAAGTAGAGATGCCCATAATGAACATAAAAAAGGGGAAAACCAGATCGGTTGGCGTTAGCCCATGCCAAGAGGCGTGCCCGAGAGGAGCGTAAACGTAGCTCCAAGAACCAGGGTTATTGACCAGAATCATTCCTGCGATTGTCATACCGCGTAAAACATCTAAGGAAAGCAAACGATGATGAGAACTGGGGATTTTCGACATAGTATCATGTTGTCCTTAAACTAAAGATGGAATGTGGCTTAACCACAATGAGGCCGGTTGTTATGGCCTTAATATCGTTTAAATTCATATTTTTATGACGTTTTGATAAGCGTCGATATAGAGAGTGGTAGAGCTGAGGGTTCGACGCCATCGCTGTCACAGCTTATAAAAAATAGCTTAAAATGATTAGATTTATTAATTATTTTTGTGAGGCGGGTGATTTGCTGGAAAGAGGATTGATTTTTATGCGTGGCAAGTGCAAAGAAAGCTGATGGTCGAGGCTGCCGATGTTGCCTGGGGGAATTGCAATGCGCGTATGTCGAACCCTGTCGAGGTTCTCTTGTAGGGTTCATAAAAGAAAATAAGCCAGAGTTTTCGCTCTAATGCCCGTCAGTAAAGGCTGGCCAGTTCCCTCTCCCTTGGGGAGAGCAGCTGTGTTTAAAGTCAATGGGTGATGATTAATTTGTCACCCATTGCCTATTATCTCGCAGCATCGCGTTTAATATCGTTAACAG
>NZ_JBBCVB010000041.1:0-46107 GCF_037199905.1 Serratia sp. MMO-28
GCGGTCAGAAAGCTCAACTGACGGTATTATGGAAAAATATCGCGATCGCGACCTGCGGTCGCTAGAAAAGAAGAACCCCACCTGAAAAAGTGGGGTTAGTCAGCAGTCTGAGGGAGCCAGCGGCTCCCTTTTTTCGCCTTTATTTTACAGTTGGTTATACGCTGCTTCGACCTTAGCCATATAGCGCGGAGCCTGTGGTGAAGGATGATGTTTGCGCACGTGCCAGTTGAAGGCTTCCGGGGACAGGCTATTGATCATGTTAACCGCCTTTTGGCGATCGCTGGAGAAGGTACGCAGCAGGGCACCCGCGCCGTTGACGTAGGCCACTTCGGTGGCATAGCGCAAGGTAACGGGATTATCGATGCCGCCGAGTTGGCGCTGCAGCGAGGCCAGATAAGCGGTGCCGAGATCGATATTGATCTGCGGATCGCGCAGCTCTTCATCATCCGGGCAACCGCTTTTGCCTTTGAAACGGTATGCATCACAGCCCGCGGTGCTGGCTTTGAGCTGCATCAGGCCGATAGCGTTGGATTTGCTCACCGCGCTAGGGTTAAAGCTCGATTCCACCTGAATCATCGCGGTGATAAGTTTTTCATCAACGCCGTACTGCGCCGCAGCCTGTTCAATCGCGCTTTGATAGGAGCGTGGCTGGTAGTTACCGCTGCTGTTACGGGGTTTCTCGCCCGCACAGCCAGCCAGAAGCAGCATGAGGACGATGATGATCGGACGAGGCCAAGTCAGAAGAAAGCGTTTCATGATGCTCCATGCGGTTGTTTCAGTCGGGGCGTTGAGACAGCATGATAACGTCAGTGTAGTGCAATAAAAACGGGTAAACATGTTTGCCAGTGTAACCCGTGATGCCAAAAGGCAGAAATTAGCGATTCGCTAGAGTGGCCAATATTCTTTTAATAGACCTATTTCTTTATTAAATGTTCCATTTATGACTCATTATGTGCCAAAATGGAAGCATAAAGTGCCTTTTAGGATACAATGACGCTTATCAACGGATACTGTCAGGTGTGCCAATGATAGGAAGTTTCAAGGATGGGGAACCCGGCATATTATGCAGGTTTTACCAATACAATGAGCGCAGTGGGGTGATTCCTGCAAGTATTGAAAGCCAATTACGACGAAAGCTCAGTATGTTGGCGGCAGCAAGCACTGAACGGTCATTGTTTCAGCCGCGTAGTAATAATTATGAGCGACTTTCGGGCAACTTGGAGGGCTGGTCAAGTATACGGGTGAACATTCAGTGGCGGCTTATATTCCGCTGGCGAGACGGTGCGGCCTATGATGTCTATCTGGATCCACACAAATACTAATGGGGGGATAATATGGACACGATTACTGCCGAGCCTACTACTGTAGGTGAAATGTTGAACGAAGAGTTCCTGAAGCCATTAAATATTACCCAGCAACAATTAGCTGATGCGATGAAATTATCACGTAAGGTCATTGGGCAAATTATCAACAATTCACGTCGCCTCAGCGTAGAAGAGGCGAGCAAATTGGCCGCCCTGTTTGAACTTGATGATGATTTCTGGATTAACCTACAGGCTGCACACGATCGTTGGGAAGCCCACAATCTGATCGCTCTTCACCGCTATCCACCCATTAGCACTCTCCTCGCTGTGGGTTGATACAAACCTGCACTGAACTGTAAGGGCCGATTCCCTATCGGCCCTTACAGAGATACACCTCAGACTGAAATTACAGCGACTCGGGATCCGGCCCTAGGCGGTTGCCGATATCCAGTGTAGCGATCTCGCTCAACTCTTCTTTATCCAGTTTGAAATCAAATACCTCAAAGTTTTCGCGAATACGCGCTGGCGTGACTGATTTCGGGATCACCACCAGGCCGCTGTCCAAGTGCCAACGCACCACGATCTGTGCCGGAGTCTTGCCGTATTTCTCGGCCAATCGCTTGATGATGGGTTGATCGAAAACGCCTTCACCGCCCTGCGCCAGCGGGCTCCAAGACTCGGTGGTGATATGATGCGTGGCGTTCCAGGCGCGCAGTTGGCGCTGTTGCAGCATTGGGTGCAGTTCGATCTGGTTGATCACCGGCGCAGTACCGGTTTCGTCGAGCAGGCGCTGCAGGTGCGGCACGTGGAAATTACACACCCCAATGCTTTTTGCCAGCCCTTGCTCACGCAGCGTGATCAGGCCGCGCCAGGCGTCGACATACCGATCCTGTGCCGGTTTTGGCCAGTGGATCAGATACAGATCGACATAATCCAGCTTCAGCTTTTTCAGGCTTTTTTCCAGCGCCGCTTGCGGGTTGCCCTGATCGTCGTTCCACAGTTTGGTGGTGATAAACAGTTCGCTGCGCGGGATCGAGGTGGATTGCAGCGCACTGCCAACCCCTTCCTCGTTGTTGTAGATCGCCGCGGTATCAATAGAGCGATAACCCACTTCCAGCGCTTTGCTGACCGCGTGAGTGGCTTCTGCAATACTCGCTTGCCAAACACCGAGACCCAACTGCGGCATCAGATTACCATCGTGGAGTTTGATGACGGGTTGCATGCGTTGTCTCCTTAATAATAACTTCCAAGACAGGGTTAATTTTAGTTGGCAACTCCAGGCACTGCTGAGGTTGTCTGCTAAGCGTGCATATCCAATACGATACGATAACGCGCCTTGCCCGCTGCCAGATGCGCCATGGCATCGTTGACTTTGCTGAGTGGGAAATGCTCCACCTGTGGCTCAATACCGTGCCGGGCGCAGAACGCCAGCATATCCGCCAGCCGCGAAGGGGCACCGGTGGGTGAAGCAGAAAGCTCCGCCTGTTTGCTGATAAAGGCGAACACCTGAACGGGTACCGGATCGGGCACTGCGCCGACGAAATGCAGGCGGCCTTTCGGGGCCAGCGTGCCGAGGAACGCATTCCAGTCCAGCGACGCGCTGGCGGTGACCAGAATAAAATCGAGCTGGTTGGCAATCGCTTTCAGGGCCGCACTGTCGTTGCTGGCGACCACGCGATGCGCCCCCAGCGCCAGCGCTTCGTCACGCTTGCTGTCAGACGAGGTAAAGGCGGTGACTTCACAGCCCCAGGCGTGCATAAAGCGGATTGCCATATGCCCCAAGCCACCAATCCCCACCACGCCGACGCGCTGTGTGGGGCGCACATCGTACTGCAGCAGCGGGTTGAAAACGGTGATCCCACCGCAGAACAGCGGCCCGGCGCTGGTGACGTCAACCCCTTCCGGCAGTGGAATCGCCCAGGCCCAGTGGCTGCGGATGCGATCGGCAAAGCCGCCATGCCGGCCAATGATGGTGGGTTGTACTTTGTGACACAAATGCTGATCGCCAGACATGCAGGGGTGGCAGTGCATACAGCTGCCGCGGTTCCAGCCGACGCCCACCACTTGGCCGACTTTCAGCCCTTTGTGTTGTGCGTGGGCCCCGAGTCTGACCACTTTGCCGACCACTTCATGGCCCGGAACGAACGGATAGCGGGTGATACCCCATTCGTTGTTCAGCATCGATAAATCGGAGTGGCAGACACCGCAATAGTCGATCGCCACCTCGATATCGTCCTCGCTCAACTCTCCGGCGTCAAAACTGAAGGGTTCGAGAGGCTTACCTTTGCCAGGGGATACCCAGGCGTGAATGGTATTGTCAGAAAAAGGGTTGGATTGGTTCGCCATAATACTCTCCCATTGATTAACGAGACGATGTCATGCGATACGATCGAAAGCGCAGATGAAACGCAAAACTGTACCCGGCAAGTGGCCGGGTACAGAGGGCGGTTAGAAACTAAAGCCTAGCAGGAAACTGTGATGTTGCGTTTAGCGTGCTGTCTGATAAATCCGCTGGCTGACTTCCAGCGTGATGTCCTGGTGCTCACCCAGCGCGGTCATACCGTGCTGATGCAGCTTGTCGATCAGCGCAGGGATCGAACTGCCATCGAGCTGGTAATCAGACAGACGGGTCGGCACGCCCATTTTTTCAAAGAAGGTGCGGGTAGCAGCGATGGCGGCATCAATACGGCTGTCTTCAGAGCCGTCGCGCAGGCCCCAGACGTGCTCGGCGTATTGCAGCAGTTTGGCGCGTTTCTGTGCTTTCTTCTCCACCAGCAGCGCTGGCAGCACGATAGCCAAGGTTTGTGCGTGATCCAGCCCGTGCATGGCGGTGAGTTCGTGGCCGAGCATATGGGTTGCCCAGTCCTGCGGCACACCGGCACCGATCAGCCCGTTCAGCGCCATGGTGGCACTCCACATCACATTGGCACGCACCGCGTAGTTTTCCGGCTCTGCCAGCGCGCGCGGGCCGTCTTCCAGCAGCGTCAGCAGCAGGCCTTCGGCGAAGCGATCCTGCACTTTGGCATCAACCGGGTAAGTCAGGTACTGCTCGAGGATGTGCACAAACGCATCTACTACGCCATTGGCGATCTGGCGCGGCGGCAGCGAATAGGTCACTAGCGGATCCAACACGGCAAACAGTGGTTGCACGTGTGGCGAGAAGAAGTGCTGCTTATCGCCGCTGCTTTGGCGGGTGATCACCGCGCCGCTATTGGATTCAGAACCCGTGGCGGGCAGGGTCAGCACGCAGCCCATCGGTACGGCGCTGGTGATATCGCTGCCGACGGTTTTCAGGATATGCCAAGGATCGCGATCGGCGGTGTAGTTGGCTGCTGCAGCGATAAATTTGGTGCCATCAACCACCGAACCGCCACCAACGGCCAGCAGGAAGTCGATGTTTTCCGCACGAACTATCTCCACCGCTTTCATCAGCGTTTCGTAGGTCGGGTTCGGTTCAATGCCAGCGAACTCCTGCACGTTGCGGCCTGCCAGCGCAGAATAAACCTGATCCAGCACGCCGTTTTTCTTCACGCTGCCACCGCCGTAGGTGATCAGGATACGAGCCTCTGCCGGGATCTGTTTTGCCAATTCGGCGATCTGGTTTTTGCCAAACAGGATTTTGGTCGGGGTATGGAGAGTAAAGTTTTGCATGTTCGATTTCTCTTGCGTGTCAGGGGGGCGCCAGCGGCGCAAAGAATAACTGGAGTGTATTGTCAGTAACTTAGCGCTGTTAGACAATGCACATTCCTATCGGTGTCTTGCCTATTTCTACTTAGTATTGTAGAAAATACCGTTTTTTTACTATTATCTGTGCTGGATTATTCTGGATGTAAGAGGGCGTTTCCGTGACCGAAATTGATCAGCTGCGTGGCCGCATGGCGCGTCAGGCAATGCGTTTTGCCAGTGTGAAAGGTTACAGCCCTTCGCCGGTGCCCAAGGTGAATATCCTGTACGTTAACGAATATTGCCCGCGCCAGCCGGTGATGTACGAACCCGGCATTGTGATCATCTTTCAGGGGCACAAGGTGGGCTACTGTGGCAACAAGGTGTTCCAGTACGATCCGCGCAATTATCTGCTGATGACGGTGCCGTTGCCATTTGAATGCGAAACCTTTGCCAGCCCGCAGCAGCCGCTGGTGGGGCTAGCGGTGAATATCGATACCCAAGTGCTGCAGGATCTGCTGATCGACATCGGTGATGACGATTATCTGATGAAGCCGCGCGTTGAAAGCAGCGGCGTCAATCTTGCACCGCTGACGGATGAAATGCTGTGCGCCACCGAACGCCTGCTGGACGTGATGGAGAAACCGCTCGATGCCCGCGTGTTAGGGCCGCAGATTGTGCGTGAACTGCTGTATTACGTGCTGCGCGGCAGTTGTGGTGCCTCGCTACAGGAGTTGGTTAACCGCCATACCCACTTCAGCCAGATCGCCAAAGCGCTGCGGCGGATTGAAAGCCAGTATGCCGATAACCTTAACGTCGAGCAGTTGGCCAACGAGGTCAACATGAGCGTTTCAGCGTTCCACCATAACTTTAAAGCGGTGACCAACACCTCGCCGCTGCAGTATGTGAAATCCTATCGCCTGCACAAAGCGCGGCTGCTGATGGTGCATGATGGGCTGAAGGCCAGTACGGCGGCCATCCGTGTGGGTTATGAAAGCGCCTCGCAATTCAGCCGCGAGTTTAAACGCCTGTTCGGTATTACGCCGAGCGATGAGCTCGCCCGGCTGCGGGACAGCAACGTGATGATGCAGGGTTAAACGCTAGCGCGGCTGGCGCGCTTCTTGCGCCAGATCACCAACATGGCCCCGAGGAAACCAAACACCAGCAGCACGATGGGGAGGATCATCAACCCGGCCATTACCTGATCCTCATGGCGTTTCACCAGTGGGATCTGACTGAAAGCGTAACCTAGGCTGATCACCGATCCCACCCAGAGCACGCCGCTTAGCCAGTTAAAGATCTGAAAGCGCGTACTGCTGAGGCCTGAGATCCCTGCCATGGTGGGCAGCAGCGTGCGGACAAACGCCAGAAAACGGCCAATCAGCAGCGCCATCAGGCCGTGGCGGTTAAACAGCATGTGCGCGCGCTGGTGGTATTGGACCGGGAGCTGGAGCAGCCAGCCTTTCACCAGCGAGGTATGCCCCAGCCATCGCCCTTGCAGATAACTCAGCCAGCAACCCAGGCTGGCGGCGACGGTCAGGATAATCAACGCGGGGAGAAACCCCATTACCCCTTTGGCGATCAGTGCTCCGGCCAAGAGCAACAGGCTGTCCCCCGGCAGGAAAGACGCGGGCAGTAAGCCGTTTTCCAGAAACAGGGTGGTGAAAAGTACCAGGTAAACTACCCAAATCACGCCGGGTTCGGCAAGGGCAGCAAAATCGTGCGTCCAAAGCGCGTGAACAATCTCTCTTAATACATCCATTTTTTGTCCTGCGGAGCCTAATCTAATTCTTTGCGGGCTACCGTGCTTTTAATCATGCTCAATTGTGTGCTGAGTGTAACGCTATTAGCTTAAGTGGACATTAAACAGAGTGTAGAAATGTGCTACGAAGGATAAAACGTGTAAAAAAAGAGCGGCAGATTTGCCGCTCGGTCATTTTTTTAGGCGATACGCCTAAAACCGGCGGCCAGATCGTCGATCAGATCCTGCACGTTTTCCAGCCCGATGTGTACGCGCACCAGCGTACCGGAGAAATCAACGCCACCCGCAGGGCGAATGGCGGCCAGCTCTTCTGGCTGATTGGCTAGGATCAACGACTCATAACCGCCCCAGGAATAGGCCATGCTGAAGTGGCTGAAGTTGTCGAGATAATCGGCCAGTTGCCGATCGCTCAGCCGCTGCTTCAGCACAAAGGAGAACAGGCCGTTGCAGCCGCTGAAGTCACGGCGATAGAACTCATGGCCTTTACAGCTTGGCAACGCCGGGTGATTGACCACCGCCACTTCGGGCCGCTGCGCCAGCCACTGTGCCACCGCGATGCTGCTCTGCTCATGCTGTTTCAAGCGCACGCCTAGAGTGCGCAAACCGCGGCTGGCCATATAGGCGGTGTCGGCGTCGACCATTTGGCCCATCAGGTAAGAGTATTCACGCAACCGATCCCAGCAGCGGGCATTGGCCACCGCGGTGCCGAGCATGTAGTCGGAATGACCGATGATGTATTTGGTACCGGCCTGAATCGAAATATCGATATCAAACTCCAGCGCCTTGAACAGCACGCCGGCCGCCCAGGTATTGTCGATCATAATGACGATCTCCGGGTTCACAACGCGAATGGCGTTGACGATGGCCGGTATATCCTGCACCTCCATGGTGATGGAACCGGGAGACTCGAGGAACACCACCTTGGTGTTGCTCTGGATCAGATCGGCGATCCCGCTACCGATCAGCGGATCGAAATAGGTGGTGGCCACATTCATACGGCCAAGGATATGGGTGCAGAAGTCCTGCGTCGGTTCATAGGCGGAACCGGTCACCAGCAGATGATCGCTCGCGCCAACGAAAGACAGAATGGCATTGGCTACCGCTGCAGCGCCACAGGGGTAGAGCACACAGCCTGCGCCGCCTTCCAGTTCGGTCATGGCGTCCTGAAAGGCAAAGTGGGTGAGCGTGCCACGGCGCCCGTAAAACAGCTCACCCTGTGCGCGTTTGGCGGTGGCGTGCTTTTTGGCCGCCACCGATTCAAACACCAGTGAAGATGCGCGTTGGGTGACCGGATTGACCGAGCCTTGCGTGTAACGCTTGCTGCGCCCGGCCGCGATCAGCGCGGTTTCGATATTTTTTGACGTCATGTTGGGTTTCCCTTTGCCTTGCTCCCCTGCGATAGCACTTACGTTAGCATGGTGCTTAATAGCCATCCAGACGTTTTAACCGCCATGAAAAGAAATGGTGACGATCGCTGTGTGTGCAGCTAACACACAGGCTGTTTGATATATGGCAAGTCTCGCAATCAAATAGTAATGATAACCACTATCAATTACGGCTTGATTTGATATGATCGCAGGCTGAATTCTTCCGTAACTGTTGAGATGGGTGGAGGCACAGCGTGAAAACGGCTGTCAGAATGATGAATCGAGAAGCCTGTGGGCAATGGTGTGCGCTGGGGCGCAGGGCGATCGTGTCACTGGTATTGCTGGCGGGGCTGGCTGGTGCAGCGCAGGCGGCTCCGGCCAATGCACCGGCAATCAGTGAAAGCGTGGCGGCAGCAGCGATGCCAGCTGAAACTGGGCTGATGCCGCTGAACCCGGCACCGGCGATCCAACCGCCAGAAACCCGCGGCATGGATCTTTCCGTTTGGGGGATGTACCAGCATGCGGACGTGGTAGTCAAAGCCGTGATGATCGGCCTGGTGCTGGCTTCGGTTGTTACCTGGACCATTCTGTTTGCCAAAGGCAGCGAACTGATGCGTTCCAAACGCCGTCTGCGCCGTGAACAACAGGCGCTGGCCGACGTGCGCTCGTTGGACGACGCCACCGAGCTGGCGCAAAACTTCTCTGCAGAAAGCATCAGTGCGCAGCTGTTGAATGATGCGCAGAACGAATTGGATCTGTCGGCAGCGTCCAACGACAACAACGGCATTAAAGAACGCACCGGTTTTCGCCTGGAACGCCGCGTAGCGGCTTACGGACGCCAACTGGGGCGTGGCAACGGCTTTCTGGCCACCATCGGCGCGATTTCACCCTTCGTCGGCCTGTTTGGCACCGTCTGGGGCATCATGAACAGCTTTATCGGTATCGCCCAATCGCAAACCACCAATCTGGCGGTGGTGGCTCCGGGGATCGCCGAAGCGCTGCTGGCAACCGCACTCGGCCTGGTGGCGGCAATTCCAGCGGTGGTGATTTACAACATTTTTGCCCGGGTGATCGGCGGCCATCGTGCCGAAGTGGGGGATATGGCCGCGCAGGTGTTATTGCTGCTGGGGCGCGATCTGGATCTGGCGGCCACGATCGAGGCTAAACGCGCGCAGCACCAGCACCAACTGCGGGTGGGGTGACGTATGGCGATGCGCTTAAATGAAGATCTGGACGACAGCGGTGAACTGCATGACATCAACGTGACGCCGTTTATCGATGTCATGCTGGTGCTGTTGATCATCTTTATGGTGGCTGCGCCGTTGGCCACGGTGGATATTCGTGTCGATCTGCCCGCGTCGACCGCCAAGCCGCAGCCGCGCCCGGAAAAGCCGGTGTTTCTGTCGGTAAAGGCCGACAAACAACTGTATGTTGGCGATGATCCGGTAACGGCCGAGCAACTGACATCTGTGCTGGATCAACGCACGCAAGCGAACAAAGAAACCCCCATTTTCTTCCAGGCGGATAAGACCGTCGATTATGAAACGCTGATGAGCGTGATGGATATGCTGCGTAAATCCGGCTATCTGAAAGTGGGGCTGGTGGGGATGGAAGGCGCAGCACGCTAACAAGGCAGGTAACATCATAAACCAGCATGTTACCTGACCGTCGCTTCACGTTCGTCTGTTAATACAACAGCCCAAAACCAAAGCTATCGTCTGTCACTATCGACAGAATGCCGCCGTTGGTGGTGTAGCTGCCGCTGATGGCTCCCGCTGCCGTTATCACGCCCAACACCGGCTGGTTGTAGGTCAGCACGCCATAGCTGTTAGCCTGAAAAACCGTGGTGCCGCTTAATTCGGTATCAAACTGGCTGCCATCGCTGCTGCTGACATGATAGTTGCCATCCGCCGCACCGGCCGCCAACGGCAAAGCGGAAGGCTGTGGCGCATAAAAAACCATACCGTAGGCCGTGGCCGAACGGGTCAGAACCAACGGAACCGGTTTGCCGTTGACCATACCGCTAATCAGCGAACCGCTTAGCGTGCCATTGTTTTTATCGGGAGTACCGCCGACAAAATAGTCAAAGGCATTACGATCGCTGTTCCAGGCGATGTAGCCTTTGCTGCTGAGCGTACAGTTTGCATCATAAGTGATAAAACCCTGTGTGTTGGGGTCTTGGCAGGTTTGCCAGGTGGCAGCGGATGAACGCAGCCGTGCTGACCCGCTCAACGGTGTGGCGCTGTCGTTGCTGACGCTGTGCTGAATACCGCTGGCATTGTAAATATCCGCCACCGCCTTGTAATCGCTGCTGATGTTCTGGAAGGCGACCAGCGGTAAAAATTCTGCTCCTGATACTTTTGCTATCCCCCCTGCCAATACGCCCCCGCCAGTGAAGGTAAACTGGGCACCGTTCTCGTCACTGCTGAAGGTACAGCCACTATGGGCCTGCAGAGTCCCGCTGCGCAGCGTACCCGCCGGGCGTTGCAGGCTGGCATCAACGGTGATGCTGTAGTTCATGGTGGCAGGATCGAACTGCACGGTCAGCTCTTCACCAAAGGTATCCCCGCCTTTATAGGTTGTGGTGGTGGTAGGCAGATGGGCGCAAGCCTGTGGAACGACGTTACCGCTGTCGGTACAGCTGTAGTTGATGGCGGCATCCAGGCTACCGGTTCCCTGGTATTTCGGCCAGGAAGGATATTGGCACAGCGGCCGGGTCCGCCCATAGGTTTGTGCATTGGTATCCATCACCCAACGGTTACCCGGTGCCACGCCGCGCTCGACCCAGTTTTCCAGTGCCGTTAATGAATTCCAGGCGGGCAGAAAGCTGCCGGTGCCGTGCCCCATACCGGGCACGGTATAAAAGCGCACTCCCTGGTTGACGGCGTCTTGCCCGACGTTATCCGTCATTGCCTGATACCAGGCAATGGTGGAGTTTGGGCTAATCACTTCGTCAGCCAGCCCATGCAGCAGAATCAGGCGATGCTGATGGCCCAGAAACTCGGAAATGTCGGGGTTGGTGGCATCGGTGATTGCAGAAACCTGCTGTACCCGCTGCGTATAGGCACCCGGATTGGCCGGGTTAAAGGTCAGAGCATCGAACGTGGGCTCGCGGGTAACGAAATATTTGACCCACTGATCGCCGGTCACATACATATTGGCATCCGCTTTGGCGGCGGGGTTGGCGGGAACCGGGCGCGTCCCCAGATTGCGGGTGGTAAAGGGGCCGGCAACCAGCGCGCCCTCCAACAGATTATACCCTCCGGCAACGCTTACGCCGTTGGCCAACGGATAGTTCAGCTTTAAAGGGGACTCGATCACCTTAACGGTGGCGATCTGGGCATCGGAGAGACAGGTATCACCGCTGTCACCTCCTCCTGGGCAACGCAGATTGGCCAGCACCTGGGTGTTCGTCGCGCGGCACCCTTCCACATTGCTGATCACATTGTCTGCGGCGCCGTCCAGCCGATCGCAGGCCTCCATTGCCGCCTGCTGTACCAGCAGGGTTTTGTTGATGTTCAGCCAGCCCGCGCCCCCATTGAGGTACAGAGCCCGGCCCACCGCCACGTTCGACAGGCGAGTGCCGGTGTAATTCAGCGCCGGTTCATTGGCAATCACGCCATCATAGTCGAGCGGCCAGCGCTGGATATAGCCCAGCGCATCGCGCCCGCCGGTTGAGGTGCCGAGAAAATAACTATGTTGTGGCATTTTCTGATAACGCTGTTGCAGCAGCAGTAACGCGACGTCATGGGTTTTTTTGAGGGTGTCACCGCCGTAGTTGGCCAGTGCCTCATCATCCATGGCAAAGCTGCCATCGGTAATACTGCCGCTCTGGTGGCCGGAGTCATCGCCCCAGGTGGCATACCCTTGTGCCAGCGGAGCGGGGTTATTCGGCAGCGCAAAACGCACCGTTTCCGTGCCATCAATCAGCCTGCCATTAAAACCGCCGCCGCCAAAGTGAATGGCCTTATTGTTCCATTGCGTGGGGAGGTTAACGGCAAAATTGATTTCTGGCGCGCTGCTGTTGGAGGGGAAAATCTTGCCGCGCACCTGACAATATTCCCCCAAGCTATTTCCGCTGGCGTCCGCGAGGATCAGCGTCGCTTTCTCTACCCGTGCCCCTCCGCTGGGCAGGGTGATGGCTGAGGCTGGTAGCGTGACGTCATTGAGCCGATCGCAGGCCTGCTGTGCAGTAAGCTCGGGGCTCACGGGTTCAACGGGGGTCTCTGGCGTCACCGGTTCCGGTGAGGGGGCTGGCGTTGTTGGTTCCGCCGGATCGCCCGCATTGTTCGCGGCAGACTGCGTATCTGCTTCCGACGTCGGGTTGCAGCCAGCCAGTAGGGTGCAGACCAGCGCGGCGAGCAGCGGAGAGACGATCTTTTTACGCCAAGGCGTAGGTGGGTTTTTCATGACGTGAATGTCCTTATGCATGAATGCGCTATGTGGCGAAATTGAAACACCATTTTAACCTCTGTGCACCGCTAACGATTTGAACTCATCCACGAAATTAATGTATTTCATGTTGAAGAAAGAGGCGCAGGGGCTGCAGGGAACGCAATAAACGCCATAAATCAATGCAGCAGGCCATGGAGGAAGAGGCGATCTTCAGCGCCGCTACAGTTGAAGTGCTAATGATCGTCAACGGCCACTGATCCGGGTTGCGCCGCGCTCCAGCTGTACTCTTCTCATCGTCTTCCCGTTGCCATCTTTTTGTCACACATCCTCTCTAGTTTGTATGTCTAGACATGTTCACATGTTGCCAATTAATACAAAAACGCTGTTTACCTGAAGCTTTAATAGGGAGGTTAGATGAAACGCAATATGCTCTGCCGGATGATTCTTGGCGCGGTTTTTGCCGTAACGGGCTGTAATGACAGTGATTCTGTTAGCAGCGCCCAGAGCGAAACGCCAACACCTGCGCCTGCACCGCTAGCGGTGCCTACCAAGAACGTGCTGTTCTTTCTGGGGGATGGTATGGGGATTGCCACCTTGACTGCGGCACGTATTTACAGCGTTGGGGAAGAGGGCGACTTAACGATCGATACCCTGCCGCAAACGGCGTTTGTTCATACCTATTCGAATGATGCACAGGTTACCGACAGCGCACCTTCCATGTCGGCCTATATGACGGGGCTCAAAACCAATAACGAAGTGATCTCGATGTCACCTGATACCAAGGCGACCAATCCGCAGGGCAAGCCTTATCAGGTCAACTTCGACAGCACCTGCCCGCCGGGTAACGGCCAGGCGGTTGAAACCTTGTTGGAACAGATGAAAGCGGCCAACTATGGCACCGGGATAGTGACGACCACCCGAGTCACCCATGCCACACCGGCGGCGACCTACGCCCATGTCTGCCATCGCGATGCGGAAAACACCATTGCCGCCGCGCTGGTACCAGGCGGCCAAGGGTTCAACACCAAACTGGGGGACGGTATTGACGTGATCCTCGGTGGTGGGACCAGCTACTTCACGCCAGCGACCGCAGGTGGCACCCGTGGCGATCAGCGCAACCTGATTGCCGAGTTACAGGCGGCCAACTACCGCTATGCGGCCAACAAGCAGCAGTTTGAGCAACTGCCGGTTGATGGCAGCAAGCTGGTGGCGTTGTTTACCCCGAATCATATGTCTTATGACCTGGATCGCGATCCGGCGCAGGAGCCGAGCCTGGCAGAAATGACTGAAAAGGCGATTGACGCCCTGGCCGCTAAACAGAAGGGCTTCTTCCTGATGGTGGAAGGGGGGCGCATCGATCACGCCCTGCACGCAACCAACGCCCGCCGAGCGTTGCAGGACACGGTGGCGTTCGATGAGGCGATCAAAATGGCATTGGACAAGATGCAACAGATTGATCCCGGCTTGCAAAATACCCTGATCGTGGTCACGGCCGATCACGATCACACGCTGCAGATGAACGGCTATGCGCAGCGTACCGGTAAAACCCAAGAGGGCAACCCTGGCGTGCTGGGGGTTGTGAAGAACTATGTCAACGGGGCCAACTCAACGGACGTGGACGGTAACCCTTATACCATCATCGGCTTCGGCAATGGCCCGGCGCATCAGGCGACTCGCGGGCCGATCGACGAAAGTGCTCTGGAAAGTGCTGATTTCTTGCAGGAGTCGGTGATCCCGCTGAAGAGCGAAACTCACGGCGGCGGCGATGTGTTCCTGGCGGCGCAAGGATTGGGTGCGGAACAGTTCAGCGGCACGCTGAATAACGATCGGGTATTCAGCCTGATTAAACAGGCGATTGACTTGCCGTGAGCGCCAGCAGGCTAAGCATAATTTCCTCTTTCCAGAATGAGCAAAATCATGAAAACAAGACAATCTGTGGGTAAGTTCCAGAGCGTTACGCTGTTCCTGTTGGGCCTGTTATCCCTGGCTGGTGGCCATGCCCATGCGGCAAACGAAGCCAAGAACGTGATCTTTTTCCTCGGCGACGGCATGGGGCCGGTAACCGTGACGGCTGCCCGTATCTATAAAGGCGAGAAACAGCTGGCGATGGAGCCGGGAGCGCTGAGCAGCAGTGAGCGCGCAGAGCTGACCATGCAGTCGCTGCGCAATGCGGCACGCATCAAAACCTTCTCTAATGATGCGCAGACCACCGACAGCGCACCGTCGATGGCGGCTTACATGACCGGCGTGAAGGCTAACAACGAGGTGATCTCGATGTCTGCCGATACCCAGGCCTATGCGGCTTCGGGTGAGCAATATATCTCGGGGGAAGACAGCACCTGCCAACCTGATAATGGCCAGCGGGCGAAAACGCTGTTGGAGCTCTCCAAGGCGGCAGGGCGTTCGGTGGGGGCGGTGTCGACCACGCGCGTTGGCCACGCCACGCCAGCGGCCACCTATGCCCATATCTGCAACCGTAATGGCTACAACACCATCGCGGAGCAATCGGTGCCGGGGAACCCTAATTACAATACGTGGTTGGGCGATGGCGTAGACGTTTTGATGGGCGGCGGGCAACGCAACTACCTGCCGAAATCAATCAACCCCAGCAGCAAGCGCAGCGATAATCAGAACCTGGTGAGCGCCATGCAGAGCGCAGGTTACACCTATATTAACAGCGGCTCGCAGTTACGCGGCCTAGATACCGGCTCGGTCAATAAACTGCTTGGGCTGTTTGCTCAAAGTGAAATGGCTTATGAGCTGGATAGGGTGAATCAGAACCTGGATCAGCCGAGCTTGGCGGAAATGGCCGAGAAGGCGCTTGAAGTGCTCAGCCGTAACGACAAAGGATTTTTCCTGATGGTGGAAGGCGGGCGCATCGATCATGCCCTGCACGGCAGCAATGCTAAACGCGCGCTGGAAGATACCCTGGCGCTGGACGAGGCGATCAAGAGCGTGCTGGCGTTTATGCAAGCCAAGGATCCTGGGCTGAAGAACACGCTGATTGTGGTGACGGCTGACCATGACCACTCCATCGCCTTTAACGGCTATGGCAAGATTGGTAACCCGATTCTGGGCAAGGTGTACGACTACCAGAACGGTGAACTGGCCAAAGCCGCCGATGGCAAACCTTACACCACATTGGTGTTCGGCAACGGTGGCCGCCCCAATGCCAGCGCCAGCAGCCAGACCAACGTAGAAGATGGCAACGCGCCTTGGGTGGCGCCGGCGCGTGGCGCAGAACGTGAGGATTTGACCGACGTAGATACCACGCAGGATAACTTCTTGCAGGAGGTCGGCATCAATCTGGGGGCTCCGGGGGCGGAAACCCATGCGGGTGGCGATGTGATGCTGTACGCCGACGGTGCCGGTTCGCAGATCTTCAAAGGCACGCTGGATAACACCAACGTCTTCTTCAAGGTGAAAGAGGCGGCCGGTTTATGATCCCCCTGCGGAAAATATTCAGCCTGGCGTTGCTGGTGATGGTGGCGCTGCCCGTGCAGGCTCAGAACACGGCACAGCCCGCCGAGGCACCGGCGGTGAATCTGCGCTTGAGCTATGAAAACCGTTCAATAGGGCATGATGGCATTCAACGTGATAGCCGCTACACCGATCTGATGTACCGCCGCGCAGGGCTGGTCTGGATCGAGCGTGAGCTGCCGCAAAGCGTGCGCGCAAGTGCGGCGCATGGGCATGACGATAGCGTTTCACCCCATGCCGGCCATGCGCACAGCGAAGCGCAATGGGCACCACTGCTGATACGCCGCGATGCGCAAACCGGGCAGGTGAGCGTGCAGGCGGTCTTGCATAATCTGCGCCGGGTTATCGATGTGGAGCTGGCGCATTACGGCAACGTGGGATATGGCGGTTCCTGGGCGGCGGCCTACTGGCTGATCGAGCCTGCCGCGTTGAGCCGTATGGAAAAGCGGGGCCCGGAGCAACGGGGGATCCAGCACTATCAGTTACAGCAGGGGGAGCGCACCATCAAGGTGGCCTGGGACGTGGCCGGTCAGTATGCTCGCAGTATTGAGCAGCGCGATAGCCACGGCACATCGATCCAAAGCATGACGGCGACGCCGTTTGTGGCTCCGCCCGTGCTGCCTTGGCAACAACTCGCGGATTATCAACGAGGTGATTACTCCGACCTGCTGGATTAACCTCGACATCGCTGAACCAAGGCTCGATAATGAAAACGCCTCTACGGAGGCGTTTTCATGACCAAAATACGGGAAACGGAGGCTATTTTGCAGGGAAAATGGATAAAAACGAAAAAGCTTGTGCAAGCGTTAACAGCGGCGGTTATTTATAGTGCCAGCCCGCTGGCGATGGCCTCTTTTGATGATATGAGCTGCCGCTGGGCCAGCGATTGTGCCCTGGGTGGCACGCCCTATCTGGATCCTGATAACGATACCCGCGCCAATCTGCTGATGCTGCAGGCGCAACGGCGTGGCTTTCCCATCGCGCTATCCGCGCTGCCGCAGGATGTGAGCCGCAGCCGAGGGTATGCTTTTGGCGTTTTCAAGGGCACGGCCCTGCCTGAAAGCCAGCCAGGGGATGCGCCCAGCCCGGCGCCGTTGCCGGTTGACAGCGAACTAGATGCCATGGCGGCGAAATTAGGCATTTCTCCCAGCGCGTTTTCTGAGGTGAGCGAGGAAAATGAAGGCCGCTGGGTATCCAACAATAAAGATTCACTGCGCCAATTCTTTAGCGCATTGCTGGCAGATCAACAGTTGGATAAACCTGACCGTGACTTATTGGCTTTGCGGCGGGTAGCTATCTACCGCGGTGAGCAGGATACCGATCGCTTTTTACCGCTGATGCAGCATTTTGTTGCCGGTTCCCACGCGGCTGCCTTTCGTGATTATCTCAGCAACGCAGAGCTGTTTTATAAGGGGAAATTCCCCGAAGCCGAAACCGGCTTCCTGGATCTGAAAGAGTCCGATCAGCCGTGGGTGGCGGAAACGGCAACCTATATGCTGTTCCGCGTTGCCTTAAACCAGGCCACCGAACATGCGGTGGATGAATATGGCATGTTCGAGATCGACAAGGTCAACAAACAGGCTGCCGATTTAGCACTGCAGCGGGCGGAAACCTACGTGACGGCCCATCCGGGCGGTGCCTATGTGGATTCCGTGCGCGGTTTGTATCGCAGGGTGTATTGGTATCTTGCGGATTGGCCGAGCCTGGCACAGCTCTATGAAAGCCAGATTGTGAGTGCGAAAGATATCGACTCGCTCAGTGCGCTGATTGATGAGAACGATCAGATCTTGTTAAGCCGCATCATTCCTTACAGAAGCGCTGAACAGCCGTTTACCAGCGTGGCCGACACGCCGCTGCAGACCTTTACTCAAACCATGAAATGGTTGCGGAAATATAGCCTTGAGAATAAGGAGACGCCCAAGGTTACGGCCGAGATAGTGCAAAGCTATAAGCCGATGTTTGAAAAAGCCAATATGTTGCCGGTTTGGCAATATATGCAGAATGCCTGGTTGTTCTATCAGCAAGGGGATTACCCAGCCGTGCTGGCGGCGATAAAACCTGCCGAGCAACTCGCGCCGGATGACATTGTGGCGTTCAGCCAGCAGGTGATTTATGGTAAAGCTATGATTAAGCTTAACAAATTGCCAGAAGCCGAGGCCCATTGGCGCCACTTGCTGACGTTGAAGCTCTCACCCCACCAGCAACAGTATTTACAATTGATGCTGACCAACAGTCTGGTGCAAAGCTACAACGCGGCGGCGATTTTTGCCGCGCAAAGCCCGATTAATAATCTGCGCTATCGTTCATTGGTGCTCAAGACCTTGGCAAACAAGGCGTTGTTGCAACAGCAGGCGGCCTCTGGGCCTACGGATGAAGAGAAAACCATTGCCCTTCATACGTTATTAACCCGCGATCTGATGGTTGGCGACTATCAGGGCTACCTGGATGACAGATTGCTGAAAAAGCATCTCCATTCACCCCTTGATCCTGAAGCGTTTGGCGATGTGAATCTGGCGATCTTTGACTGGGACGGCAGTGATACCGAGCAGGGGTATTATTGTGCCCCGCTGGAGCAGACCGCCACGGCTCTGGCAAAGAATAAAACCGATGCGCACGCCTTGAACTGCCTGGGGGAGTTTTTCCGCACTTCGTTAGCTCGTATCAGCGCAGACGTTGAGATGGACGGCGGCGGCGGGTTAGAGAGCCAGATGCGCGCGGTGATGGACAAGGACAGCAAACAAGGACGGCTGGCCTATTACCAACAGGTGATCGCCGATGCCAAAGCGGAACCGGAAGATAAAAGCTATGCCCTTTACCGCGCCGTGATGTGTTTTTCTCCTTCTGGCTATAACGATTGCGATGGACAGGACATCCCGATTGAGACGCGCCGCAATTGGTTTAATCAGTTGAAAAAGAACTACAAAGGTAACCAATGGGAAAAACAGCTCAAATACTACTGGTGAGGCGTTGGTGGCAGGCGTTATTGCTGATACCGGTGCTGGTTACCGCATCGGCGGCGGGTAAAAAGGACGCAGGCTATGTGGATACGCGCGATTATCGCGCGTTCTGGCTATGGTCTGGCGTCTGGTCGCAGCCGGTGCTAAAGCAGGCTGACACGCTGTATCTTCATCAGGCTGAAGTGGTTACGGGCCGCCAGGGGGCGCGCTTTTTGAAGTTGGGGCAACCGCTGGCGAAGCTTCAGGCGCCCGCCCTTTGGATTACCGTGCGAGTCACCACGCTGGATATCCCCGATGAGGTATTGGCTGCGGTTTTGCGCCTGCCTGCACGCTGGACGGCAGCGGGTAACCGGGTGGTGGGGTTGCAGATTGATTTTGACGCAGCGACCTATCAGTTAGACAAGTATGCGGCGTTTCTCAGCCATCTGCGTAGCCAACTGCCCGCCGAGTTTGCATTGGGGGTAACGGGGCTACTCGATTGGGCGAAAACCGGTAACGTCAGCCAATTGAATGGGTTACCGATAGACGAGTTGGTGATTCAAACCTATCAGGGCAAGCAAACGGTCACGCAGTATGAGCACTATTTACCCGCCTTATTAAAGCTGCGGGTGCCGTTTAAGATCGGGCTGGTGCAGCAGGGAGTGTGGAATACTCAGTGGCAGCAGCGGTTGGCAACCTCGCCCTATTATCGCGGAGAAGTGGTTTTTCTGGTGAATGCGGCCCGATAACAAAAAAGCCCGTTCTCGGTAAAACGGGCAACATGCAACAGCTTAAAGGAAAATCGTTATCCGGTATGGACGCCAAACAGCTTGGGCAGGAACAGTGAGATCGCCGGAACGTAAGTGACCAGCATCAGCACGCTGAGCAGGGCGATATAGAACGGGATCATGGCTTTCACCACCTGTTCTATTTTTTGTTTACTGACCGCGCTGGCGACGAACAGCACTGAACCCACCGGCGGCGTAATCAGGCCGATCCCCAGGTTGACCAGCATGATCATCCCGAAGTGCACCGGATCGATACCCAGGTTGATCGCCACCGGCAGCAGCACCGGCGTCAGGATCAGGATCAGCGGAGCCATATCCATCAGGGTGCCGATCAGCAGCAGCATGATGTTGATCCACATCAGGATCACATATTTGTTGTCGGAGATGGAGGTAAAGAACTCAGTGATCCGCGTCGGCAACTGCATGTAGGTCATGATGGCACCGAAGCTGGCGGCAAAGCCAATCAGGATCATCACGATGGTGACGGTTTTCACCGTGCGGAACATCAGCTTGGGCAGCTCAGACCATTTGTAGTCACGGTAAATGAACATGGTGACGAAGAATGACCATAGGCAGGCAATAGCCGCAGATTCGGTAGCGGTAAAGATACCAGACAGGATCCCGCCCATGATGATGACCACCGTCATCAACCCCCACAGGGTATCAACGAAGATCTTCAGCGCCTGGCGGAACGGCACGCGTTCGCCTTTCGGGTAGCCACGTTTGTGTGCGAAGCAGACGCACATCACCATCAGCGTCAGGCTTAACAGCAGGCCCGGCAGGATCCCGGCGATAAACAGCGAAGCGATGGAGACGGTGCCGCCGGTCGCCAGCGAGTAGATCACCGAGTTATGGCTTGGCGGTGTCAAAATGGCCTGCACCGATCCGCTGGCGGTGACGGCGGCGGCGAAATCGCGCGGGTAACCTTTTTTATCCATTTCCGGGATCATCACCGAACCGATCGAGGCGGTATCCGCCACTGACGAACCGGAAATGGCCCCAAAGAAGGTCGAAGCCACGATGTTAACCAGCGACAGACCACCGCGAATAAAGCCCACGAAGATATAGGCGAAGTTAACCAGGCGGCGGGCAATACCGCCTTCTGCCATGATGGCTCCGGCCAGAATAAAGAATGGAATGGCCAGCAGCGAAAACTTGTTCACGCCGTTGGTGATCTGAATCATTACGGCTTCGAGCGGCAGGTCGATCCAGAACGCCCCGGCGACGGCGCTGATGCCGACGGCGTAGGCCACGGGTACACCAATGGCGAGCATTACGCCAAGGGTTAGCAATAGAATCAATGCGTCCATAAGTTACAGGCTCCTGGTTACCGCTTAGGAATTACCCAGCATCACCACCGGGCGGTGATTCTGCGGGCCAAAAAAGATGCGCTCAATAATGAACAGTAACGTGATAAATGACCCGATAGGCAGCGGCAGATAAGTGACCCCTGCGGTTAACACCGGGAATTCAGCCACGGGCTGTTCCCACAGTTCCAGGCACAGGTTGTAGCCGTAATAGAGAATAAACAGGCTGATCGCCAGCATCATCAGATCGGTAAGTACCGAGCAGACCTTTTTCAGCGGTTCTGACAGGCGATCGGTCATCATGCTGACCGCGATATGCGAGCAGGAACGGTAGCTGACGGCGGCACCGACAAAGGTGAAGGTCACCATACAGATGATTGCCACCGGCTCCGGCCACGATAGGCCGGCGTTCATGACGTAGCGGGCAAAAATACCGACGGGGATCACGGCGGTCATAACGAGCAGGGCAAGGCCGGAAAGCCAGATAGACACACGGTAAATGAAGTCCATTACCGATATATAAGACTGAGACATGATAATCCCTTACATCCTGGTCAGAAAAAATGGGGCGGATATCCCCATCACCCTTCAAGCCGCAGAGGCTGCCATTATTTACCTCAGTCACTTGGGTTGACCAAGCGCCTGGGAGCTGGCTCAACTGCCGCCTACCTGCAACCTGAAGTGGCGTGGGTATCGTTAATATTCCGCCCCTTGGCCATTACTTGACGGCTTCGATACGCTGGATTAACTCTTGGTAGTTTTTACCAAACTGATCGCGCACCGGTTGGGTGGCCTTGTAGAAATAAGCGCGATCGATATCCTGAATATTGACGCCGCCCGCCTTCATCTTATCCAGCGACTCCTGGTTATATTTGGCCCACAGTTCGCGCTGTTCGGCCTGGGCTTCTTTCGCCAGTTTGAGGATCAACTGCTGATCTTCGGCAGACAGCTTGTTCCATTTCGCCTTGGAGTAGAGGAACACTTCAGGAATGATCATATGGCCGGTCAGGGTGTAGTTTTTTGCCACCGGCATGTAGTTATGGGCAACATAGGTTGGCGGGTTGTTCTCTGCGCCATCAATCACGCCGGTCTGCATGCCGCTGAACACTTCGCTGACGCCCATGCTGACTGCGTTGGCCCCCATGGCTTTCAGCGTGGCAAGAGCAACCGGGTTACCCTGAACGCGGATCTTCATGCCTTGCAGATCTTCCGGCTTACCGATCGGGTTCTTGGTGATCATGTTGCGTGTGCCGCCGTCCATCCAGCCGAGGAAGACCATTTTTGATTTGGCGTTATCGGTAATTTTCTGACCGATCTCTTGGCCAATCTCACCGTCCAGCACCTTGTGCATATGGTCTTCATCGCGGAAGACATAGGGCAGGGTAAAGACATCGACCTCTGGCAGAATGGCCGCTACGGGTGACATAGAGACGCGGATAATATCAATGGCACCGATCTGTGCCTGTTCGATTTCCTGCTTTTCGTCACCTAACACACCGCCGGGGAAGGTTTTGATCTCCAAGCGGCCGTTGGTCGCCTGCTTCAACTTCTCGCCCATGTGCTCAACGGCGACGACGTTTGGATAGCCGACCGGGTGAACGTCTGCGGCTTTGATCTGCTGTGCGGCAAGAGAAGAGTGGCTCATAAACAGCGTTGCCGACGTAAGGCACAGGCTGAGTAGCGTCTTGGACAGTTTCATTAGGTAATCTCCAGAGGTGAATAAAGGAACCTGGGGGGACTCGGTGAGTCAAGTGCGGATGAGATGTGGCCCAGGTATCATTTCTAATCTGATATTGATTCGGCGTTATTCCGCTATCTTCAATGAGCCTGTTCTTAGGCATGAGCTGACCGTCAGACAACGAATGTCCGGGTAAATCAGTGAGTTTCTTATATGTTGCCAACTGTGTCACAAGCTAATCAGATACGACACAAAGTAACTTATTATACAACTTTGTAAATTGAGTGATATCACAAAAGAGGAAAGTGATTTCTCAGTCTGTTTTAATCAATAAAGTGTAAAATTAAAATGACGTTTTGATTTTATATATTTGATAATATTAAGTTATTAGTGGTGTTAAGCATTTTTATCGTCGGGCTGAAGGTGAATAACTTTGTAAAAATGGTGTGATAACTTTGTGCGGTGTCATGTTATATGGTGCAACTGCCGTGCTGTTAACCCACCGTTTTATCTGTTCTGTCACCTTATTGGTCTAACATGGCAGCGTAGGCATGCTTAACGGCACGAGCAGAATCCGCTTGAAAGCCCCCTCTTTCCCTGTGTTAATTTGCGGGTTGAAGCGCGTTGGTGCCCAAGGTCAATCAGTGAGGGCAGCATTCCTTTTTGAGGACTGATTCATGTCTCAAATTAATAAGATCCACATCATGGGAGCTTCTGGTTCGGGGACCACTTCGATTGCTGCGCGGTTGAGCAAAATCACGCATTATCAGCACGTGGATACGGATGATATTTACTGGCATGCCACCACACCTCCCTTCAGCGTTGCCCGTGAATACGTGGAAAGGCAGCAACTGTTATCGGCCACATTAGCAGCAAGCCCACAGTGGATACTGAGCGGCTCCCTTTGTGGTTGGGGGGATATAGTTATCCCTTATTTCGATCTGGTGGTGTATGTGTACGTGAAGAATGATGTCAGGATCGACCGTATCAAGAAGAGGGAATGGGCCAGATACGGTGCGGCGATTGCTCCGGGGGGCGAGTATTACGAGCAATCTCAGCGTTTTATTGCGTGGGCCTCAGCCTATGAAACGTCGACAACCGTGAGCAGAAATGCCTACAAGCATAAAAAATGGCTTGAAAAAATAACCTGCCCCGTTGTGGAGGTGAGCAATGATGCGCAATGTGATGATGCGGTGAAAGCAATAATGGCTTACCTGTAAATTCGCCTGATTTCACCGCAGGTTAAATGCCAGCCAGCCTCGGTATATGGGGAGTGAAAATCTTGAGGCAATGGGCTTATGACATGCTTTACGGTAAATAAGCCTGCGGCAGAGCAACGATATTGTCACGCAACCACAGGCATATATTACGGGCCGAGATTAAGGGTACATCATGCTAAAGGTAGCTCCGTTATCGTCGGTGCGAAGAATCACCGCGCGTTGCCTATTCCCTGGGGATAATACCGGTTTGTTGTCAGTTCCAACGTTTGGCCTATCTGATGGAATCTCCATGCTGTAATATTGTGACACTGTGGTGAAACTGTCTTACCAAAACACGATGATGGGTATTAAAAGCAGTACAGACATATCGTATTGACTCGTGCTGATTAAATAACACCCGGCATTATGATCGTTACGGTCACCTAACCAACACCGGTTAAACCGGTTTCAAAGGCGAAACGAAACAGGTCAGCATCCCTTGATATTTGGAGTTTGCGCATCGCGCTGGTTTTCTGGGAACTCACCGTCTGCTTAGTTCGTTTTAACTGGCTGGCAATGTCGTTTACAGACATACCCGAAACATACAGCCTGATCACCTCGGCCTCGCGTTTTGTCAGTTTAGGACTCGTGGTGCGTGAAGCCATATTACCCGCCAAGCATTGTGCCACTGACTTGAAATGAGGCGAAATATAGGTGGCTCCAGCATAGACAGCGTGTATTGCAGAGATCAGGTGACCAAGATCTTCAACCTTATTCAACACCGAACCCACCCCGAGCTTGAGTATTTCAGCAACAATTGCCGAGTTGTCTAACATTGTAAAAACAATAATCTTTAACTCCGGGTAATGGCGCCTTAAGAACGAAAGCATTGCCATACCATCTCCAGCAATGCCACCAGGCATGACATAATCCGTTATAAGTACATCGCTATTAGTCTGGTTTAATACATCAAGAATCTCAGTCGAGTTCCTGGCTTTCCCGACAATATTGAGCGTACGAATTGTCGATAACTCATATGAGATACCTGAAAGTATTGCCGGGTGATCGTCCGCAATAATGATATTAATATTCATAAATCATCCAATTATTAATAATTGTATCCTTGACAATTTATTTTTTTAAATAAACTGTTATTGCATCTATCTCGGTGAAAATACCGAGAACAGCAGGTAGAGAACAAAGGAGCATGCCCAAAAAGCATACTCCGTTCATTCATCCTGGTAAGAGAACGTGCATCACAAAACATCAACGGTGGAAAAGACAGTTCCCGTTGCCTTTAACAATGCTGGCGTTGGGTTACCTTCCCCTAAATTCCAAGTGGCTTGGGAAAATTTTGCAAAGCCTAGCGTTCAACGCTATTCAGGTCATCAAGTAGCCAGCGGCTTAATATTCCTGTGCTTCCATAGGCTTTTAATACAGCGAGATAACTGTCAAAACGATATGAGACCTCATTAATACGATTATTGTTGTAATCACTTTCAGCAACCAGAACATCCAGCAGCGTTCGACGGCCAAGATGATGCCATTGGTCAAAAAATGCAGTTTTCACTTTTTCTGTTTCTGCAATCAGGCTGACATAAAGATTTGCCCTCGTTAACAAAGTTTTGGCATCCTGGGCTGCGGCGCGAACGTCAAACTCAAGATCCATTTGCTGTCTGGCTTTATTTTCGAGTTCGGCTTCAGCCCTCAGCAATGCGGCTTCCCGAGCCGCAGTGGCGGACCCCCCGCTGAAGACCGGCCAACTAACGGTAACCATGGTCTGCCAAGGATCTTCGCGGCCAAAATCATCCTTGCCCGTTGATTTTGTCACCACCCAATTGACCTGGGGTTTTTCTGCAGCCTGCAGCGATTCAGCATGAAGTTTTGACGCTTTTGCTTCAGCTTCTGCCTGTAATAAAGCCGGATGATTCTGGGCAACGGACAGCAGTTGGTTCAGCTCAATATCGGGTAAGGTAAATTGAATATTCTTTGGAAATTTGACACTGTTTTTGCCAATCAACTTATGCAGTTTTATTTCAGCATCTCTCTCCCGTGCTTGCCACGTATCTCGGTTCGATTCGGCTTCCAGTAACCTGGCACGTGCCTGTACCAATTCGCTGGCGCGCCCATTGTCTGTTGCCACTATATCCCTCAGCATATCAACCAACTGTTCCATCCGTTCTGCATATTGCTGATTGATGGTAACTACCCGGCAGGCTTTCTCTTTCTCCAATAGGGTACTTGCCACGTCTTGAGCCAATATTTCCACATTGGTCATATATTTCTGGACCGCCGCCGTACTCAACTCTTTACGGCTATCGATCGATTTCCCTGTGCGCCCCCAATCGTAGACCGTGGTTGTCATGTTCACATTGATGGCCTGAGCGCTGGAATGAGAACCGCGTCCCAACGACGTTGAACGAGAATTAGCTCTGACGTCAATTTGTGGCCAACGCTGTCCTTCTGCTTCACGCACGTCAGCATTTGCCGCCCCGAGTTCTGCACTGGCTTGCTTAAGCGAAGGGCTGCGTTCGATAGCCTGCTTTAAAGTGCCAGCCAGAATGGCTTTAAATGCCTGACTCCCCACCTCAGCATGCTCACGGTCTTGGCGAGAGTGCGGTTTTTGATGCGCAGCATAGGCCGTGGCCGTCTGCTTGCGGCCTTCTTTATTTGTGACCTTATCTATTACTTTTTTGGCCGGTGATAACTTTTTTGCCTGCTCGGAAATCAGGCGATATTCCCCAAAAGTGCCACGGAGCGCGGTTTCTTTTGTTTTTGTTGTAGATGAAAATAAACTCCAGGATGAAGCCTGGTGGGGATCATCCTCCGCGGCCATTGGAACCACATCCTGTGTATCAGCCAGGGCGTGCGGCAGAGATGATGTCGTTATACCCACACACAGTAGCAACCGCATTGAAGCATTCAACATTAAAGCGCGAGATTTTGGGAAACGATTTTTTCTTCTACTTAATTTCATACTGAATTATCTCTCGCGGAATGCTTCTCTGGCTTTAAATACGGGCTTCAGTAAATAATCTAAAATCGTTTTTGTACCAGTACGTATTTCTACGGTCGCAGTCATACCTGGAATAATCGGTAGTTTCTTGCCAGCCGACTCCAACCAACTGGTATCGGTGAGTATTTGTACCCGATAATAAATTGCGTCCGGTCGGCCTGCTGCCAATTTTTTTTCATCTTGTAACGTATCTGGGCTGATATGGACTACGGTGCCTTTAAGCCCCCCGTAAATACCATAGTCATAAGCAGAGACCTTAACCGTTGCCGGCAGCCCTGGGCGCAGGAAGGCGACGTCCTGTGGCTTTATTTGCCCTTCCACAATCAGTTGATCTTCCAACGGCACAATCTCCATAATGTTCGCACCTGGTTGAATAACTCCCCCGATCGTGCTGATACTGACGTTTTTTACCGTTCCGTAAACCGGAGCGTAAATAGTTGTGCGTGCCAGCACGTCTTTACGGCCTACCTGGCCCTCGATCAACTGTGCAACTTCGAGCTCGGCTTTGGTTAATTCTGCGTTTGCCTCACCCTGGTAGCGGTTACGACGTTCTACGATCTGGATCTCCAGATCATTAGCCTGACGCTTCATGCGCAGAATCTCTACTTCGGAGATCAAACCCCGTGAGGCTAATGGTGCAGTCATAGAAACTTCTTTCAAAATAAGGTCACGGCTGCGTTGCAATGCGCTCAGACTGTCCTCAAGAGATTTTTTCCGTGATTCATAAGCTTTAGTTTCTTGCTCAATCATCAAAGGATGCTTCTGTAATTCTTCTGGAAACTTCAGCGGCTTTTGATAAGCTTCGGCTTCTAGTCGCGCTATCATTGCCTTTAACCCCATCAGCTTGGCATTCATTTCCTGATAAGTAGAGCTTGCTCGAGTGGGATCTATTTTTAGCAAAGGTTGCCCCTTCTCTACAATATCCCCTTCACGAACCAACATCTCTTCAATAATTCCACCTTCCAGGCTTTCTATAACTTGTTCGCGGCTTTTTGAAATAATCTTTCCTTCACCTTGGGTTATTTCCTCAACCTTGGCGTAATGAGCCCAAATAACTCCTGTCGCTAAAATGACACAAATGATATATAAAATGGCACGCGAGCCTGGGGCCGACTGAATAAGTAATGATTCACGTAGGTCACTCATAAACGCGACATCATCAGCTTTTAACGCAGCAGGCTTCGGGGCACGCTTAAAGCTGCTCTGAATTTTATTAAACATATCTCAATTCCTTGGTGTATTTCACTGGCAGGCGTTTAACCTGAACTCGTTATTTAGCGTTAGAAGGTGTTTTAGTCACTGACTCACGATCGCCTGTTGCGGTCAAAGCAGCGATAATTTCATTTTTTGGTCCATCAGCGACAATACGTCCTTCATCAACAATCAAGATCCTGTCAACCAAATTCAATAATGAGGTCCGGTGAGTCACCAGTATCAGCGTTTGATCTTTAGTCGCGTTATTCAGTCTTGCCATAAAAAGAGCTTCAGTTTGCGTATCCATAGAGCTGGTAGGTTCGTCCAGTAACAGTATTTGTGGACGAGCTAACAAAC
The DNA here is from genome assembly GCF_037199905.1 of Serratia sp. MMO-28. Classification (NCBI taxonomy): domain Bacteria; kingdom Pseudomonadati; phylum Pseudomonadota; class Gammaproteobacteria; order Enterobacterales; family Yersiniaceae; genus Serratia; species Serratia sp. MMO-28. The sequence continues at coordinate 28,447 of NZ_JBBCVB010000041.1, forward strand.
TGCGTGCTAAGGAAACCAGTTGGCGTTGTCCGCCAGATAACCCTTCGCCCATTTCGCCGATAGGCATGTTGATTCCCATTGGATGCTTCTGTGCGATTTGATCCAGCCCTGTCAGTTGCAACACTCTCAGAAGCTCATCAGTGGAAGCATTTGGGCGGCCAATCATGATATTTTCGCGCAGCGTGCCGTAAAACAGACGCGCTTCCTGGCCAACATATCCTACGGTTGCACGCCAGTCTGCCGGGTCAATCTGCGCTACATCGATCCCCCCGAGCATCATCTGCCCCCCGGTCGGTTGATACAGACGCGCCATCAAGCGCAGTAACGTCGACTTACCGCTGCCAATCTTCCCCAATATCGCGACTCGCTCATGGGGCCCGATGGACACATTTATGCCTTCAAGTACGGGCTGATTAGGTTTATCTGGCGGTGCAGGATAAGCGAACTTTACCCCTTTCAGTTCCAATTGCCCTTGTGATGAAGGCAAGGGTAAATATTTCTTATCAACTTCACGATCAAGTGGCATATCCATAAGGCGATTCAATGACGTCATTGCCGCTTTAGCCTGTTGAAAGCGTACGGCCAATCCTGCCACCTGGGTCAGCGGTGCCGTTGCACGGCCTGCCAACATCACGGTTCCTATTAACGCTCCCTGAGAAAGCGAGCCATCACCAATCAGATAAACACCGAACACGATGATAATTACGGTCTGCAGCTGCTGCAGGAAACTCACTAAATTCAATGCGCTACTGGTGAGCTGACGTGATTTCATTGAGGTGCTGGCAGCCGCTGCGCTGAACGCTTCCCAACGACGCGTCATATGGCCTTCTCCGCCAACAGACTTGAGTGTTTCTATCCCCTCAATGGATTCCAGCAGAACACCCTGTTTGAGTGAGGATTCACGCAGGTTTTCACGCATGGTTCGCGCCAGTGGCCATTGAATGAACACGCTGATAATGATGATGCAAGGTATCATCATGAGTGGTATCCACCCCAACGAGCCACCGATAACGAAGATCACGCCAACAAACAACAGAACAAAAGGTAAATCAGATATCGCGGCCAAGGTCGCCGAGGTAAAAAAGTCTCGTACCGATTCAAATTCGCGCAACTGGTTGGCAAAGGCCCCGGCCGAAGACTGCTTGTGCTCCATTCGCACGCCCAATGCCTGGCGGAATAACTGAGAACCCAATATCAAGTCGGCTTTTTTAGCCGCCATGTCCAACAAATTTGCGCGGACAAAGCGCGTTACCGCTTCAAAACACATGGCAAGAGCTACACCGATTGCCAAGGACCAAAGGGTGACATAAGCCTGGTTTGGCACCACACGGTCATAGACATTCATCGTAAAGAATATGCTGGATAGCGCCAGGATATTCACAATGATCGCGGCAAGCGCTGCGCTGCGGTAATAACTGCGATAGCGCCACAGGGTACTGAACAGCCAATGACCAGATGAATGCGGTGTTTCTTCACCAGCACGGGTATCAACCTGCGCGCTGGGTTTGACCAAAATGGCATGCTCTGAATACCAGGTTGAGAGCTCTTCGTGACCTATTTCTACGGGTGAATCAACGCCGATTTCAGGCAAAATTATTTGGAAACGCAGTTTGCCTTCGTCATCACGACGGGAAGCCAGCAGAATAGCCGCCCCACGATCTTTACGTAGCAATATGATAGGCATCAGATGCGCAGAGAACTCGTGTGCCCGGCGACGAACCGTTCCGGCAGTAAGACCCGCATTACTTAATGCACTCAGGGCCTGTGACGTGTTCAGCTGATTCCCTTTAGGTAACCCAGCACAAAGGCTTTCAACGCTCCGTGGTGAGCCCTGGTATTCACACATCCACAGTGTGCACTCAAGCAGAGTGTCTATGATCCGCTCAGGGGGCGGAAGAATAAACGAATTCTCATTCTGATTCAGATGATCATTTTCTGACGGCATGTTTATAATCCTTTGGTGTCTTAATTGACCCAGGTTTTTGCAAAGATTTATTAAAAAGACATAGCCTTTATTGCTATCTCTGTAAAAATAGGGGGAAAGAGAATCAGGAAAATAAATATCCCCTCCACGTTTGCTATGGAACATACTTTAAATTCCTGCGGCTTCTGTGTCTGTCAGGTATGTTCGAATTGAAATGAAAGAGGGTAGGACCAGTACTAAACTGATGTTCTTGCTTTTCTTACTGGGGTTGTGAAACGGCAGGTCAAAATTAAGCCTTGAAATTAACCATATATAAAACAATGCTACTCTTGTTATTTACTGGTTTCTTGAATTAACTGATATCAGGCTGAAATGAAGAGATATACCCTAAATAGTTCGAGTTTTAGAGAGCGAGCAAAGAGTGATGCGAACGCTGTTTGCAGGGGAAGGCCCAGAATGGCCGAGTAATGCAAACAGCATTCGTACAGCTTGAGGGGGCAGAGTTTATCTATTTGAATGTAATAGAATTATTTCCTATTTATCATGTCTGATTCAAATGCAAAGCGGAATAGATCGGCGTCGCGTGATATGCCTAACTTACGCATGGCACTGGCTTTCTGGGAACTGATCGTTTGTTTGGTACGGTGTAGCTGAGAGGCAATCTCGTTGACCGACAAGCCTGAGACGTAAAGGCGAACCACTTCCATTTCGCGCTTGGTCAGAGCAAGGTGTGAAGCGGGATTCTGCTTAATGCCACTTTGGCCGGTTATCAGGTCATTGGTGGGGAAATAGTTCGATCCAGCATAAACGGCATGGATTGCCGAGATCAGTTGGCTGGTATGCTGCGTTTTCCCCAGCACGCCGTTGACGCCAATCTTAGCGAGTTCTTGCGCCAGGGCCTGGTTTTCCAATGTCGTGAAAACGACGATTTTCAATTGTGGCTTTATACGCCTGATATGGGATAACAGGCCGATACCATCGCCATATTTGCCACCGGGCATGATGTAATCGGTCACTAGCACATCACACTCTGTGCTGTGCAATAGCTCAACTAACGCATCGGAATCCAACGCCGAACCTACAATTTCCAAGGTAGGGAGCTGAGCCAGTTCGTGTACTAACCCCGCCAGCAGTGCAGGATGATCGTCAGCTAACAAAAGGCGAATTTTCATGTTTTAGCCATGTCCTTTATGCGATAACTGTTCTGGTTTAATGTTATGCCACATATGATGAGATGAGCATAGGCTGTTTTGAGAATATTCGTGTGATTTTTGTTGAAATATCCATGCTCGCTACAGGTAAATCGAATTATTTGCCGTATAAATTTCGTTCTTGTCTGTTATCTTGCAGGTAACTATAAGATTAGTTCGTTTTTGCCATTGTAGTATTTCGCATACTCTTTTTATACCTCATGATAATGATTTTTTGAGGCCGAACGCCATCTTGGTTATGTCTATACTGTCGTGTTAACTTCCTATATAGAATCACTTATTCGCTTGCGCCGCTATCAACGTCTATTGGTTTTTGGTTTCGGCTTATTTAGCACCCTTATGCTCCTTTTAGTTTTTACTATTGGGGTAAGAAGCGCTGTGCTTAATCAGATAGAGATGTTACGCCAGGGTTTTACTGGTGAACATACTCGATTGGAGAAAGAAATTGTCAAGCGGGAAAATACGTTCAGGACGATGTTGGTTGGTGCCGAAGTCTTATTAAAAGAGGATGTTAAGCTCAGCAATACCTACGTGCGCCAATTCTACCTCAATGATAACCAGTTGGTTTTAAACCCTGCATCTGCACTGGCTTCACAATGGGTTTACAGCACTGCGACTGTTGCTGTGGATAAAAAGGCAGTCAGGCATTTTTTGAGCTTGAGTCGTTACCTTGGGGAAGTGATTTCTGCAGATAGCCTGATGATGCCAAAAGATATTCTATCCAGTTATTTTTACAGCATAACGCATGAGATCGCTGGCATTATTCCTGCCCCGCCTTTGGCGATACGTGAACACTTTAAATCAAACTCTAAGTATAATCTGAGTTTGCTGGCCAAAAATGTAGACAGGAATGTACTTTTTGCTGATCGAAGAGAGATAACTCATAGCGCAAACCGTACATACTGGTTGTCCCCTGATATAAATCCTTACTCCGGTGAAGCAGTGCTGCGCATTGCTGCGCCGATCCTGCTCGATAGTATACCGTTTGCCGTTCTTGTGGTGGAGTTTGCCCTTCCTGAGTTGATGCCAACTTCGGTGTCTGAAGATAAACAGGGCACTTATACTCTTTTGTCAAAACAGGGGAATATCATCCGCAAGCGGGGTAATCAGTATATTGATCACCTCGCTATATATGATAATGAAAAACTCCAGCCAGAACCGCAGGAAAATGAGATCACCTTCGTTGCCGCTATAGGGGAGACCGGCTGGTTTCTGGTGTTTCACTGCTCATGGCACCAGATCGCTTCAATTATTGTTGGCCAAGCCAGCGGTGATGCTCTGGTTACTTTGGGTGCTGTGCTGCTGGTGTGGTGTTTTCTGATTTATTTTAAATTTTATCTTTTCCGCCCTCTCATCAGGCAGGCTCAACAGGCTTTGGAAAGTGAGCAACTCAGCCTTACCCTGATTGAAACCGCTCCTGTAGGTTTGGGGTTGTTGAGGCTGAAAAATGGTGAGCCGCTGTTGCGTAGCCCGGCGATGATACAAACTCAGGCGCAGTTGCAAATGGGTGAAGCCAGTCTGCCAGCGGAATTTGCCAAATGTTATCGGCAGCAGACAAAGACACCTGAAAGTGGACCTGTGCGCCAGGAATTGACGTTCAGCACACTCGAAGGTCTGTTAGTCAACCTGGCCGTCAGTATGGCTCCAGTTCGTTACCGAGGAGAAGATGCGCTGGTAGTGGCCTTTATTGATACCACCGACAAAAAGCAGTTGGAGCAATATCTGATCGCGGCCAAAGAATCTGCCGATAAAGCCAGCGCGGCCAAGTCATCGTTCCTGGCTGCGATGAGCCATGAGATCCGTACCCCGCTTAATGCCATTCTTGGCAATCTTGAACTGTTAGCCCATTCAGCTTTGGACGAACAGCGCGATCGCCTAGCTATTATTCGCCATGTGTCGGACAGCTTGTTGGCCACCATCAGCGATGTGCTGGATTTTTCCAAGATTGAGGCAGGGGAGCTTCACTTAGAACATATCGAGTTTGATGTACTGGAGGTTGCCGCCCGGGTGTTGGAAATTTTTGCCCCGATCGCCCGGGCGAAAGGGCTGGTTCTGCTGGGGGAGTTAGGGGAAACCACCACCCAAACGATGCGCGGCGATCCAACCTGCCTGGCGCAGGTGCTTAACAATCTCCTGTCGAACGCGCTGAAATTTACCGAACAGGGGCAAGTCGTGCTACGGATTTGCCTGGATGCTCCCGCTTCACGAATCCGCTTTGAGATCGAAGATACGGGCATTGGCCTATCAGCATTACAGCAGCAACAGATATTTCGCGCGTTCAGCCAGGCCGATGAAACTATCAATCGGCGCTATGGTGGAACCGGGCTGGGGTTGGCGCTGTGCAAGCGTCTGTCGGAGGCGATGGGCGCAGAACTGTCGGTCATCAGCGAATCTGGTAAGGGGAGTGTGTTTCAACTGTCGTTGCCGCTATTTCAAGAGGTGCGGCAGGAGGATCGGCCATTATTCAATGGTGAACGAGTCAGTGTACTGGCAGCGCTGCCAGAGTCTCAGGCGTATCTGGCAAGGGTATTAACGGCGTGGGGGCTGGAAGTGGCAACCTATCAACACCCGGCTCAAATTGATGATGTGGCTTTAGGCTCGCTGCAGACTCTGGTGCTGTGGGGGGAGAAAACGCTCTGGCATCCTGATGATGAAAATCGTCTGGTTGAAGAGGCCCAGTGGGTGATTGAATGCAAGGACCAAGGTCCGGGGATCCCGGCTGTTACCGGGCGAATATTGAGCACCTCAATGTATGGGGTCAAGGGCTTGGCTATGGCATTACGCCATAGCTTGCAGGGCCAGCATTTGCCAGCGCGTGAACAGGATGAACAGAGCTTACCCTATGCGCTGCGGGTATTGGTGGCAGAGGATAACCCATTCAACCGCCGCCTGCTTGAAGATCAACTTCGGTTGTTGGGCTGTTCGGTGTGCTTGGCTGAAGGGGGGGAGCAGGCATCGGCCTGTTTGCAGCAGGAACGGTTTGATATTTTGCTCACAGACTTGTCAATGCAGGGTATGGATGGGTATAGCCTGGCGCGCTGGGCGCGGACAGTTCATCCAAGGATGCCCGTGGTGGCCGTGACTGCGGATGCTAGCCTGCAGGAGTATACAAAGTGTGCGTTGGCCGGAATAGCGCGAGTGCTGATTAAGCCGCTGTTATTGAAAGAGCTGAAAGAGGTCTTGCTGGACGTGTGCGGCCAGGAGAAGCTCCTTAATGGGCTTCCAACGCAAGTTGAGGAACCGGCTGGCGCACAAGTGGGTAGGCAAATGTGGCCAGAAGATATGTGGAATATTTTTGAGGATACATGTCAGTCATCTTTTGACCTGATTCGCGAGGCGCAAACAATAGGTGATACAGCCAGTATTCTGCGTGAGCTGCACAAACTTCGCGGTGCGTTGAGCGTATACCATTTCCCTGATGCTGAAAAAAGGCTGGCAGAGATTGGGGCACATCTTAAATTAGGGGGAGGAGACATCAAAAGGCTGCTAGAACCCTTTCTGCGTGGGCTTCAGCATGAGTTATTCCTCAGGCGTCTACCTATAACCCATTCTCAAGTATTTTGAAAAACCTCGTTTAAGGAGGAAAAGAAATTAGCAAAGGGGTGTCACTGACAATTCTCTGATACTGCACCATAATCATTCAGACCAATTTGGTTATTTTATTCCTCATGCTTCAGGTGGCCCCCTTGTGTGGACAAGGGATTTAATCAGCCACATTGATGTAATGCGATGAGGTATTGGAAAAATCTTGAGAGTCTCCTGCCTATGAGCAATTTTCATAAAGATGAAGTATTAGGGCGCTTACGTCGCCATCACTATCTGTTGATAAACGGTGGCGGCATAGTGATTACTTTGCTCATTTTATTTGCCAGCGGGTTGGAGATCTGGGCGAGTGTACGTGGATATCTGGCTAGGGTTCAGATTGAAACCTCTATAAATATCAATAAACTATCAAATCAAATCGTACGCTCAACGGCGAGAGCCAACGCTAATACTCATGATGTTGCCATATCGCTGAATATGGTGAGGCCGGTAAACCAGGACACTTTGTTGCAGTTTAGGGCGAATGACGACAGTTTGCTTTTTCATAACGCTTTCGAAGATCAGCCGATTCTGGTTATGGCGACTCAGCCATTAACCAGTGCAGATGATCCCTGGTTTTACCTCTCTCTGGCGCAAAATATTTCCCACTATGCCTCTGAAGCCAGAGGGCGTAATAGTGGGGAACTCAATGGTTATATTTACAGCACGGATAAAAAATTCTTGCTATTCACCGCGGTACCTTGGGAACCGACTATCGCACATCGTTTATTGTCCCAACCGCGCTCCGTTTTGACGGAACAGTTAAGCCATGAAGTAGATCAAGGCCTTGCGTCCTACGGCGAATCAAGTCGCCCGCCACAGCCCATTTTACATTGGCTGCCTCCTTCTGAAAGCCTGTTGAGCCATAGGCCCGTATTCCGGGTTGTCTCTACCATGTGGAAATCCAAAACTGAAAAGTTTGGCACATTGGTGTTTGAGCTGCCCATTGAGCGATTTGCAGATACACTGCCTCAGTCCAGTTTTGGTGGCGACAGCCTGCTCTTGGACCAAAGCGGACGGCTAATGTTGCCCTACAACAACCTTGCCGAGGGGCGACTGCTTAAGTTGGCCCAGCTAGTGCAAAAAGAGGGGTTGGGTAAGTCTCGTCGAAGTTATTATCAAGATGGGCAATTTATTTATAGCTGGGTGCTTGGCCGGAACGGTTGGATACTGATTTATTCTCTCTCGTTACGGCATATCATTGCTGATATCGGGCTGCAACTCCTCATCCCTATTATCTTTGGTAGCATTACTATCCTGGTGATCTGGGTGTTATTGCTGTTGGTGAAGCGACGCGTTTTGATGCCCGCAATGCAGCAGTCTGAGCGCATTTTTGAAAGCGAACAGCTCAGTCGCACCTTTATTGAAACTGCACCTGTCGGATTGGGGTTGCTGGCGTTGGGAAATGGCACCCTTTTGCTGCGCAGCCTGGTTATGGTGCAAATGCAGGAGCGGTTTCAAAACGGCTCCCGCAGCCTGCCAGCCGCTCTGGTTGAGTGTTACCAGCAACAACAGAACCTCCATCAAGAGGGGCTTGTGCGCCGGGAAATTACCTTCGATACGCGTGATGGGCAACAGGTTAACCTGTCTGTCAGTATGGCTTTGGCTCGTTACCGCGGAGAAGATGTTCTGGTCGTGGCCTTTGTGGATATCACCGACAAAAAACAGCTGGAACAGTATCTGATCGCCGCCAAGGAGTCTGCCGACAAAGCCAGTGCCGCCAAGTCTTCTTTCCTGGCGGTGATGAGCCATGAGATCCGCACTCCTCTTAATGCCATCCTCGGCAATCTTGAACTGTTATCCCATTTGCCCTTGGACGAACAGCGCGATCGCCTTGATGTGATCCGTCATGCTTCAGACAGCCTGCTGTCAACCATCAATGATGTACTGGATTTTACCAAGATCGAGGCTGGTGAGATGCACCTGGAGCACATCGAGTTTGACATTCTTGAGGTGGCAGCTCGGGTTCTGGATATCTTTGCCCCGATCGCACAGGCAAAGGGGCTTACGCTGCGGGGTGAGCTGGGGGAAACCACCACGCTGCCGCTGTTGGGCGATCCAACCTATATGGGGCAGGTGATCAACAATCTGTTATCGAATGCGCTGAAATTTACCGAGCAGGGGCAAGTCATACTGCGGATAAACGTAGATATGTCTACCTCCCTCATTCTGGTAGAGGTTGAAGATACCGGTATTGGCATATCGGCGTTACAGCAACAACAGGTGTTCAATGCCTTCAACCAGGCGGATGAGACCATTAATCGGCGCTATGGTGGTAGCGGGTTGGGGTTGGCGCTGTGTAAGCGGCTGGCGGAGGCCATGGGCGGGAAGCTGTCCGTCACCAGTGAGCTGGGTAAAGGTAGCGTGTTCCAACTGTCGTTGCCTTTATCACAGGCCAAAACGCAGCCCGATCGCCCATTATTTAGCGGGCAGCAAGTCATCGTATTGGCAATAATGCCAGAGTGTCGGTCATATCTAACCAGGGTATTGACGGCGTGGGGGCTGGAAGTGCGGTGCTATCAACACCCTGCGCAGATTGATGACGCTGCGCTAAGCACCCTGGAAACGTTGATACTTTGGGGAGACAGGAGCACTTGGCACCACGATGATGAAAATCGCCTGGTTGAAGAGGCGGCCTGGGTGATCGATTGCAGCCATGAAGGGCCGCAGATACCTGTTGCGACCGGGCGAGTGTTGAGTACGTCGGTGTATGGGCTAAAAGGGTTGGCCTGCGCTTTGCGGCATAGCCTGCAGGGACAGGATCTGCCGATACGTGAACAAAGGGAACAGGCTTTACCGCAGGCGTTGCATGTGCTGGTCGCAGAAGATAACCCGGTCAACCGGCATCTGATTGCGGAACAACTGCGGCTGTTGGGTTGCACGGTGTGCTTGGTTGCAGAAGGTGAACAGGCACTGGCCCAATTGCAGCAGGAACGGTTTGATATTCTTCTGACGGATTTATCCATGCCGGGGATGGATGGCTATACGCTGGCCCGGCGAGTGCGAGAGGAATGGCCAACGATGCCAGTGGTGGCGGTAACGGCCAGTGCAACCCAGCAGGAGTACACCGCTTGTAAGGCGGCCGGCATGGCACGAGTTCTCACCAAGCCGTTGTTATTGAAAGAATTGAAAGAGATGTTACTGGTCGTGTGTGGCCTGGAAGCGATTTATCTCGAAGCAAAAATGAAGCCCGAGGTTGAGACTCAACCATCCGGGGTGCTGGATGGTAATGCGCTGCCGGTGGATATTCAGCAGCTTTTTGAGCAGACCTGCGCCAATTCGCTCGCGGCGCTGAGAGAAGCGATCGAGACAAAAGATATACCTGCCATTTTGCATGAGCTGCATTTCCTCAATGGTGCGTTTGGTGTTTTTGACATGCAGCAACTGATTGAACAGGCTACCGCCCTGGAAGTTCTGATCAAAACTTCGGGGATCGAGCCTGCCCAGATGTTACTCGCCGCATTTTGTGAAGCATTAGAGAAAATAGTATTGGCAACGCCAGTCAGCGCTGAATCTTTGGTTACCCGCATCATGACGCTGGCAGCGTCCAGCCACGATGAGAGCCACGGTGAAGAAATTGTGCGTTTAGGCAATGAGCTGCTGGCTATCTTATCTGAGCGCCAATAAAGAGCTGGGCAGGTGAGTGGGCAGCGACGTTCCGGGATTGTGATAAGTGAAAGGGTTACCCCTGTTGAGGGTAACCCTTGAGCTTGATTGACAAGGTCACTGATAGAGCGTTACCTCTATCAGGCAGGTCGGGTAGGCTTAGCTTACGGTTACAAGGATATTTTGTTCTACCAGCAGTTCCGTTGCGCCTGCAACATAGGAGTGGTAAACCACGCCACCGATTTCAGCTTCACCCGCATCCATCCACGACTCAGATTGCGTATCCAGAAGCTGGAGGGTGTTCGAACTGTCACCGTTAATCACGAACTGGTTCTTGCCGTCGGCTATAACCATATCGGTCTGTCCTAATCCATCCAGTGCAGAAGCGCTCAGGCTCAGGCTGTTGGCGCTGCCTTGACCCAGATCGATCTTCTCGATCCCGGTGATATGGCCTATCAGTGCGTCAAGATCCAGGGCCATGTTTCTACCGTCCAACAGCAGGGTATCTATACCGGCACCACCGTTGAGAGAAACGAATGATGTATCAGTAATACCCATGACATCATCACCCGCACCGCCGCGTACCGCCGACAATGATTCGCCGGTCAACATCAGGCCAGAGGCTGAACCATCGTCAAACAGCATCCACAGGCTACCCTGTGTGGCATCATCAGCCAAGGCCAGAAGCGTCGTGGCGCTTTGGTTGCTGCCATTCATGGCAACTTCTTTGCCCAGAGTGCCATCCAGGTCGATAATGCGGCCCTTGATGGATGAGCCGTTGCCATCACCTACTTGGTAGTCGGTCCAGGTGACGAACAGACGGCCATCGGCCAGGAAGGTAATATCGGGCTCGGATTGAGTTCCCGCTACTATCTGGTTAATCTGCATTTCCTGGCCAACACGGTTACCGTTATCGTCAAAGAATTGCATATAAATACCGAATGTCCCTGCTCCAGGTGTTATGTCGGCCTGTGACTCATAAACCACCACAAAGCCGCCGTTTGGGTTGGCCTGGACTATTGGTTTCTGTTGAGCGTATAGCGTGAAGGTATTGACGATAAATTCGTTGCCCAAGGGTTCACCGGCAGCAGAATAAACGCGAGCATAAACGCTGCCATCCTGATCTGGGCCCGTGGTATTGCCGTTATCCCATGAAACCACAAAATTACCATTGGCCAATGTGGTGATACTTGGGGCACTTTGCGCCCCCGGCAGAGTCTGGTTGGCAATAAAGCCAGGGCTGTAGGTATGCGTCACTGGATTGTAGATCTGTACCATGACGTCTTCATCACCTCCTTTCCCTAGAGTAGTATAAGTGATCGCGACACGGCCATCGGCTAACGTGATTGATACCGAACCCGAGGTTATCGCCGAGGAACCCGCTAACACTTCATTAGTGACCGGTTGGTCATTGGCATCATACTGGCGTGATACCATCGTGGTGATTGAGCTTCCCTTACGCCAAGTCACCAGATAACCACCATCATCCAACGCGGTGATGGATGGCATATTGGTCCAAATCGCACTCGGATTCGGGTTGACCACCAGCTCACTGCCAATCTGCACGGTGCCAATCACTTGCCCATGCTCATCGTATTCATAGCCGTAATGCGCCATACGGATATGGTTGGCCGAATCAGCGCTTGCCCATGCAACGACAAAGGTACCGTCAGCCAGCGTAGCAATCGCTGGGTCAAACTGATGATATGCTTTCATCTCTTGGCTAAGCAGTATTTCCGGTCCGATGGGCATTCCCTGCTCATTAAACAATTGCCCCTTGATATCTGAATTACCGGCATCTTGCGAATGCCAGACAACCATGACATTGCCATTGGGTAGTGCAGTCGTCACCGGGGTGGTCTGATTGCTAGTAATCTCACCGTTGACTTGGAATTCCGAGTAAAAACCGGCATCAATGTCAACGACAACGCCTTCGATACCGTATCCGTGACGGTCGATCACCTCACTGTTCCACGTGACGAAAATATTGCCATCCTCCATCAGCGTGGCGTCAAGGATATGCGTCAGATCGATATTATCCCAACCGGCACCCTGGTTACCCCAGGTGGTCGGGTTGACCAGAAATTCATGGCCGACCTTGTTACTGTTGGCATCAAAACGCTGAGCAAAAATGGCTGAACCATCGCCGTCACCGCCTTCAGAACCCCAGAACAGCATGTAGCCGCCATCGTTCAGTGCCACACCCACGGGCTTATACTGCTTGCCTGCTTGGTATTCGTTGACGATAAAGTCACCGTTACCGAGTAACGCAACGCTACCGGTGACAGGATCAAAACTGTAATGAGCTGCACGGATATCGCCACCTACGCTCTGCTTGTCGCTGGAGTCCCACATAACGACAAAGCTACCATTTTTCAGCATCAGTACATCCGGATACTGCTGAACGCCATCCTGAGTGGTGTTCAGGATCAGGTCAGGGCCTGTCGCAGAACCATCAATTTTCCGTAACTTACCATTAATACCGGTTTTATTACTGTCTACACCTTCCCAGACGGTGAGATACCAGCCTGTATCGCCTAACAGCACCATTTCCGAGCCACCAGACGAGTCTGCACCGCCACTTCTGATGACCACTTCATTACCTACCGGTTGGTTATCGGCATTGTAGGTGCGCTGCATGATCGAGTTATTACTCTGCGCGCTGTACCAGGAGATGATATAACCGCCGTCTGGCAAAGCCAGCGCTGCCGGGCTGCGCTGGGCGCCAGCCGTCGTCTGGTTGACCAGGAACTCATCAGTCTGGGCAGTGCCATCTGCAGCGTATTTACGGGCGAAGATGCTGTCTTGGTTATTGTCCAGAGCACTTGCCTGATATGATTCAAACACCACCAGGAACCCGCCATCGGCCAGCGCGACTACCTGAGGGCTGTCTTGGTTTGAGACAGTGCGCTGGTTGACAAACTGTTCCCGACCAATTTTTTGTGTGCCAGTCGGATCCAGCAACTGCATATAGACATCATAAAATTTATTGTTATCCCCCTGCCAGAGAACCACCAGATTACCGTTAGCCAGCTTGGTTACCTGTGGGTTCGATTGGTTTCCAACTACCGTGGTGTTGATCGCTCCGCCCGATGTCTGATGACCATTAAGGTCAAACCCACCGATCGTATCGTTGGTGGTGACGGTCACTTTGTAACCAGGGCTATGTGGCGTAACGTTACCTGCCATATCGATGGCAGCAGCGGTAAAAGTATGAGCACCGAGGCTTAAGGTTTCATTGACCTCAAGGAGCCAGGTGCCATTGCTGCTCACCTGGACGCGGCCGATTTCATGCTGCCCGTTGGCATTGGTGACGAAGACGATCACGGTTTCGCCCGCGGGCCCGGTGCCGCTGAGGGTCGGGTTTTGGTCGTCAGTACGGCCACCGTGGACGACATTGCCGGTAATGGTGCCAATATCATCGTAGATCCCGCTAATACGCAGGTTCGACGTGTCAGGCGGCGTCAGATCCAGGTTGACCTCGAATACGGGAGAAAGCTCGCTGGGAGAATGCGTGGTATTGAGCGCCTGTACCTGGAAAGCGTGTTGGCCTTCGTTCAACGCGGCAGCCGGGGTAAAAAGCCAGTTGCCTGCGGCATCTGCCTGGGTTTCACCGACCACAATACCATTATCAAAGATTTTGATCGTGTCGCCAGCCTGTGCTTTGCCACGCAGGGTGGGGGTAGCGTCGTCGGTATAATCACCGTGCTTCAGCAGTCCCTGAAGGTTGCCCACATTGTCAGCTACGCTGTCGATAGTCGGGCTAGAAGTGCGGTCTTCCCCCAGTACCAGTGTAAAGGCATCGCTCTCAGCGTTACTGGTGTTACCTGCCTTATCGCGGGCAGAAGTGGTGAAATGGTGTTCACCGTCCGTCAGTGGTGCCCCTGGTGTGAAAGACCAGTTGCCGCTGGCATCTGCCATGGCGGTGCCCAGCAGTTTACCGTTGTCATTGATAAATACCGTCACACCCGCTTCGGCCTTGCCGGACAGCCTTGGGGTGCGGTCATCAGTCAAATCTCCTGAGTTCAGGATACCTTGCTGTGCACCAACATCGTCAAACGCTTGCAGGATGGTCGGCAATGCAGGGGGGATGGTGTCGATCGTCATTGTGTAGGCTAATGACCCCAGCCCGGAGTTACCGGCAAAGTCGACTGCTTTGGCAGTGATTGTGTACTCACCATCCGGGAAGGCGAAAATGGAAGAGAACTCCCAGGCGCCTGTCACGTCGGCAAATGCGGTCCCGATCATGGATTTGCCACTATAGATAGCCACCACGCTGAACGCTTCGGCACGGCCTTTAATCAATGGCGTATTGTCGTTGGTGTAGCCATTTTTCCCGATCAGAGCGTTCCCGTGGTTATCGCTGCTGATACTGTCGATGACGGCGCGCGAGGGAGCAATAGAGTCGACGATTAACGCAAAGCTCTCGGATGATTGGCCGCTGGTTTTGTCGCGAGCCACCAATACGTGCCCGCTTTCACTGAATTTATCCTCGGGAGTGAAGCGCCAAAAGCCGCTGGCATCAACGATCACTTCACCGATCACCTGACCATTGTCAAGAATCTCAAGAGAAGCACTGGGATTACCGCTGCCTTCTAAAACTGCCCATTGATCATCAGTGACGTTACCTGACTTCAGAGCCCCTTGGCGTGAACCCAATTGGTCAAGGGCATGTGTGATTGTCGGCGCCTCATCCTGCATCAACGCCGCCATTGCGGCCATGGCTGGTGCAGCTTCGCTTGCCGGGGATAACGCGTCATTAGCCTCAGCGATAGAAACTTCGTGAAGCATGCTCAGCATCGGGCTCTGTGGCTGCTGTTCAATATGGCCCAATGACTGGGCGTCAAATATGACCGCCCCCTGCTGAGGGTTATCTTGAGCAGATAGGCTGCGGATAAACTCGCCGTCCGGCTTAATTTGGTACAGTTGACCGCTGTGGGTGAAAAAATCTTTTAGAGCCAGATGTGGCTGGCTATTTTCCTGGCTGTGTAGGGTTAAAATCAGATCTTCACCTGAACGTTCTGCGGCTAATATATCCTCAAGCGATGCGGTTGCAACCTCTTGTACCAGATAAATATTACCTGGAATGTATGGGACATATTGTGTTGGTTCGCTCAGCGATGTGTCTAGATAACCGGTCTGTATTAATGAGTCTTCAGTGATGACTGAGAAACGGATTGAGCTATCAGTAGTATTTTTCAT
Organism: Serratia sp. MMO-28; assembly: GCF_037199905.1. Lineage (NCBI taxonomy): Bacteria > Pseudomonadati > Pseudomonadota > Gammaproteobacteria > Enterobacterales > Yersiniaceae > Serratia > Serratia sp. MMO-28. Next base: position 43,972 of record NZ_JBBCVB010000041.1, read on the forward strand.
TTAAATTAAGATCATCAGGTAATTAATGGGGAGGTTCTAAGAAAACAAGCAAAAACGATGAGTTGCTCTATAGCCATTTTCAGCATTAGCACAACAACCAGCATTAATACCAAGTAAAGACTTTGGTTTTCCCAAACATGTGTCCATGCTGCAGTTGCTTAGAGAACGTCGCGATTTAATGCGATGGATAGAATAAAGGCAGGAAAAGGAAATAAATACCTGACCAGTTCGAAAATGCGTCCGTAAATCCTCTTACGCTTGAAGATTACAAAAAGTTGATGCACCCTACGGGCGTGTGACTTGAAATAGCCGCCAGACTGAGGGAGTTAAGTGAGCACGGCTTGAATAATTGCAGCTAAAGAAGTGTGTGATCATAATGCTATAATTTATAATCCTATGCTGACTGAGTCAGCCAGTTTTTTACCTGAATCTTCAGGTTGCTCTGTGTATCATTTTGCTTTTTATAATGATTTTCTGTGCTTTCGTACGTGACCGTTCACAAACGTTAAAAATTCATACCAATCAGAAAGACTCTTTCATCAGAAATCTGTTCAATAGGGTATTCAAGGGAAAGGGTATGCTGCAGATAAACTGTAACAACCTCCCAAACCCCATATTCAGCATCATTATGCACACCATCTAGATTGTTACATTTCCTCTTTAAGCAAGACGTTTATGTAACGGTTGTACTGTTAGAAAATTGAAATTAATTAGGAAGAATATATGGTAACGCAGCCAACAAAACTCGTATTGGTTGATGGCAAAGAAGTACGGCAAGAAGTCTCTTTGCGCTCTAAAAAAACAGGAGCCCCCCAAAAGATAAAAGCCATTGCAAATGGCAAATTTATCCTGGTGGATCAAGAAACGGGTTTTGCCCCTGAAAACATCACGGTTAAACGAGTAGGTAAAGACCTGCATGTCAGTCTTGAAGGGGATTCACTCGATCAGCCAACCGTCATTATTGAGGATTTCTTCCTGCATAGTGCGGAACTTATCGGTATGGCTGAAAGCGGTGCTTATTATCCATATATCTCTTCCGACGGTGACGATGACAACGCCGTTGCAGCAATGCTGCTCGATGGTGAAAGTTCGCCTCTGGTTTTAGGGGGGGAGCAACTCAGTGGTGAAAGCTATTCCATGCTGGGGGCGCTCGGCGTATTGGCATTAGGTCTGGGAGCGATTGGTGCGATGATTGCTCAGGGCAGGCCAAACAAGCATGGCGGCGGCAAAAATGATGCGTCCCAACCTTCTGATGAGCAACAGCCCGCACCAGATGTCACCCCTCCAATACTGAGTCAGGTTATTGATAATAAAGGGTCTCTACAGGGGGCTATTACTGCGGGTTCTGAGACTGATGATAATACCCCCACTTTTTTGGGGAGCAACGGTACGCCTGGTAATACCATCATCCTTTACGACAATGGCAAAAAAATCGGTGAAGCCGAGGTGGGTAACGATGGCCGTTGGTCATTCACCCCAGGTGATCCTTTGGATGACGGCGCCCACAGCATTGCCATGGTTGAGCAGAATGCTGACGGTAACGTGAGTTCTCCGTCTGATGCCTTCGAATTAGTCGTTGATACTGTGCCGCCGGCAGCCCCCATCATTGCCGGCGTCTATGACGATGTCGGCAGCGAAACCGGCGCTCAGGAGCCCGGTGCGGTGACCGACGATACACGGCCGACGTTGACGGGTAAGGCTGAAGCAGGTACGAAGGTCGAGATTTACGATAACGGTAACAAGATCGGTGAAACTACCGCTAATGCCAATGGCGATTGGTCATTCACGCCGGAAAGCGAACTGGCGAAAGGCGAGCACAGCTTGACTACCCGTGCGACCGACGCGGCGGGTAATGCTTCCGCGATGTCCCCGCCTTGGGAACTGGTGATCGACACTCTCTCGCCTAACCAGCCGGAGACTGATGACAAGGTGCCGGGTATCGGCGAAATCATTGACGATCAGGGGCCGGTACAGGGGCCGCTTGCTAAGGGGGACACCACCGACGACACCACGCCGACCCTGAAAGGCCAGGCGGAAGCGGGCGCGAAGGTCGAGATCTACGACAACGGCAACAAGCTTGGTGAAACCACCGCCGATGCCGAAGGGAACTGGGTCTTCACGCCGGAAAGCGAACTG
>NZ_JBBCVB010000042.1:0-44999 GCF_037199905.1 Serratia sp. MMO-28
CTGAATAACACCACCTTCTCGTTGGCCGATACCAATGCCAGCGCTCTGGCGTTGGCTGGGCTGACCTTGGGGAATGGCAGCGTGACCACGGTGGGGGTCGCCGGCACGCCGGGCACCGAAACGCTGCGCGCCCTGACGCTCGACGGCGGTACGCTGAACTTTACCGGCGGTGCGCCACTGTCTAGCGCCGAGAGCACCATTACAGCTCAGACCCTGGCCGCTAACGGCGGCACCATCAATCTGGTGGGCGCGGGTTCCTGGGAGAATGTCCTGCCGGTGGTGCCACCGAACCTGTCGATCCTGGATCAGAACCGCGGGGCGACGGCGATGCAGTTGATCAGCGCCACCACGGCCAGCGGGGCCGATACTCTGACGCTGATGATTAACGGTGTGACGGTCGCACCAGGCCAGGGCGTGGTGTCGGGGATCGATCAGAACGCGGTGCATGTGGCGGATGCGACCTATAGCTACTTATTGTCCAATACTAACAACCTGAACGCGACAGGTTTGTACCTGAACTATGGCTTGAGCATGCTCAATCTGCTTCAGGACAGCCCCAACGCGCTGGTTATTGCCACCGATACCAGCCCGGATTCCAACAAAAATCTGACTGCGCAACTGACCGGGGTGGGCGGCGTTGCCTTTGATGCCAGCAACGGTGCGTTGACCGTGACCAACAGCCAGAACAACTACACCGGTAGCACCACGATAAGCGGCGGCGATGTGCTGCTGGGCAGCAACAATGCCTTGGGTGCCACCTCATTGCTGACGGTGGCCAGCGGTGCCAGCCTCAATAGCAACACCTTCAACCAGACGGTAGGTACGCTGACCAACCAGGGCACCGTCACGCTCAATACGGGCGTGCTGACCAGCGGACTGCTGACCAACACCGGTGTGCTTGATCTGGCAGGCGGTACGCTGAACCTGTCGTCAGGGGGCACGTCGGCCGCCCCTGGCGGCTTGACCGGGGCGGGCACGCTGAACGTGAACGGCGGAGATTTGGCGCTGAGCGCGGCCAACGGCGATTTGTCAGCCACTACCCATATTGCATCGGGAGCCTCCGTCACCGCGAACGCGGCCAATGCCCTGGGCACCAGCGCGGTGGATGTTGGCGGTACGTTGAACCTGAACGCCGCAGACACGCTCGCCAACGTGCTGAGCGGGGCTGGGACCATCAATACCGATGCGGCGGTGACCCTGAGCGGCAGCAACGCCTTCAGCGGCACCCACGCTATCAATGCGGGCGGCGCGCTGACGGTCAGCGCGGCCAATAACCTGGGCACCTCGGCGGCCCGGGTCAATCTGGCCGATGCCACCTCACAACTGATATTCAGCGGGTTGAGCGGGGATGTGGCCAATACCCTGAGCGGTGTGGCTAATTCGACGGTGACCGTGAATAACGGGGCCACTCTGTCACTGTCCGGTAATAACAGCGGCTTTGCAGGCCAGTTCGGCATTACCGGCAACAGTGCGCTGAGCGTCAGTCAGAACGCCAATTTGGGCACCGCGTCGGTCACGGTTGATGGCGGCAGCCAACTGGTGTTTGCCGGGTTAACCGGCACGCTGAGCAACCAACTAGGCGGGGAAGGCACCTGGTCGCTGTCTAACGGCAGCAACGTGTTGCTGAACAATGCCAATGCCTCGGCCTTTATCGGCACGGTGAGTATCAACGGCGGTTCAGTCCTGAACCTGGACAGCATTGATTGGTTCAACCCTGCCGCCACGGTGGATATTGTGAGTGCCAGCGACACCCTGAACATCAGCAACAACGGTGATTTCACCTTTGATAACCGCCTGTTGGGCGCTGGGGTGTTGAATATCAATACCAACAATAACCTGTTCAGCTTTGGCAGTAACGTGGGGGCCGGGTTCATCGGGCGGGTCAATCTGCAGAACACCCAGTTCCAGTTGTCGAACAACAACACCACGAGCAACAGCAACACGGTATTGAATCTGGAAGCCAACAGCCGCACGTCGGTGGGGGACGGGGTACAGGATATCGGCGCGCTGGAGATGAACGGCGGGACGTTGATTTTCAGCAACATCATTGATAACAGCGGGTTGTTAACCTCGGGCGGTACCGTTGCAGCCAACAGCATCGATACCACCGGGGGCGGCACGGTCAGTGTTAACCTGCCGCCGAACGTCTCTCCGAGCCTGGAGGGGATCAGTACGCTGGCACTGGATACCGGGGCGATTGTGGTGGATCTGGTGAAGGGGGCTGCGACCGGCACCGGGCGTGAGCTGACCCTGACAGACGGCAGCAATGCGCCGATCATCCAGGACTATTTTGAAGGCATCACCAACCCGAACAGCAGCGTGGTGGCGGCGATGGGGACCTTTGGTTTTGGTCTGACCACTGGCGATCAGCGTGATGGGTTGTACGTGAACTACAGCCTGAAGAGCATGGATCTGCTGACATCGGGCGATGAGGCGCTGGAACTGGTGGGAACTGCGAGCTTTAACGGCATGCCGGGTAACGAACTCTTTGCGCAAATCACCGGTAGCGGGGATCTGGCGATCACCGAGGCGGATCCGGGCGCGATCATCGTGCTCTCGGGCACCCAGAATGACTACACCGGGGCCACGTGGGTGCGGGCGGGCACGTTGCAACTGAATGCGGATTCGGCCTTGGGGAACACCTCGGAGCTGGCCATCAGCAGCGGTGCGGCGGTAGATATCCACGGACACACGCAAACCGTAGGGGCGTTGAACAGCGCCGTCGACAGCCAACTGGAGCTGGGCGGTGGCACCCTGACGGTGAGTGAAGGCGGTGTGGTTGACGGTGCGTTGGTTGGCACAGGCGATTTGGTACTGAGCAGCGGGACGCTGGCGGTCAATCATAACAACACCGGTTTCAGCGGAACCACCACCCTCGACAGCGGTGCGACGGCGGACGTCACGCAGGCCCAAGGGTTAGGCACCGGTGATGTGGTGGTGAACGGTACGCTGCAACTGGATGGCGCAGCAGGTGGGCTGTCAGCAGCCACCCTGGTCAACGCGTTGCAGGGCAGCGGCAATACCGTGCTGAGCGATGGGGCCTCGGTCACCCTAGGGGGAAATAACAGTGCCTATGTGGGCACCTTCACCACCCAGACGGGCACCACCCTGACGGCGACCCAGGGCGATAACTTCGGTGCTGCGTCGGTCCTCAATGCGGGCAGCCTGGTGCTCAATACCGCCGGCTACTGGGATCTGACTACGCCGATCAGCGGCAGTGGCAGCCTGATGAAACAGGGGAGCGGAACCGTCCTCATCGGTAACAGCCCGGTGAGTGCTGGTATGACGACGGTGCAGTCGGGTACGCTGCTGGTGGGTACACCTCCGGTGGATGCGCCCGTGCAGCAGGCCGCACCAATGGCCTTTGCCCTGGCCTTACCGACGGCGTCTGCCTCGGTGGGCAGCGCCACGCTGACCAGCGACGTGACGGTGCAGGCCAACGGCACCTTTGGCGGTGATGGTCAGGTGATCGGCAACGTGTCCAACGCCGGGAACCTGGTGGTCGGGCGTGCCGCTACCGGGGGCAGCTACAGTGATTTCATCATCAACGGCAACTACGTGGGCAACGGCGGTAACGTCGCCCTGAATACCGTACTGGCCGGGGACAATGCGGCCACTGACCGGCTGGTGGTGACGGGCAATACCTCCGGCACCAGTACGGTCAGCGTCAGCAATATTGGCGGAGAAGGGGCGAAGAACATCAACGGGATCCAGGTGATTAACGTCGGTGGGGCTTCGAACGGGGTCTTTACCCTGAACGGCCGTGCCCAGGCAGGGGTGTTGGAATACTTCCTCTACCAGGGGACACCGACAGACACGACAGACGGCAACTGGTATCTGCGCTCCAACTATCAGGACAAGGTGGTGACCTACAACCCGGAATCCGGGGCCTTTATCGCCAACATTGCCGCCGCCAACACGTTGTTCAACACCCGGTTGGAGGATTTACACGCCGGGGATAGCCGCGACAGCGGTGATGTGAGCGGCACCGAGACGCGCTCCAGTCTGTGGCTGCGTCAGGTGGGGTCACGCAACAAATTTGAGGATGCGTCCGGCCAACTGTCCAACTCAAGCAATCGCTATGTGGCACAGTTGGGAGGCGAAGTGTGGGATACGCAGTTTACCGGGCAGGATCGCTTCGGGTTAGGGGTGATGGCTGGCTACGGGCGCGCAACCGGCACCACCGATTCGGGGGAAACCAGCTACAAATCCGACAATAGCCTGACCGGGTATACGGTCGGGGTGTACGGCACCTGGTATGCGAATGCCAGTGAACGCCATAGCCCGTATGTGCATGGCTGGCTGCAGTACGAATGGTTCAATGCCTCCGTCAGCAGCAGTGCCTACGACAGCGGTAATTACCATCTGCGCGGTGTCAGCACCTCGCTGGAAGGCGGCTATCCGATTGAAATTTATCAGGGTGAGGAGAATAATACCTATATCACACCGCAGGCGCAGTTGACGCTGAACGGGGCGAAGATGAGCGACCTGCAAAACAACGGCTCTCTGGTGCAGCAGGATGGCAACAACAACCTGCAGACCCGTCTGGGGGCCAAGCTGTCGAACGACACGCTGATGGGGAAAGACAAGTCACGTATTCTGACCACCTATCTGGATCTGAACTGGATCCATAACACCCGCCTGCCGGGCGTAAGTTCAGATGGCCTGGGAGTACAGCAAACCGGCAGCCGTCATCTGATCGAAGTGAAAGTGGGGGCTGAAGGCAAGCTCAGTAACAACCTGAGCGTGTGGGGCAACCTGACCCAGCAGATAGGGCAGAAAGGGTATGATGACAAGGCGGCGATGCTGGGGGTGAAATACAGCTTCTAAGCCTGGTGAGATGTTGATGAGCGCGGGCTGCCTAAGCGGGCAGCCCGCGGTTAACAGGGATAATGATTGGCAGGCTGGGGGGCTTCAGGCTGGCTTACTGTTGCTGGTCATGTATTCAATATGTTGATGCCGCATTAAATGTAATATTCGCGTTCAATAAAAGTACCGATGACCCTGTTATGCATTTCGGGTGATTTTGAGTACCCCAGCGTCTTACGATTGAGGCGTTTCAGCCGGTTACGCAACGTCAGATTTTCACGCTCAATACGCTGTGTATACAGTTTTCCAACAATGTGTTTTGTTTTTGGAGGTTCGTCGTTGTAAGCCCTGTAACCATCAGTACACCAAAAGGCCACATTAAAACCTGAAAGCAGTTTCAGCAAGTTACGCAGCGTTTTCTTGCTTCGAGAACCAAAAACATGAGCGATAATCCGTTTCAACCGCGGCTCCCAGGCGTACCACAGCCAGCGCTGCCGTTTCTTGTTGCCGATAAATGACCACATCTCATCTACTTCGCAAATCAGTTGAATTTGCAGGTTATCCCGCGGCAGCGTGGTTACATTCCGCAGCGAGAGTTTTTTAACGTGCGCACGACGGCATTGATACTAATATGTAACGCCCGCGCAGTGTCACGAATACACGCATTATTCATCGCCAGGTCAACGATTTGGTCTTTCATTCCAGGCTGGCAGGCACGATAGGCATAATCAATCTGGAAGGTGCGTTTGCAGGACTGACAATGGTAACGCTGATGCCTCCCTTTGCCATAACCGTGTTTCTTTACAGGAGCTGTCTGTTTAAAAAACGGACACCTTACATCAACTTTAGCCATTTTATCCCACTTTCAGAACTAGAAATTTTACAATGTAATCAATACATTGAATACTTGACCCTTCAACCGTAAAGGTGTCGGTAACAGGAGTGATAACCTTGAATCCAACCGAAGACCAGCAGCACATCATTCGTTTTCTCAATAAACAGCATGTGCTCACGCTGTGCGCCGGTAATGGTGCGGAAATGTGGTGCGCCAACTGCTTTTACGTGTTCGACGCCGAGCGTATGGCGCTGTGGCTGATGACCGAGCCGCATACCCAGCATGGCGGCCTGATGCAGCAAAACAGCACGGTGGTGGGAACCATTGCCCCGCAGCCCAAGAGCATCGCGCTGATCAAAGGCGTGCAGTACCGTGGGGAGATCGCTTTGCTGCAGGGTGATGACGATCGGCTGGCCCGCGAGCGCTACTGCCAACGTTTCCCGGTGGCGAAGGCGATGAAAGCCCCGATCTGGCAGCTCACACTGCAGGAGGTGAAGATGACCGACAACACCTTGGGTTTCGGCAAAAAGCTGCATTGGGTGCGTCCATCATCTTGTTAAAATAGCCTGTTAATAACGCGACCATTAAGGAGAGATGGATTGAAAAGCAGAGATCGAGTTGCACTGGTGCTGGTGGCAGCGTTTGCCCCCCTGGTGATGGCGCAAGAGAGCGGTGTCTCTTTCAGCCACAAGAACTGGGAACTGGTATGTGACAACACCAATACCTGCCGTGCTGCGGGCTACAGCGACGGGGATGAATCCACGGGGTCAGTGCTGTTCACGCGTCTTGCCGGCCCCGGAACGGTGCCTACGGGGGAGGTGACTTTGGGGGATATCGAGTCTGATGGTGCCAACCCGGTGGCAGCGCTGACGCTGTGGATTAATGATAAATCCATCGGTGCCGTCAAAGCGGCAGCGGATGATACCTGGCGTTTATCCGAAGATCAGACCCGTGCCGTGATTAGCGCGGTCAAAGGCAGTAGCCGCGTTGAGTTTAGAGGTGGCCCGTCGCCCTTTGTGCTTTCTGGTGATGGGGCTTCCGCCGTGATGCTGAAAATGGATGACGTTCAGGGGCGCATCGGGACTCCGGGGGCATTGGCACGAAAAGGTGACAAGCCAGAAAGCAGCGTACCAGTGGCCATTCCTGCCCCGGTGATTCAGGCTGTGAAGGTGGCGAAAGCGCAGGAGCGCCCGCTGACTGCGCCAGAAATCGCGGCGTTGAAGCCCAAGCTGTTGGCAACGTTAAAGCCGGATGATTGCGACCGCCTGCAGCCTTCGGCGGATCGTGATGAGGAAGGCGAAGAGGCCATCACTCTGACTCCGCTGGGTGACAAGCATGCCGTTATCTCAGCGTTGTGCTGGCGGGCAGCCTATAACGAGGGCTACGGTTATTGGGTGATCGACAGTGCTTTGCAAGAAGCTCCGGTGTTAGTGACGACGTTGGGGTCGGATTACGGTGAAGGCGTTATTTCTTACAGTCAAAAAGGGCGCGGATTGGGCGACTGTTGGGGAATGGGAAGTTGGGTGTGGGATGGTCAAACCTTCCGCCAGAGCAGTGAAGCCACGACGGGTATGTGTCGTTATATTCGCTTAGGCGGAACCTGGAGCCTACCGACCTTTGTTGCAGATGTGAAACCCGCGCAGTAAGGCGAAAGAAAGCGTGAGATGTTCCGTTGAGAAAGGGCATCTTTGGCGGTTCGGTAGATAATAATGGAGAACGTATGGCAAGGGTATTAATCACCGGGGCTTCCGGCCTGGTCGGCGGCGAACTGTTGCAACTGTTGCAGGCCGATCCGCAGGTAACGGCGATTGTCGCCCCCACGCGGGCGACGCTGGTGCCGCACGGCAAGCTGCAAAACCCGCACGGCGGCGATCTGTCTGAACTGCTGGCGGGGTTGGATCAGCCGGTGGATGTGGTGTTCTGTTGCCTGGGCACCACGCGCCGTCAGGCTGGCAGCGCCGAGGCGTTTCGCCATGTGGATTACCAGTTGGTGATGGCATCGGCACTCGCCGGGCAGCGGCTGGGGGCGCAACACTGCTTAGTGGTGAGCGCCATCGGTGCCAATCCTCGTTCTCCGTTTTTGTACAATCGTACTAAAGGCGAGATGGAGCAGGCACTGCGCGCGCAGAATTGGCCGCGCTTGACGCTGGTGCGGCCTTCTATGCTGCTGGGCCGGGCGAAACCGCGTTTGCTGGAGCGGCTCAGCGAACCGCTGTTTGCGTTGCTGCCCGGTAAATGGCGCTCCGTCGCCGCCAAAGACGTGGCGCAAACCCTGCTGACGCAGGCCTTCAGCGCTGGCAGCGGGGTGAAAATTGTAGAATCAGACCAACTGCACTGTGCGCGGTGATCGCTCTTAGCGCTGGCTCGTTCAGCGCTCATTGATGCCCGGCAGTGGTTAAAATGCCTGCGTTTTTAACCGCTGGTTGCTGCGTGGTTTGTCGAACCGGTTGTAAATTGGCATAAAATTGTTTCCCCAGCGCCAAGAAGATCACCCCAGAAGGTGAGGCATGTGTTACTGTGCCAGTAAAAAACGTTAAATTTACCCCACCGCAAAATACCTTTTCAACGAACTTAATCCTGCCTCCCGCCGGTGTGATATCCAGGCTTAACCGGCCGTTATGGCCGGTCATTGCGCCATCTGGGGCAATCTCCCGCGGTTTGTAATATTGCAGCGCTACAGCCGTGAATGTTGGTTAGTGCTTACTCTCTTCTTACCGATAACGTTCTGATTCACCCTTGTTGCCCAATCGCGGCCAGTAAGGCCGTAGTTCGGCCATCGGTTGAGACGTAAAATTGTGAGTAAGTGCTCACTGGAGGGTCTGGTAGACAGGGGTATTGGTGTGCTGCTGCTGTTGACGAGGCCGCTTTTGCTGTGAACAAAAATCAGTCACCTGAGCTTATGGTGTTGTCACAAATGTGCTAACGTTAATGAATCATGAGCAGTAAATTATTTGAGGAGATGTGAGAATGGAAAGCCGTATCCAGTTTCGTATTGGAAACGAAACAAAGCAATTGGCGCAGAAAGCGGCAGAGGCTAAAGGCACCACCTTAAGTGAAGCCTGTCGTCAGCTAGCCGAACAACTGGCTGCCGAACAACGCATAACCGAAGAGCATGAAAATTGGCTTAAGGGTAAGGTCGACGCTGCTTTTGCCCGCTTACATGAAGGGAGTGCGGTTTATCTCAGTGAATCGCAGGCTGAGCAACGGATGGATGATGTTAAAGCCAAGGTCAGGGCCAGATACGCAGCGAAATAAGGAAAGCCATGCGCATCGAATGGGATGATGTTGCGTTGCAGGATCGGGAACGCATTTTTGAATTTCTCTATCCGTTTAACCCGTTGGCCGCAGAACAGGCCGATGCTGAGGTTGAGCAGGCGGCTAAACGGTTATTGCATAATCCGGATCTGGGTAAACTTTGGTATGGAGAGGCCCGTAAGCTATTGGTCAGCAAAGCCTCTCTGGTACTGGTTTATCGCGTTGTGGGCGATGTCATACAAGTCTTGGCGGTTGCCCATCAGCGCGAAAAATTCCCCGGCTAACGCAGCTTATGCACTACCTGATTGCTGCTACCGCGCCAAATCAGCGCCGGGTCTTTTAATTCCTGCACAAACTTGCCGTCTACCAGCACGTTGATTCGCTCGACGATCTGCTTCTGTGCCTCATTCAGTTCCCCCAGCTTATAACCGGTCCACAGCCAGATATCCTTGCCGGGGCATTCGGCGCGTACCCGCTTCACCAACTGCAATACGGCGGCGACGTTGGCAGGGTGCAGCGGATCGCCGCCGGAAAGCGACAGCCCTTGGCGCGGCACGCGGCTGTCGTTGAGATCGGCCACGATCTGCTCTTCCATCTGCGGCGTAAACGGCAGGCCGGAGTCTAGCCGCCAGGTGCTTTGGTTGTAGCAGCCTTTGCATTGATGTACGCAACCGGCGACAAACAGCGTGCAGCGCGTGCCGGGGCCGTTGACCACGTCGATGGGGTAATACTGGTGGTAATTCATTTTTTATTCCTTTCCCCCTGGCACGGCAGAACTAGTGCTGTTTATTCACACTATGGATAGATATGGTGTAAATCACCACCGCCTCCGGTTTTGCCACATCAGGCGAGACTTTTACTGCAGAAGGAGGGATGACGACCTGAACTTCACCCCCGTCACGGATCAGCTTCACGCTGTCGCGCAGGATCGGCGGCATATTCGCTACCCGGAATATTTCGAAGGCGTTATCAATTTTCGGGCCGTCAACCACGGTACCGTCAATGAGAGTACCTTTATAATTTACCTCAACGGTATCCGTATCTTTCAGGGGCGCGCCAGTGCCTTTATTTTTTACGAAGTAAAACAGCCCCTGCTTGGTCTTTTTGACCCCTTCCTGTTTGGCAAACGCCTCCAGCCACGCTTTATCTGCGGCAACCATTTTGTTTTTTCTGTCCTGCATCAGAACCTTAATCTGTTCATCCAGGACGCGCAGCGTGTCATTAACATCTTGCTCGCTCATTTTGCTCTGATGGTTAAAAGCGTCGCTGAGGCCTGCCAGCAAAATATCTTTACTGAGCGTGATGTGCAGTTCTTTCTGTTGCGCAAGCTGGCTGTCTATGTAGTTTGCCAAGGCTACGCCGGTTGCATAAGCGCGTTTTTGTTCTTCACTGTCTAGCTGCAACGCTGGAGTGGGGCTTTCTGCCTTGTTTTCTGTTTTCTGCTCGGTTGGTGGCTCAGTGGGTAACGGTGGGGCCAACAACGCCGTTGGCGCAGGCTCTGCCACCGGAGTGTTCACGGCCTGAGTGGGTTCAGCCAGGGTATCAGCAGCCCGTTTTTTCTCTGGTACTGCAACATCGATGATGCGTGATGGCGGCATCATTATGGGCGGAATGGCAAGAATTGAGAGGGCTGATGTCTGCGCCGTCGTCACGGGTTCTCCCTCGCTGGTGGCTGATACATAGCCTGGGAGCGCCAGGAGACTGAATAAATACACCTTTTTGAATGAGAAAATAAAAGACATCGCTAAACCTTGAATAAACAATGATTACGGGCAAACAGCAAAAGAGCATAAGAGGTTTGGCCACAAAAGCAATTCTTGCCTTACGGAAAGGTGTCATCCGCAAGGCTTAAAGGATATCGATTAACCTATCTGCCCATTCCCCAGGTGTTTCACCCGGCGTTTTACCTCTTCCTGCTTACCGGCATTGAACGGCCGTGCGTCCGGGCTGCCCAAATAGCCGCAAACGCGGCGGGTGACCGACACTTTTGCCGAATCATGGTTGCCGCATTTCGGGCAGGTGAAGCCTTTGCTGGTGCAGGAGAACTCGCCGGTAAAGCCGCACTCGTAGCACTCGTCGATCGGCGTGTTGGTGCCGTAATAAGGCACGCGGGTGTAACTGTAGTCCCACACGTCTTCCAACGCCTTCAGGTTGTGCTGCAAATTCGGGTATTCGCCGTAACAGATGAAGCCACCGTTGGTGAGCGGTGGATAAGGCGCTTCGAAATCCAGCTTGTCGTAAGGGTTCACCTTTTTCTCTACGTCGAGGTGGAAACTATTGGTGTAGTAGCCTTTGTCGGTGACGCCCGGCACCACGCCGAACTCGCTGGTGTCCAAGCGGCAGAAACGATCGCACAGGTTTTCGCTCGGCGTGCTGTACAGGCTGAAGCCGTAGCCAGTTTCTGCTTTCCAGCTTTCGGTGGCGGCCTTCAGGCGCTCAACGATGGCGATGGCTTTGGCGCGCAATTGCTGATCGTCATACACGTGCTTCTGCCCACCGAATAGGGCGTTGATGGTTTCATGCACGCCGATATAACCCAGCGAGATCGACGCCCGGCCATGTTTGAAGATCTCGGCGATATTGTCGTCGGCTTTCAGCCGCACGCCGCACGCCCCTTCCATATACAGAATCGGTGCCACGCGCGCCTTGATGCCTTCCAGGCGTGCAATGCGCGTCATTAACGCCTTTTTCGCCAGCAGCAGGCGTTCATCCAGCAGCGCCCAGAAACGGCTTTCATCGCCGTGCGCTTCCAGCGCGATGCGCGGCAGGTTCAGGCTGATCACGCCGATATTGTTGCGGCCATCGTGGATTTGCTCGCCGTTTTCTTCGTATGTCCCCAAGAAGCTGCGGCAGCCCATCGGCGTTTTAAACGAGCCGGTAACCTTCACCACCTGATCGTAATTGAGGATATCCGGGTACATGCGCTTGCTGGCGCATTCCAGCGCCAATTGCTTGATATCGTAATTGGCATCGCCAAATTTGTGGTTCAGGCCGTCGCGGATGGCGAACACCAGCTTCGGGAACACCGCCGTTTTGCGGTTTTTGCCCAGCCCGGCGATGCGGTTTTTCAGGATCGACTGCTGGATCATGCGCGATTCCCAGCTCGTTCCCAGGCCAAAGCCGAAGGTGACAAACGGCGTCTGGCCGTTAGCGGTGTGCAGGGTGTTCACTTCGTATTCCAGCGACTGGAAGGCGTCGTAACACTCTTTCTCGGTACGCGCCATCGCATAGCCTGCCACATCCGGGATCTGCCACTGCTGCGCGATCTCTTGGTGCTTGCGGAAGCTGGCGGTGACAAAAGGCGCCAGGATCTCATCGATCCGGTTGATGGTGGTGCCGCCATAAATATGGCTGGCCACCTGGGCGATGATCTGCGCGCTGACGGCGGTGGCGGTGGAGATCGACTTCGGTGGCTCGATCTCGGCATTGCCCATCTTGAAGCCGTTGGTCAGCATGCCTTTCAGATCGATCAGCATGCAGTTGAACATTGGGAAGAACGGCGAGTAGTCGAGATCGTGATAGTGGATCTCGCCCCGTTCATGCGCCAGCACCACGTCGCGCGGCAGGATATGCTGCTTGGCATAGTGCTTGGCGACGATCCCGGCCAGCAGATCGCGTTGGGTGGGGATCACCTTACTGTCTTTGTTGGCGTTTTCGTTCAGCAGCGCCACGTTACTTTGCTCCACCAGGCCGCGGATCTCCTGGTTCAGCCGCCCGCGCAGTTCGCGCGACACATCGCGATCGTGACGATATTCAATGTAGGTACGTGCCAGTTGCTTGTAGTGGCCAGCCATCAGTTGGTTTTCAACCGCCTGCTGGATCTCATGGATGTCGACACGCGGGCGTTGTTCCATCTGTTGAGCGACCACACGGGCGACGGTAGCGCAGTAGTCGGCATCGATCACACCAGCGGCCAGCGCGGCCCGCTCAACGGCCTGCTTGATGCGCTCTTCGTCAAAAGAGACCTGACAGCCGTCCCGTTTAATCACTACTGGTTTCACGTTGTTACTCCTGTTCCCGTTGGGGAACGTTACACCCGCATGTTGGGGTATTGGCACATTTTCGGCTTATCCACAGGGCAATGCCGCAGAACACAAGGGCTGCGGGGGAGTGTGGATGACGCTGTGGATAACTACTATATATAGATAATTAATTTACTGTGAGCACTATATATGGGTGTGTCGTCGGCTTTTTTGACCTGGGACAAAGAATTCAGGAGAGCGTTTGAAGGATGTACAACGGTCAATTTCAGGAAGAATGGCAGCCCTTGCTATCAGCGGGCTGAACGCCAAATGGCCGTAACACGCCAAAATCGCCAAAGCGTGATGACGATCGCATCACGCCGGAGGGGGGCGAAAATGGTCCAGTAAAAAATCAACCCAGGCACGCACCCGTGGCGGCAGATCGGCCGAGGCGTAATACAGCCAGATTTGGGTTGGCCGTGGCCAGTATTCCCGCAGTACCGGTTGTAACGTGCCTTGAGCAAAATGCTGTTCCGCATACCATTGTGCCAGGTAAACCACGCCCAGCCCGGCGAGGGCGGCATCCAGCAGCATTTCTGGCTGGCTGATCATCAGGCGGCCAGGCAGATCCAGTGCCTGAGTGATGCCGAACTGCTGTAACCGCCATTTAACGCTGCGCCCGGTGGCTGGGTTGCGGTGCAGCAGGCAATGGTGTTGCCGCAGATCTGCCGGGATTTGCGGCGTGCCCTGCTGGGCCAGATACTCGGGAGCGGCCGCCAGCACCATCTGCATTGGGTAGAGCGGGCGCGCCACTAAGCGGCTGTCGGGATCGATCTGGCTGCCGATCCCAACGTCAAAGCCTTCCCCCACCAGATTCACCACCCGCGCATCCAGTGACAGATCCAGATCGATCTGCGGGTAGCGCGCGAGAAACTCTGGGATCAGCGGCATCAGCATCTGGCGGCCAAAGCCGGGGATCATGCTGACGCGCACCGTGCCGGTAGGCTGCTGCTGTGCGTTACCCAGCGTTTCCAGCGTGGCGGAAAGCGCCTGCCACAGCGGAGCCACCTGAGCCAGCAACGCTTTGCCCTCTTCAGTGAGCAGCACACTGTGGGTATTGCGCTGGAACAGGCGCAGCGCCAGCTTTTCTTCCAGCACGCGGATATTTTTACTCACCGCAGCGGGCGTGACGCCCAACTGGCGCGCGGCGGCGGAAAAGTTTTGCGTCTGGGCCGCACTGAGAAATGCAGGCAGCAGACGGTGCACGTCAAAAGGCAGCGACATCGTGGTTGATACTTTAGGTTGAAATTAATGTGACTGATAACAGCCTACACCGGAAACGGCAGAAATGAAAAAATGGGGCAAGTTAATAACCTATTGGGTTAATAATGCCGGTCAGTTAAACGCAAAACTGCATAATCATGCCGCAATGGCTAAAGGAGTCGCCCCCTGTGGGAGAGGGCCGGGGTGAGGGGACTGGTTAGCCTTAACTGACAAGCATTACCTATTGGGATAGGCTCTATACCCAAAATAATTCGAGTTGCTTGTAGGCGGCAACGGAGTGAAGCCCTAGGAGCATAGATAACTATGTGACTAGGGTGAACGAAGGCAGCCAACACCCAAGCAACTTGAAGTATGAAGGGTATAAATCAATTAAGGATCGAATTATGTCTCGTACTCTCGTGTTAACCGCCCACCGGTCCCCGGATGATTCCCGGATCAACAAAGCGCTGATCGCGGCGCTGCGCCCATTGCCGAACGTCACCGTACATGAACTGATGCGCACTTACCCGGATTACCAGATTGACGTGGCCCGCGAGCAGGAGCTGCTACAAACCCATGATGCCATTGTGATGCTGTTTCCATTTTACTGGTATAGCTCACCGGCGATCCTCAGTGAATGGCAGGATGCGGTATTAACCTACGGTTTCGCTTACGGCAGCGAGGGCAACAAGCTACATGGCAAACCGTTGCAACTGGTGGTGACCACCGGCGGTAATGCGCAGGCCTACTCGCCGGAAGGGTATAACCGCTATCCGGTGGCTGACTTACTGCGCCCGTTTAACGCTATGGCCAATCTGACCGGCATGGATTACCTGCCGCCACACTTGGTGCAAGGGGTATTTGATATGAGCGATGAACGCTTGGCGCAGGAAGCGGCTGGCGTGGTGCAGTTGGTACAGCGTCTTTAAGCTTTTTGGCGCATCTCTGTCAGTAAATCATTCAGGCAACTGGGCTGATGTATCACCAGGTTTTCTTTCTGTTTTTTGCTCAGTTGCTTAACCCGATATTCCAGCTTCAGTGCCGTTGAGCGATCGCCTGCCTGGCAGTGAAAAACCAGCTCCAGTTCACCTTTACCCCGCAGCGCTTTTGCCCCTTTACCGGCCTGATGCTGCGCTATACGCCGCGCCACATCGGTGGTGATGCCGGTATACAGCATGCCGCCCGGCATGCGCAGTATATAAAGGTGCCAGATAACGTCATCCATTGGTGTACAGACCATTTTTCAAAGTGATAGGGAAGAAGGTATGGCCTTAGCCGCAGGGTGTAACACAAGGATAGGTCCCATTACGGCCCTTCGGTGCGCTAGTTCCAGATACTTCAAGCTTAAAACGACTTTGCCATCAACCTCAGGATATGGATATATCCGTCATCAATCAAACCGCAGAGCTTGGGCTGATGCCGGGGCGTTATAAGCAGATTTGTCACTCAAATGGCCCCAGTCCACAGGAGCGTGCCCCAAAAGCCCGTCACCGGTGTTGTCGGGCTTGAACATGGCTTTGCCTTGCTGACGGTTTTTTGGCGTTGCGGCGGCATCACGCTGAATTAAGGGACACAGCCTAAATAAGACTAAAATAATAGGGTGATTATACCCTTCATACTTCAAGTTGCTTGGGTGTTGGCTGCACTCTTTCACCCTGGTCACATAGTTCGCTATGCTCCCAGGGATTCATTCGTTTGCCGCCTACAAGCAACTCGAAGTATTTTGGGTATAGATGGCTAAAACGTATAAAAATTAATCATTCTTACCAGGGTAAGAGACCGATCTGGTGCATAAAAAATTGGTCAAATGACCTATTAATTAACATTAATCACTAATCAGTTAGTTTTATTAATGTCTATCTGCCGTTAATTATTTGGAGTAATAAATAGTAATTACGTATTAAATTAGTTTTTTATTCCATTTATCGGTGTGTTGCTATTTCTTTTAGATGAATATTTTATTTTGAATATTCTGATGCAGATTCCAATTATTTTCTATAACATCTTGCAGTAAAGTTAAGTGATTCTGAACATTTAAAATGTATGTTTTGGTAAGGGAAGGTAAGTGGGGAAAATAGCGTGGACTATTTTGTAAAGTGAATGGTGAAGTATGTTTAAAGTTGAAAAGCCCGATGTTGCATTCCGTCGTCTACTGAATGAACTGCTTCCTTATGCAGAAAAAATAGTGCCAAGGCAGCCGGGGGAAACGACTCAAGGTGTTAAAATAGAGTCAGAGCCTGACTTTTTTAATTTATACCTTTTGGAAAGAGGCAGTGCTAATCTTTGTCGATTAGATGACAACCTTATCGTTTCTACAGTTTTTTCTCCTTATGTTATTGGTTTGGCCTGTTATCCGGGGGGCGGTGTCTATTATTCGATCGAATTGGGGGCAGATAGTTGTATTTATCAAATACCTAGGACGCGTGCGCAATATTTGATTAATAAGTTAGAGTTGCAAAAGGAGCTTATAAGTATTATTTCTTATAAGTTGTCAAGAATGTGTTTTCGCGATAATTGTATCTTTAAATATAAGTCTGAAGATATTGTGAAAGGCATGTTGGCTCATTTGATGGAGTTTCCTGAGGATTTCAGGAAAAATACCTCTGTACTGGCGTTTATTGAAAAACGCACCACGCTATCACGCAGCAGCATTCAACGTATTTTAGCGACATTAAAAAATGAGAGCAAGGTGCATATCGTTAAATCCCGATTGGTAAATATTTGCGATCTCTCTATGACGCGCAAGTAGAAATAAAAAACCTTATACTTCAAAAGCATGGTGGAGTTTTTCACCCCTGTAACACTCTCTGTGAGAGGAGCGGAAAACCGTTCCACACCCGTGCTTTGACAGTGACGAGCCGATGCCTTTCTGTGATGTTATTCATTCATCGCACAGCGACAGTTTTATTAAAGAAAAATCAAATTCTTTCAAATTTCAACTCATTTTTAATTAATTTAGGTAAGGAAATCTACATGCACACTTTATCAGCTACGCCCTATACGAGAATATTTTTTACAGAATGGCAACTTGAACCTCTGTCAAGCAAATACAATATGATAATGGACCAGACAATTACGGGTTCTTTGGATATTCATAAGCTTGAACGTGCGGTTAAGTACGTCATTCATAAATATCCTGTGCTGCATAGCCATCTGGTTGAAGAGGATGGGCAGCTTTTATGGCGTAGAAATGCTGAGGCGTGTGTAACAGGATTAGAAAGGTGCAATAGCCTAGAGGCTTTAGCTGAGTTAGCGACGCGACCTTTTGATCTCAATAATGGTCCGCTATTTAGCTATGGTTTCTACCATGATAAAGAAAATGAGGTGTATGAGTTTGTTCTGGTTATGCATCATGTCATCATCGATGGGCTTTCAGTGGCTGACGTTTATACTGAAATGTCGGATTATTATAATGACAGTGTGACAGCGGAAAATCACATTAATGATGACAGATTTTTCTTGGAAAGAGGGCGGGATTATCTGGATAAACTCAACGAGCTGTCTACTGCCAACCCCGCTGAGTATTGGCAGAAAGCATTAACAGGATTACCTAAAAAGAACGAAATTCCTTATGTACATCTTCCTGATTCCTCCCCCATTAATAGGCAAGTAAAATTCTTGCTTCCACTAAGAAAATGGGAAGTGCTTAAAAGAAACGTAAAACATGCTAATGCATTTTTGGTGTTTAAAACGATTTGGGCCTTACTGATTGCACGTTATTGTCAAAGTGAGGCTGCGCATATCGCTTACCCAGTTTCTATGGAAAGCGGTAGCCATCTGAGTTTAGGGGCACAGGTAAATACGGCGGTGTTCCCTTTTTTTGTCCATCAAGGGGATAGTTTTGCTGATATTTATCAGCGTACTTTAGCCCACAACCGCTCTTTGAAGGCCAAACCGGGGTTACGTTTTACCCGCTGGCCGATTTATGAGGTGCTGAAAAATAGCGGGATACGTCCAAATGTCAGTTTTGCCCAAGCGCACTTCAATGAGCTGACACTGGCGTTAACGGGCTGCCAAACACGCTGTAACCACCGTTTTGACCAGAGCTTGGCCAATGCTGAACTGGTTTTGGAATATCAGGAACAAAGCGGGGACATGGCATTTCGTATCCGTTATGAGCCAGAGCTGTTTGCTCCGCAGCAAATTGCCGCAATGGCCGAGCAGTTTCAGTACCTGCTAAATCAGCTGTTACTGCATCCAGACAAACCGTTAGAGAGCTTTCCCCTGCTGACTCCAGCGCAACAGCGTGAGCAACTGATCGATTGGAATCCCCCGCAGTCAAAACAGGCGATGGCACCGGGCACGTTGCACCAGGCTATTACTGAGCAGGCCAAAAAATACCCGCAGCGTATTGCCTTGATCGATGAACGCCAGCAGTTGACCTACCTGGCGTTAGAACAAAAAAGTAGTTGTCTTGCCAGGCGTATTAAGGAGCACTATCAACGCATTACACAGGAAAGTATTGGCCCGGACACCCTCATTCCTCTGTGTCTGAACCGTGGCGTAGATATGATAGTGACCATGCTGGCGATTATGAAAACGGGGGCCGCTTATATTCCGTTGGAGCCACAACTGCCCAAGCAGCGCATCAATTATATTCTTGCCGATAGCGGTGCTCGATTGCTGATAACCGAACAGGGGCTGCGGGCAAAACTGCAGGATATGGCGTTGCCAGTTGAGCTCGGGTTAGTGGATGACCCTGCCGACAGTGGGGCCACCAGCGATGTTCCTTTGGCCGTTGAATCCTCTCCTCATCAGCTGGCTTATGCTATTTACACCTCAGGAACCACGGGGCAACCCAAGGGCGCTTTGCTGGAGCATCAGGGTGTACTCAATATGGTTCGCGAGTTTCAGGCCATCCTCGGACACGCTGATAAAGCGCGGTGCTGCCTGCAATTTGCCTCAGTGGTGTTTGACGCCCATGTGGCGGAAACCTATATCGCTTTGTGTGGCGGCCATACGCTGGTGGTAGCGTCTGAAGAACAACGCCACGACCTGCCTGCGTTATTGGCGCTGATTGAACAACATCACATTGAATTTGCCCATTTGCCGCCCGCGTTATTAAAGCTAAAGCCGAACATTCCGGCCTGTTTATCGCAGATTGTGGTTGCGGGGGAAGCAACATCGCGAGCGTGTCTCGATCACTACACCCAATTGGGGCACCAACTGTTTAACGGTTATGGCCCTTCAGAGGCGAGCGTGTGTGTTGCGATCAATCTTTATCGTTACAACGGGGCGAATACTATCGGGCGGCCACTGCCTGGTGTGCGTCTCTATGTTTTGGATAGCCAGCAGCGGCCACTGCCTATCGGTGTGCCTGGTGAGCTTTGTGTTTCGGGGGTTGGGTTGGCACGGGGTTATCTGAATCAGCCGCTGCTGACGCAGGAAAAGTTTATTGCCAACCCGTTTGCACAGGCGGACGAAAGTGAATATCAGCGGCTTTATCGTACCGGTGACAGGGTGCGCTGGCTACCGAATGGTGAGCTGGAATATGTTGGCCGTGACGATTTCCAGGTCAAAATTCATGGACATCGGATTGAGTTAAGCGAGATTGAACAGGCCTTTGTGGCAGTAACCTCAGTAGCGCACTGTGCGGTCGTGGTTCGTGGGCAGGAGGAGACACCGCGGATCGTTGCTTATTATGTCGCTGAGGTCACGCTCAATGATGAACAGGTAAAACGCCAGTTGGCTGAGCGGTTGCCGGACTACATGGTGCCAGCGGTATTGGTACAACTGATGTCGCTACCGTTAACCATCAACGGCAAACTGGATATGCGTGCATTGCCTGAACCCGGCTACAGCCAGGCTTGTCATGACTATCGCCCGGCCACCACCTATCAGGAAAAGCAGCTACAGGCGGTTTGGCAACAGGTGATGGGGCTTGAAGATATCGGGCTCAATGATGATTTCCTGCGTTTGGGAGGGGACTCCATTACTGCGATCCGCCTGGTGTCGGAGATGCGCAGGATTGGCATGGTGTGCCGTACTCAGGATCTCTATCACTATCGCTCGATTGCTGCTTTGTTGGACAATCTTGCAACAACGGCCCTGCCCAACGCAGTGCAGGCTGAGCAGGGGATACTTAGCCAGGATATTCCCCTGTCACCCACCCAGCTCTGGTTCTTTGAGCAGGAATTCGCGCAGAGCCATTATTGGAATCAATCATTCCTGATCCGTGTGCCAGAGTTGGATCTGGGCAGATTGCAACAGGCGATCGACGCGTTGGCGGTGCACCACGACATGTTGCGCGCCTATTTTACGTTGGAACAACAGGGCTACCGGCAGCATTATCAGGAGCAATCAGCCCCTCGTACTTTACTGCGCTGTCACCGAGCCGAGCTTTCTGATGCTGAATTGGAGGCACTGTTCAGTGCGTGGCAGAGTGGCTTTGATTATCAGCAAGGGCCTCTGTGGCAGTTTGGTTATGTTGAGGGGTATCAAGATGGTAGCGCCCGCATTTTCTTTGCCTGCCATCATCTGATTATCGATGCGGTATCCTGGCGTATTCTGGTGGAGGATCTGCGTCGCTTGTATCTTGGCGAAGCCCTGGGGCCAAAGTCTGCCAGCTATCGGCAATGGGTGAATGCCCTACTGGATTATGAGCCAACCGGTTTGACGGAGGCGGATTACTGGCAGCAGCAGTGTGAGCAACAGCGGGATTATCGCGCTGATTTCGCGTTGAGCGATCGGCTTAACCTGCATTATGGCCAATTGGATTCTATGGCCACTGGCAAACTGATGCGAATGAGCGGGCAGACCAACGATCTGCTGCTCACCGCATGGCTGCGTACCCTGCGCCATTACAGTAATACCCACAGCCACACGCTGATGTTAGAAAGCCACGGACGTGATTTACCCGGTGGCCATCTGGACGTTGGGCGTACCCTTGGCTGGTTTACCGCCCTGTACCCGGTAAACTTTACTCTGGCAGATAACCCGCGGGCGGATGTTGCGCAGGTGCGCGCGGCGTTGGAGGCGGTGCCGAACCAAGGTATCGGCTACGGCGTGCTGCGTGTGCGCGGCGGGGAACATCGGCCAGCGTTGCGCCACCCTGGGGTGATTTTCAACTATCTGGGGCAATTTACCGATCAGGGGGCTGAATGGCAATTGCTGGCCGAGCCATCCGGCCAAAACAGTGATCCAACCAATACCAACCGTGAACTGCTGATACTCAATAGCTGGGTGGCAGACGAGACACTGTGTTTCCGTCTGGACGGCATGTTGACTGCGGCGGCTTTGCTGGACATTGCCCAGCAATTTACCCATCAAGTCCAGCAGTTGATTGAGCAAGACAGCGGGGCACCGGTGGTGATGGGCGAGGAACTGCCCGCAACGCTATGGCAAAGATTGCAGCAAAGCTATACACCGCAAGCGATCTTCCCCTGTAATAGCCTGCAACAAGGGTTTATCTATCATGCAGTCAGCCAACCTGACGATCCGAGCTATCGGGTGCAAATGGTGCTGGATTATCTTACTGAGCTGAATCCTGATACCTATCGGCAAGCGTGGGAAATGGCTGTGGTGCGTTTCCCGATTTTGCGTACTTGTTTCAATTGGCAGTGGCAGCCGTTGCAGGTGATTTGTGCAGAAACGGCAATCGACTGGCACTATGAGGACTATCAGCAGCAGGAGAATTGGCAACAGGCGCTTGACCAGTTGTGCGAGCAACAGCGAGTGCAGCCGTTCGATCTGCAACAGCCTGGTCTGTTCCGCTTACGGCTGGTGCAGATTAGCGCCCAGCATTACTGCCTGGTTTATACCGTACACCACAGCATCACCGATGGGTGGAGCGGCCAGCTTTTGCTGAAGTATGTACATCAAGCCTACCAGCAATTACTGGCGGGGCAGCAGCCCGACAGCCAGCAGGAGGTCACCTACCTGCTGGCACAGCGTTACTATATGGAACAGGCGGAACACTGCCGGGCCTATTGGCAACAGCGGCAGCTCAACCAATGTCAGGCGAATGATAGCTCCTACCTGCTCAGCCTGCCTTATGAGCAAAAAAACAGTAAAAACGTAGAGCAGACCCTGCTTCAACGCCAATTGCCTCCTGCTCTGTATTCATCGTTGCAGCAGCTATCGCTGAATCAGGGGGTGACACTGAACGTGATGTTGCAGTTTGTCTGGCATAAGTTACTGCACATCTACAGCCGACAGGAGGTCACGCTGGTGGGGACTACGGTGTCAGGCCGTAATCTGCCGATTGACGGCATTGAGGACAGCGTTGGTTTGTATATCAACACGCTACCCTTGCGGGTGGATTGGGATAACGACCATAGCTGTTTGCAGCAGTTGCAGGAAATTCAGCGTTCCCTGAATGAACTGGACGAATACTGTTACCAACCTCTGGCTGAACTGAGCTATGGCGGCGAAGCGCTGTTCCACACCTTGCTGGTGTTTGAAAACTACCCGAGTGCTGATACGGCTGATATGCCGGTGCGTGTCCGCTCAACCGCAGAGAAAACGGATTATCCGCTGAATCTGTTGGCGCACACCACCGATGATGGGCTATTGCTTTCACTGGCGTATGCCAACGCGTATCTGACCCGCGATAAAGCGGACACTCTGCTATCTTTGCTGGTCACCCTGCTGGAACATTTGCCAACGCATTTGTATGTTCCCCACCACCAATTGCCGTTGCTAAGGGCCAGCAAACCGGTTCAAGCACCGACGCTGGCACTGGACTCAGCGTTTGACTACCGCTGCGCGCTGCATCAGCGCTTTATGGACTGGGCGTTAGAGCATCCGGATGATATTGCGGTTATTGATGCTTTGGGCAGTTGCAGCTATGGCGAGCTGTATCAGGCTGCTTTGGTGCTGTCGAACCAGATCCGTCAATGCGCAAAACGTGATTCGGCGTTAGTCGCTATTCTGATGGACAAAGGGCGTGCGCAGGTTATTGCCATTTTGGCTACCTTGATGGCAGGGAAAGCGTACCAGCCGATGGACAAATCCTGGCCGGAAAAACGCCGTTTGACGATCGTTGAACAGGCTGAGATCGGGATCGTCCTGTGCGATGAGCCTTGGCAACATCCCGCCTTCACTTCTTTGGTGCTTGATAGCACCGGCAAAGCGTTGGGGATAGCATTACCCGAGTCTTTATTAGCACCACAGCCCGTAGAACCCGACGCGTTGGCCTATGTCATATTTACTTCTGGTTCTACCGGGGTGCCGAAAGGCGTGGCGATCTCACATGCGGCGATCACCAATACGGTTATCGCTATGAATAACCTGCTGAATGTTGGCACAGACGATGCGACTTTTGCTGTCAGTGCGCTAAGTTTTGATGTCTCTGTCTACGACATTTTTGGCATGTTGTCGGCGGGGGGGCGCGTGGTGCTCCCGACGGAGTCGCAACGCTATCAGCCTCAAGCATGGTATCAGCTGTTATTGCAGCATCAGGTGACCGTCTGGTTCTCAACCCCGGCCTTCTTTGATCTGCTGCTTCAGCATAAGGAGCAATATGCCAGCGACTCTGTTTCCCCATTACGTTCGGTGATATTAGGTGGAGATTGGGTCTCACCAATGCTGGCACAGCGCTGCTTTGCCTGGGGGGCACAATGCCGTTTCCTCAACTGTTGGGGCGTTACCGAAGTGGCTATCTGTTCAACCATGTATGAAGTGGGAAAAACGGAGCAGTTCCAGCAAAGCATTCCACTGGGGCCGACCTTGGCAAATCAGTCGCTTTATGTTTTGGATGCCGAACTGAAGCCGTTGCCGCAAGGTGTGGTAGGTGAGTTGTATATCGGTGGCGTCGGCTTGGCGCAAGGCTATTTCAACGATACAGAGCGAACCACTGAGCGTTTTATTTTTCATCCAATGACCGGGGAGCGCCTGTACCGCACCGGAGATCTGGGCCGTACGCTGGAGGACGGTAACATCCAGTTCCTGGGGCGTATCGACAATCAGGTCAAACTCAATGGTTACCGTATTGAACTGGGTGAAATAGAGCGCACCCTCTCTGCCGTACCGGAGATCGGCCAATGTGTGGCGCTAGTGACCGAGAGCAACCCCAGAATATTGCTGTATTACACCGCCAGCCAGGAGATGGACCACACTTACCTGCACGAGTTGCTGGCGCAGACGTTGCCGGAATATATGCGCCCTGCCGATATGATCCCGTTAGAGAGTTTTCCACTCAGCGTCAACGGCAAGGTCGATCGCCGAGCGTTGCCTATACCGGAACAGAGCGTCGCTCAGAGGGCCTATACGGCCCCGAGCACCGAGTGGGAGACGCTTTGTTGTGACCTGTGGGCAGAGATTTTGCGGGCCGAACGCATTGGGGTTGACGATAACTTTTATAGCAGTGGCGGTAATTCCATCCAGGCAATTACCCTCTGTAACCGGCTGAGTCAGGCGTTGGGGAGGGAAGTGACTTTTGCCATGCTCAGCGCTTATCCGACAGTCCGGCAGTTTTGCCAGCACTTGGAACAGCAGACGGCGGTCAATGCGGCTGGGCCCATCGCGGCGCTGGCGCAGACCCGATATCCACTCTCATCATCACAGATGCGTTTGTGGTTTCTTGACGAACTGATGCAGGGCAACGATCTCTATCAAGTTCCGGTGCTGTTTGAATTGGGCGAGGAGATTAATGTTGACGCTTATCTGCTGGCATTACAGGCGGTGGTGACACGCCACCATTTGCTGCGCAGCACGATAGTGCAGAATGCGGACGATGGCACCACGCAGTTTGTATTGCAGCAGCGCCCTCTGCCGCTAGAACGTCTGCACGTGACGGCTGAAGAATGGGAAACCACCCTGGCGGCCGTCATTCACCGGCCTTTCGACCTACGTAAAGAATATCCGCTCCGTCATATGTTGATCGAACGTCGGGAGACTGACGGGCGGGTAACCCGTTTCTCTTTGCTTAACGTGCATCACATCGCTTTTGATGGCTGGTCGGCGAATCTGCTGTTGGCGGAACTTGAAGGGCACTATGCATTCTTTGCCTGTGATACCCCGCTGACGCTGCCCGAGTTGACTATCCAATATTCTGACTATGCCTCTTGGCTGGAGAGCCAGCTAGGCAACGAGCGCGACCAGGCTCGGCAGCAGTTCTGGTTGGATAAAATGCAGGGATATCAGTTGTTAGAGCTTCCTACCGATTATCCGCGGCCAAAAGAGTTTGACCATCGAGGGGCAACGGTTTCTTTTGACATAGATCTTGAGCTGAGTGAACAGTTGCGTAGCCTGGCCCGCACCACGGGTGTAACGCTACACGCGGTATTACTGGCAGGTTTTACTCTCCTGCTGGGTAAATATAGCCATCAGCAAGATATTGTTATTGGCGCGCCGGTGGCTAACCGCTCGCATTCCCAGATCGAACCGCTGATTGGTTTGTTTGTAAACACGCTGGTGCTGCGTAATACCATTGATCCAGAACTGCGCGTTGATGAGATGATCCGGCAGGTGTTTAGCAATACCGTGGCCAGTCAGGAGTATCAGGACATGCCGCTGGAGAAGCTGGTTGAAAGCTTGAATGTCGAGCGCGATCTGTCCAGACAGCCGCTATTCCAGGTCGTGTTCAGCGTTGAGCAAGTCATGGGCGCGCAGCAGGAAAAAGCGATATTTACTCCGCTTGATCTCAATCACTACTACCAGGTAGCGAAGTTCGATCTCGGTCTGATGATTGAAGATGGGCAGCCGCAACTTGCCGCTTACATCAACTACGCCTGTGCGCTGTTTTCTCCTGAGACCATCGACCGTTTTATGCAGCACTATCGGCAATTATTGCGTTACATGGTACAAGCGCCAACGGCAAAAGTAGCCAATCTGAGCCTATTGTCTGGTGAGGAACAGCGTAAGCTACTGCAACCCGCGCTGGAGACTCGGCCATCAGCCGAATATGCCCACGCGATTCATCATGGATTCATGGCATGGGCCAAACAACACCCTAATGATATCGCCTTGATCGATTCACAGGGGAGCTGTACCTATGGTGAGTTGTACCAACTGGCGCTGGTGCTCTCTAACCAAATCCGGCAGGGCAATTTGGGTAGTTCGGCATTAATTGCCGTAGCGATGGATAAAGGGCGGGCGCAGATGGTCGCGGTGTTTGCGGTGCTGATGGCTGGCCGTGCTTATTTGCCGATGGATACCTCATGGCCTGAGAATCGCCGGGCGAGCATCATGCAGCAAGCGGGTTGCCGCCTGGTGCTGGCGGATCGGCCTTGGCAGCAGGAAGCATTTACCACGATTTACCTGTTACCAAGCGGGGTCGCACCAACACTAGCGGTTCCTGAGGTGATACTACCTCCCGAAACCGTAGCCCCAGAGCAATTGGCCTATGTCATCTTTACCTCGGGCTCTACCGGGGTTCCGAAAGGCGTCGCAATTCAACATGCTGCGGCCAATAACACGCTGATTGATGTCAATCAGCGCCTGAAAATTGTCCCTGGTGACGCTACGTTGGCCATCAGTGCGTTGAGTTTTGATCTGTCGGTTTATGATATTTTTGGCCTGTTGTCCGCTGGGGGGCGTTTGGTGATCCCAAGTGAGAAACAGCGCTACCAGCCGGATGCCTGGTGCCACCTGATGTTAGAGCACCGGGTGACGCTCTGGCAGTCTGCCCCTGCATTGTTTGAACTGTTGATGCAGTATGTGGAACGTGAAAAGTTACAACTCAATCGCAGTTTAAGCCGCGTGATGTTAAGTGGCGATTGGATCCCGGTAAATCTGCCACAGCGCTGTCATCGTTGGGCTCCTGACTGCCGCTTTATTAGCGCAGGCGGGGCAACGGAAGCGGCCATCTGGTCGATCATGTATGAAGTGGAGAAAGGGGCGCTATTTCAGCAGAGCATCCCTTACGGCCAAGCGCTTGCCAATCAGTGTTTTTATATTCTGGATGAGCATCTGGTGCCAGTACCGCCGGGCATTATCGGTGAGCTGTTCATTGGTGGGGTTGGGCTGGCGCAGGGATATTTCAACGATCCGGCACGCACGGCGGAACGGTTTATCAAGCACCCGGTAACGGGGGAACGGCTCTATCGCACTGGCGATCTCGGCCGCTGGTTGCACGACGGTAATATTGAATTCTGCGGGCGCGTTGATAATCAGGTCAAAGTAAATGGTTACCGGGTTGAGTTAGGTGAAATTGAAAATACTCTGATGGAAATTGGTGCCATTAAGCAATGCCTGGTGGTGAAAGCCATGGGTGAGCAAGAGCGGTTAATTGCCTATTACGTGAGTGACACGCCCTTGGACCATTCACGCTTGTTGACCCACGTTCAGGGGCGCTTGCCAATGTATATGGTGCCCGCTGCGTTTATTTTCCTGACGGAGTTCACGCTCAATGCCAATGGGAAAATAGACCGCAAACGGCTGCCGTTGCCAGCGGATGATGATGCTACTCGCCAGTATGTTGCCCCGGAAACGGAGCAGGAACGGCAGTTGTGCGCGTTGTGGCAAGAGGTATTGCAGCGAGAG
This sequence comes from Serratia sp. MMO-28, assembly GCF_037199905.1. Classification (NCBI taxonomy): domain Bacteria; kingdom Pseudomonadati; phylum Pseudomonadota; class Gammaproteobacteria; order Enterobacterales; family Yersiniaceae; genus Serratia; species Serratia sp. MMO-28. The sequence goes on from NZ_JBBCVB010000042.1 coordinate 27,550, forward strand.
GTGATTGGCGTGACCGATGACTTCTTTGCCAGTGGGGGGAGTTCTATTCTGGCTATTTCGTTGTGCCAGAAAATGTCCAGCTTACTGGCGGAAACCGTGCCGGTGGTGAAGCTGTTTAAATACCGCACTATCCGCAGCATGTTAGCGGTAGAAAACTATCAGTCTGTTCAGCGCCTTAACCGTTATCAGCCGGGTGCGGGGAATCTGTGGATGATTCATCCTGCCTTGGTGGGGTGTGAAACCTACATTAATTTTGCCAAAAGGGTGGAGGGTGAGATCAACTGCCTCGGGGTGGATAACTACAACCTTTACCACTGTCAGCAGCAACTGACCGATTTATCCTCGGTGGCAGCCTACTACTTGGCGCAAATGGAGTCGCAAGGGCTGTTGGAACAACCGGTGATTCAACTCTTGGGTTGGTCATTGGGTGGGCTGATTGCCCTCGAGATTGCCGCTATGTTGGAGGCGCGCGGCGTCAGGGATATCCAACTTTATCTGTTGGACAGTTACTATCAGGCCAAGGTGAACTATCAGGATATGCCAGACTTGCGTAAAAACATGCTTGCAGAGCTGGGCGTGCATGGGGAGGGCGCGAAGCGGGCCTTAGCCGTTGAAGATGCGGAGAATGCCATCGGCCAAGGGCAGATTTCTGGGCGGCTACGGCATACAGAGGTGACCCTGTTTAAAGCCACTCAGATGTCTGCTTACTATCAGGCTTTGGCGGGAGATAAGGGAACCTGGCAGAGTGAGGATAATGGCGTTGGCGCGGTGTGTGATCGGCTGAATATCATCCCGTTAGCGTGCAATCACCATAATATTCTCGATTGCGTCGATGAGATTCGGAGGGTGATAAAGCCGTTGTGATGATAACCGCCAGAGATGGCGCAATTCTCTGAAACCGAGATTGGCAGAGCCGCAAGCAGGCCCTGCCAATCTTTCAAAACTACCCTTTCACCACCCAATACACCGCCTCAAACGGCCGCAGCGTCATGGCCTGCGGTTGTTCTGCCGCATCTGCGTAGTTGCTCATCAAGGGTTGCCACACATCGGCAAGCTCAACGCCTGTGGCGTCCCACGCCAAAGGCTCACGGCTCAGGTTGGCGACAACCAGCAGCCGCTGCCCGTTCCAACAGCGCTGATAGCACCACAATGCCGGGTGTTCCGCGGCCAGATCCTGATAATCACCGTGCGTCAGCAGCGGATACTGCTTGCGCAGGGCGATCAGGTGGCGATAGGCATAGAATACCGAATCCCGATCGGCCAGCGCCGCTTCCGCGTTAATCCGCGGGTAATTCTCCGCGCAGGCGATCCACGGCGTGCCGCGGGTAAACCCGGCGTTGGCGCTGGCGTCCCACTGCATCGGCGTGCGGCTGTTGTCGCGCGACTTGCAGGCCAGAATCGCCAGCAGTTCGGCGTCGCTTCTGCCTTGCGCGCTCAGCTCGGCGTACATATTCAGGCTTTCCACATCACGATATTGATCGATATGGTTAAAACCAGGATTGGTCATGCCGATCTCTTCGCCCTGATAAATATACGGCGTGCCCTGCATACCGTGCAGCAGCATCGCCAGCATCTTGGCGGCGGTGACGCGCAGTTCGCCCTCGTCGCCAAAGCGCGAAACAATGCGTGGCTGATCGTGATTACACCAGAACAGCGCGTTCCAGGCGCGGTTGTGCATGCCTTGCTGCCAGTGGCGGAAAATCCGCTTCAGTTCAACGTAATCCGGCGCAGCCAGCGTCCATTTCTGCCCGTTAGCGTAGTCCACCTTTAAGTGATGGAAGTTGAAGGTCATCGACAGTTCTTTGCCACCCTGCGCCGCGTACTGCTGGCAGTGTTCCAGCGAAGTCGAGGACATTTCGCCCACGGTCATCAGGCCGCGTGGCTGAAATACCTCACGGCTCATTTCCTGCAGGAACTCGTGGATGCGCGGGCCATCGGTATAGAAACGGCGGCCATCGCCCTGGGTATCGTTAGGGAAGTCCTGCTGTTTGGACACCAGATTAATCACGTCGAGGCGTAACCCGTCGACGCCCTTATCCGCCCAGAACTGACACACTTTCTTCAGTTCTTCCCGCACCGGCGGGTGCTCCCAGTTGAGATCGGCCTGCTCGGTGGCGAACAGGTGCAGGTAATACTGGCCGCTGTCGGCATGCCATTGCCAGGCGTTGCCGCCGAACTTGGAACGCCAGTTATTGGGCGGTGCATTACCCTCACCGTCGCGCCAGATATAGAACTGGCGCAGCGGGCTGTGGCGATCCTGCGCCGCTTTAAACCACGGGTGTTCGGTGGAGGTATGGTTGAACACCATATCCATCACGATGCGGATGCCGCGCTGGTGGGCCTGCGCCACCAACTGCTCAAAGTCTGCCAGGGTGCCATAGGCCGGATCGATGGCGCAGTAGTCGGCCACGTCGTAGCCGTTATCCACCTGCGGCGAAACATACACTGGCGTCAGCCAGATGGCGTCGATCCCTAACTCCTGTAAATAGTCCAGCCGCTGGATGACACCCGCCAGATCGCCATAGCCGTTGCCGGTGCTGTCCTGAAAGCTTTTCGGGTAAATTTGATAGATGACACCGTTTTGCCACCAGGGGATAGGATTGCTCATCGGAAGCGTTGCCTCTTTGCTTGTACATTAGGCCCGTCCGCAGACGGGCTTCTTGATTGATTCAGACCGGCAGCTCGCCGCGGCTGGCCTTGCGTTTGTACACCAAGATGGTCAGCAGCAACGGGACCACCACGGCAACCAGGATTGCCAGCGAGTAGATCGGCCAGAATTGCGGTTGGATGGAGAGAATCCCCGGCAGGCCGCCGACGCCGATGCCGTTGGCCATCACGCCGCTCAACCCGCAGATCAGGCCCGCGATGGCCGAACCGATCATCGCGCACAGCATTGGGAAGCGGTATTTGAGGTTGATACCGTACATGGCCGGTTCGGTAACGCCGAGGTAGGCGGAGATCGCCGCCGGTACTGAGATTTCACGCTCGTTGACCTTGCGGCTGATAATGATAATGCCGAGCACCGCCGAGGCCTGCGCGATGTTAGACAGCGCAATCAGTGGCCAGACCGGCGTGCCGCCCATGCTTTGGATCATCTGCATGTCGATCGCCAGCGTGGTCTGGTGCACGCCGGTGATCACCAGCGGTGCATACAGGAAACCAAATAGCGCAGCGCCGATCGGCGCAAAGCTGCCGGTCATCACCACTTTCACCGCCCAGGCTACGCCGTCGCCGATCATGCGGCCAAATGGGCCAATCAGCGTGTGCGCCAGGAACACGGCCAATAGCAGAGAAACCACCGGCACCACCACCAGATACAGATAATCCGGCACGATCTTTTTCAACCGGGTTTCGATCCAGCCCAGCGTCAGGCCGGCGAGGATCGACGGGATCACCTGCGCCTGATAGCCCACTTTCTGAATGGTGAACCAGCCAAAGTTCCATACTTCCGGCACCTGCTGGCCGAGCAGATAAGAGTTCATCAGCTGCGGGGAAACCAGGGTAATGCCCATCACGATCCCGAGTACCGGCGTGCCGCCCATCTTCTTCACCGTTGACCAGCAGATGGCGACCGGTAGGAACATAAAGATGGCTTCACCGAGCAGCCACAGGAAATCGTAAATGGTTTTCCACGCTGGGTGCATCTGGGCCAGCGTTTGGCCGCCAGACATCGGGATATCGCCGATCACGTTGCGGAAACCGAGGATCAGACCGCCGCTGATCAACGCAGGCAGCAGCGGGAAGAAGATTTCGGCGAAGTGCGAGATGGCGCGTTCGAACCAGGTCATGTTCTGGCGTGCGGCCAGCTTGGCCTGTTCTTTGTTGGCTTCGTTACCGCCGGTGGTGGCGATCAGCGCCTTATAGTAATCGCCCACTTCCGGGCCAATGACGACCTGGAACTGCCCGGCGTTGGTAAAACAGCCTTTGACCATGCGCAACTCTTCGATCGCTTTGGGGTTGGCCTTGGCGGGATCGTTAAGCACGAAACGCAAACGGGTAATACAGTGGCTGACGGTGGCGATATTCTCGCTGCCACCCACCAGTACAATCAGGCGATCAATATCCTGCTGCTGAACTTTACTCATGATGAAAACCCTTTTTTAGGCGCAGAGGTGTGGATAAATAAAGCTTAGTCATTCGCGGGTGCTTATGGAATGGGAACGTTCCCATTCTGGGTTGAGGATCACAAAATGGATCATCAAGGGCTCTGGATCCCATCAGAGCAATGCAGCCTTAACATATTGATTATTCTAAATGTTGGTAACGGCTTATGGGTTCGGATTGGCCCGCTAAAGGCCTGCGGTTTTTAACGGGGCGCTGTGATAGGTAGCCGGGCATTGTCAGCCCCGGCAGGGTAATTATTGACAGGCATTGATTAAACGAAAGTTATAACCCTTTCGATTTTAAGCGTGCCACGTGATCAACAAACAGTTGAACAGGGTTGGTACTGCTGGTGACAACCCCGGCAGTTTGATTGATCGCGTCCAGGTGATCCATTGAATAATCGGAGCGGATCACCTTGCCGAGATGCATACTATAGCGCCCAACCAACCCATCATTCTGGAAACGCTCTTTGGTGAACAAAAATGAGAGGGCAACCATTGAAGTATGCAGCGGATCAAAATTATTAAGCCCCTGTTCAATCGGGTTGTAATTAATAACCCCACCCCAAGAATAATAATAAACGCCATTCTCAAACTCTTTACCTTCCCCTCCCCACTGAGTAGGTAACCCCTGCGGATATTTGGCATTGAATTCAGCAACGCCTGCGCTGGTGAGTGAGTTAAGCGCGGCAACGCTGTCTTGTGGCAGGGACGGGCGGCCGGTCATAAGGGAAAGGAATGAGCCGAAAGCGTTCATCACTGCGCCTGCAATCGCCTCTGGAAGGGAGCCAGGTTTCACTGCCAAACGGACCAGATCGGCAATTTCCGAGCCAAAGTTTGCCCCATTTACGGAGGTTACAGATGCAACCAGTTCCGGGTGAATGGCGGCGACGTAGCGACAGGCCAGCGGGCCCTGGCTGTGGCCAATCAGGTTGACCTTGGGGGCACCGGTTAGCCGGGTGACTTGTTTTACAAAACTGAGTAATTGTTCCCCACGAGCTTCATTGCTGTTTTCTGCCGATAGAGTGGCGGTGAATACGGCCGCTCCCGCCTTTTCCAGTGCGGGCTGAATACCGAAAAAGTAAGGGTAGAGCCCCGCAATCTTATCGAAACCACTGAAGCCGTGAACGAGAATAATGGGATATTTTAATGATTGAGACATGATGAATACCTTTCAGGATTATTTGGCCATGTGGCCGAAATAAAGAGTAAGTCGCGGTGATAATTTCTACATGTCATGACTGTTGTATGGGCGGTAATACAAAAAATGCCACATGGTGATGCTGTTGAATATTAATATTCAATAAAGGTATTTATACCCGTCATACTTCAAGTTGCTTGGGTGTTGGCTGCCCTCGTTCACCCCAGTCACTTACTGATGTAAGCTCCTGGGGATTCATTCGGTTGCCGCCTACAAGCAACCCGAATTATTTTGGGTATATATTATTCGACAGCGGCACGAAATACAGCATTGTTGCACGGTGGGTAAAATGATGATGGGCAGCCATCATCAGGCCAGCCTGCTGGGAATAATGATCTGGCGCACACCTAGCTCACCGCTGAGCTGGCCAAGCAGTTGCTGGGCGGCCTGCTGCCCGGCGGTGCCATAGCCGAGTTCGACGGAGAATGTCTCCGGGAACAGGAAGTTCAGCAACGGGGTGTTACCAATGGCGCACACCTGTATTGGCGCAAGAGGTTGTTGCTGTTGCAGGTATTTCATCGCGCCGAGGGCGATGGTATCCGACGCGCACACCAGCGCGCTGGTATGGGGTTCAACCACGCTGGCAGCCAGCTGGAAACCGCTCTGATAGCTCAGTTCACCCAGCGCGGCAACCGGCGGGATCTTCAACTCACGGCAGGTATCAAGATAGGCCTGGTAGCGGCGCATCCCGGTCGTGGCGTCGGTTTCCTGCACGCCGAGATAGCTGATATGGGCATGGCCCAACTGGCGTAAACGCTGCATCAGCAGTTTTACCGCGCCATCATCGTCATAACAGACGGAAGAAATACCGGGATAATCGCGCGCCATTACCACCATTTTCTCCTGCCAGGGCGCTAACATCGCGGCGCTCAGGCCGGTAAAGCCGAACAGGATCACCCCGTCGACGTTGCGCTGCTGCAAGACATGCAGGTGCTCCTGCACCAGGCGGGTTTCAAACTGGCTTTCCATCACGATCGGGTCAAAACCGTGCTGATACAGCAACGGCAGCATGGTGCGCACCGCCTGATTTTCTGACGGTGAATCCAGCCGCGAAACGATGATCGCCACCACCTTGTCGCTTTGGCCGCGCATGGCGCGCGCTGATTTGGACGGCGTAAAGCCGTGGCTGCGGATCACCGCTTCCACCCGCTCACGGGTTTGCGGGCTTACGCTGCCTTCGTTATTCAATACGCGTGATACGGTGGATTTACCCACTCCGCTCAGGCGGGCGATATCCTTGATTGTCAGCCGGTTTTGCATGGTTTACTTGTTGTTTATGTTAAGAGGCCTAGACTGATGACACCCCACAATAGCGTATTTTGCGCTATGAATCTTGGTGCAAAGTGGGGATCTTTGCGCAAAACGGAATGACTGCGGTGGTCATTCAATCTTTTTATTTACCGGAGATGCAGTCTTTATGGACCCCGATCCTAGCCCGAGAACAGTTATTCGGCTTCCCCGGTAAAACCTCCCCGCATTGCGTTGCTGTTTTACCGGAGAAATAAACGGTAAACAGCGGTGCGTTTTCATCGCCCCTGTTGTTGTAATAGAAAGATCTGCCCGGGCGGCCGTGTTGTCGTGCCTGAAAGCCGTTCCTGCGTGCAGATCTCCTGTTCACCCACTGTCGTGAGGCACTGGGTGGTGAGGTGCGAACCATGAAATTCAAAAATATTCCCCGCCAACTGTTCGGCTTGTTTAGCCGCAGCCTGCCGCGCCGCCTGGTGCGGCGTGATGCTTTGCTGGAAAGCGTCAGCGGAGTGGCGCAAGAGCTGCCTGCCGGCTTGGCTCAGCAGCGCCTGGAGTGTGCTGCTGCCAGTGCGATGCAGCTTTATGAGCGCTTTAACAGCCACCCGGAAGGCATTACCGAGCGCGAAGCCGAAGCCGCGCGCAGCCAGTTTGGCGCCAACGTGATTGAAAACCAGCAGGCCGAAACCTGGTGGCGCCATCTGTGGCACTGTTACCGCAACCCGTTCAACCTGCTGCTGACGGTGTTGGGGATGGTTTCCTACGCCACTGAAGATCTGACCGGTGCGTTGGTGATCGGCCTGATGGTATTGATCTCCACACTGCTGCATTTCATTCAGGAAGCCCGTTCCAATAAAGCGGCGGACGCGCTGAAGGCGATGGTGAGCAACACCGCAACGGCGTATCGCAGCGATGCGCTGACCGGTAAAAGCGAACACGTTGAGCTGCCGATCGCCCAATTGGTGCCGGGCGATATCATCAAGCTGGCCGCTGGCGATATGATCCCGGCGGATCTGCGCCTGCTTTCCGCCAAGGATCTGTTTATCAGCCAGGCCGCGCTGACCGGTGAATCGCTGCCGGTAGAAAAAAGGGTCGAATCGCGTACTGCGCTGGATTCGCCGCTGGAGTGCCAGAACCTGTGCTTTATGGGCACCAACGTGGTGAGCGGCACAGCGCTGGCGATGGTGATTGGCACTGGCCGTAACACCTATTTCGGCCAGTTGGCGCAGCGCGTGATCGGCCAGGATGAGCAACCGAACGCTTTCCAGAGCGGTATCAGCAAAGTGAGCTGGCTGCTGATCCGCTTTATGCTGGTGATGACGCCGATCGTGCTGCTGATCAACGGCTATACCAAGGGGGACTGGTGGGAGGCTGCGCTGTTCTCGCTCTCTGTGGCGGTGGGGTTAACCCCGGAAATGCTGCCGATGATCGTCACTTCCACGCTGGCGAAAGGGGCGGTCAAGCTGTCGCGCCAGAAAGTGATCGTCAAGCGCTTGGATGCGATCCAGAACTTCGGCGCTATGGATATTCTGTGCACCGATAAAACTGGCACTCTGACCCAGGATAAGATCGTGCTGGAGCGCCACACCGATGCGTTTGGCGCCAGCAACGAACGGGTGTTGCGCTATGCCTGGCTGAACAGCTTTTATCAGACTGGGCTGAAAAATCTGCTGGATGTGGCAGTGCTGAACTGTGCTGATGAACGCCAACAGCCGGAGTTATTGCAGCATTACCGCAAGGTGGATGAGATCCCGTTTGATTTCGAGCGCCGCCGGATGTCGGTGATAGTAGAGAAAGACACCGAGTATCATGAGCTGATATGTAAGGGCGCGTTGGAAGAGATGCTGGCGATCTGCAGCCATGTGCGCCAGGAAGAAGCGGTGATCCCGCTCAGTGACAGCCTGCTGGCGCGCATTCGCCGCGTGACCGACGATCTGAATCAGCAGGGGTTGCGCGTGGTGGCGGTCGCCAACAAGATCCTGCCCGCGGCAGAGTACGAATACGGCGTGGCGGATGAAGCGGATCTGATCCTTGAAGGGTATATCGCCTTCCTCGATCCGCCGAAAGAGAGCACCGCTCCGGCATTGGCAGCGCTGAAACAAAGCGGCGTCACCGTCAAGATCCTCACCGGTGATAATGAGCTGGTGGCAGCGAAAGTGTGCAGAGAGGTGGGATTGGCGGCCGATCGGGTGCTGCTTGGCCGTGAAGTTGAACAGATGAATGACGACGAGCTGGCGCAGGCGGCGGCTCGTACCACGCTGTTCGCCAAACTGACGCCGTTGCATAAAGAGCGCATTGTACAACTGCTGCGCAAGCAAGGGCATGTGGTCGGCTTTATGGGCGATGGCATTAACGATGCTCCGGCGCTGCGGGCGGCGGATATTGGGATCTCGGTGGATTCGGCGGTGGATATTGCCAAAGAAGCGGCCGATATCATCCTGCTGGAAAAAAGCCTGATGGTGCTGGAACAGGGTGTGCTTGAAGGCCGTCGTACCTTTGCCAACATGCTGAAGTACATCAAGATGACCGCCAGCTCCAACTTCGGTAACGTGTTCAGCGTGCTGATTGCCAGCGCTTTTTTGCCCTTTTTGCCGATGTTGCCGCTGCACTTGCTGATCCAGAACCTGATGTATGACATTTCGCAGATCGCCATTCCATTCGATAACGTGGACGACGATCAGATCACCCAGCCGCAGCGTTGGAATTCCGGCGATCTGGGGCGCTTTATGGTATTTTTCGGGCCGATCAGTTCGATCTTCGATGTGCTGACTTTCTGCCTGCTGTGGTTTGTATTCAAAGCCAATACGCCAGAAATGCAGACGCTGTTCCAGTCGGGTTGGTTTGTGGAAGGGTTGCTGTCGCAGACGCTGATCGTCCATATGATCCGTACGCGCAAAATCCCGTTTATCCAGAGCCGCCCAGCCTGGCCGCTGTGCGTGATGACGCTGGTGGTGATCGTCACCGGTATCGGCCTGACCTTCTCGCCGTTGGCCGGTTTCCTGCAGTTGCAGGCGTTGCCGCTGAGTTACTTCCCTTGGCTGGCGCTGATTCTGGCCGGTTATATGGTGTTGACCCAGTGTGTGAAGGGCTGGTTCGTGCGCCGCTACGGCTGGCAGTAAACTTTGCGGGGGCTACGCGCCCCCTTAAGCGCGGTAGAGCAAGTCGGCATAAATCCCACTCAGTGCGCCATCCGGGGCGAACTGTTTTTTAATCCACTGCGTCACTTGCCCGGTTGCCGCATGCTGTGTGGCGAGTAACATCCGCGAATCCTGCCGCGGGTTATGAATGTTGCGGACGATCAGTAACCCTTCGGCCACCGCCTCGCGCACCATATACTCGGGCAGAAAACCAATCCCTTCCCCCAAAATCTGGCACTGGCACTTGGTGTTGAAATCCGGCACCAGAATCGCTTCTTGGCCGTGCAGCAGCCAGCCCACTTTCTTATTAATGGTGTGGGCGGTGTCTTCCACCATGATGTTCGGATACAGCCGAAGCTGGCTCTCGGAGATCGGTTCCGGCATAAACGCCAATGGATGATCCGGCGCAATGGCGAATACCCAGCGGATGGCACCAATTTCGGTGTAATCAATCCCACCGCCGTCCAGCAGAGTGTCTGGCGCGCCAATGGCGACATTGGCCTGATTATTAATGATCGAGTCCCAAACGCCGTTGTACACCTCGGTAGTTACCGTGATATGGCAGGTAGGGAACTGCTTTTTCAGCGCCTGTAACAGCCGGGCGGTATGCCACGGCGTATAGAGCAACTGATTGATGCAGATGCGCAACCGTGCCTCAATGCCTTGCGAAATGGTGTCGATGCCGCGTTTGATGGCGTGAAAATCGTTCAGCAGATCGGTGGCTTTACGGTAGAAGTAGAAACCGGATTCGGTAAGTTCAATGCTGCGGGTATTACGGTTAAACAGCACCACATCCAGCCCGGTTTCCATGCGCTTGATGGTATAGCTGATGGCAGACGTCGTCAGCCCTAGCTCTTCGGCTGCCTTACTGAAGCTGCCAAAACGTGCCGTGGTGGTAAAAGCCAACAGGTTCTCTTCGGTAAAAATGGAGTTCATGCGTCGGGTTCCGAAGTTATCCTCATACTTGATGGAGGGGGCCAGAGAGTAAAACGAATTTGGCCGCATTGTTGAATGTATTTGTAATTCACCTGAGGGGCAACCAGTATTGAACGGTATTTAACAGTGGTGTTACAACTGGTTTGAGGAAGCTCACACTTCTGATCATTTGTTTGAAGCCAGATGTGGCAAGCGATGAGAGCCCACCGATCGCAGAGAGATTTACCCTGGCAAAAAAGTGAAAACAGCGAAGAAAGCCTGCGCTGTCGCACGCTCTGCTCTGATTGTTGAATACTATTCAACAATGTTTCCCTTTGCGATGAATGATTTTTAAGCGGATGTTTTTCTTTTGTGTCTGTTGCTATTCTCAGTGGCAGTGAAAAGTATCAAAAGCCCACAATAAAAGAGGGAGCCAGAATATGTCTGACCAAGAATTGCTGACTGAATTTCTTTTTGCTGCGGAACAAGGTGACACCGACGCGGTGAAAAAATGTCTGGCCGCCGGTGTAGATATTAATGCCACTAACCGCCAGGGCCGAACCGCTATTACGCTGGCCAGCCTGAATAAACATTACGACTGCGTGGCATTATTAATCTCTGCGGGGGCCGATATTAATAAGCAGGATCAAACCTGTTTTAATCCTTTCTTGATTAGCTGTTTAAATAATGATTTAACGCTGCTGCGTTTGGTATTGCCAGCCAAACCAGATTTGGATCGTTTAACCCGCTTCGGTGGCGTAGGGATCACTCCTGCCAGTGAGAAGGGCCACGTTGAGATTGTCCGTGAATTATTAACGCATACCGATATCAACGTTAACCACACCAATTTTGTCGGCTGGACGCCGCTGCTGGAAGCGATTGTGCTTAATGACGGCGGGGCCAAACAGCAGGAAATCGTTAAATTACTGCTTGATCATGGCGCCAATCCTCATATGACCGATAAGTACGGCAAGTCTCCGCTGACGCTGGCGCGGGAAAAAGGCTATCACCCGATCGCTGAGTTGCTGGTCGCCGCTGGCGCATAATAAAGGAGAAACGCTATCGCACCGCCACTCAGGCAGTGCATTACGGCGCTATCGGCGGAGGGAGCATTCCCCCGCCAGCGGCTAAACGGGTATGTCGAACAGGTGTTTGCCCGTGCGGTCAACCTGTTCGTTCCAGAGCAGCAGATGCTCTACACGTTATTAAGCGATGAATACGATAACGCCCCTAATAGTTGCCGCATAGCGCTCCAGCACTGCGACAAGGTATTTAGCCCCGGTGAACGGGTGCAGTTTTCACCTGCTGGCATTGAAATTGGCCAGAATAAGTGGATTGATTTTTCCCACTGCCAGTTATGGCAACAGCCTGAATACGTTTTAACGGCTGAACGCATAAAATATATTAACTGGCAGCGATGGGGGGAATGGATTAATCAGCACGCCACATCCGGTAATTCACTTTTTCATTACCGTGGAGGGAATATATTTCATCGGGAAATTGCAAGATTATTACAGCAGCATCGTGACGCATTATTCATGGCCGTGCGGCGGAATGAAAAGCCTGACGAGGCGATACATTCCCTTATTGGCTTAGGCATTGGCCTGACGCCTTCCGGCGATGATTATCTGGTGGGGCTGTGCGTGATATTGCTTATTCCTGGCCATCCGGCACAAAAATATCGCGAGAGTTTTATTGCCGCGTTGGCCAATGCGCGGGAGAAAACCACGCTGTTGAGCGCAATAACTTTAGCGGCGGCCATCAAGCAGCGCTATCGGCAGGTGATGAGCAACCTGGTCGCCAAAATAGTGCATGACGATTGCCACCGTATTATTCACACCATTAACGAGATTAAAAAGATCGGCTCAAGTTCAGGTTACGACATGCTGCACGGCATGGCGGATGCCTGCCTCTTGACCTCATATTTTGGAGAAAAATATGCCCATCAGGATCATGGTTAAAAAGAACACCTGGTTTGATTCCGTTTCACTGATGTCGATTTCGACTAAAGCCAACAAACTGGACGGAGTTGAGCAGGCGTTTGTGGCGATGGCCACCGAGATGAACAAAGGCGTGCTGCAGAACCTGGGGTTGTTAACCCCGGAGCTGGAAGAAGCCAAAAACGGCGATCTGATGATCGTCATCAAAGGGGCCAGCGAGGAGGCTAACCAAGCCACGCTGCAGGCGATTGAAGCGTTATTCACCCATAAAGAGCAAGGCACCCGCCATGAGGCGCGCTACGCCACCTTGGCCAGCGCCAAGGCCCATATCCCGGAGAGCAACCTGGCGGTAATTGCGGTAAACGGCCTGTATGCGGCGCGCGAAGCTCGCCAGGCGCTGGAGAACAATCTTAACGTGATGTTGTTTTCCGATAACGTCTCGATTGACGATGAGCTGGCGCTGAAACAGTTGGCGCATGAAAAAGGGCTCCTGATGATGGGGCCAGACTGCGGCACCGCAATCATCAACGGCGCGGCGCTCTGCTTTGGCAACGCCGTGCGCCGGGGCAACATCGGCATCATCGGCGCGTCCGGCACCGGCAGCCAGGAATTGAGCGTACGCATCCATGAATTTGGCGGTGGCATTTCGCAGCTGATTGGCACCGGCGGGCGCGATCTGAGCGAAAAGATCGGCGGCCTGATGATGCTCGACGCTCTGCAAATGCTGGAAGAAGACAGCGAAACTGCGGTGATTGTATTGATCTCCAAGCCGCCAGCGCCTGCGGTGGCGCACAAAGTGTTGGAACGTGCCCGCGCCTGCCGCAAGCCGGTGGTGGTCTGTTTCCTCGGCCACAACGCGCCGCCTGCCGACGAAGATGGGCTGCAGTTTGCCCGCGGCACCAAAGAGGCCGCGCTAAAAGCGGTGCTGCTCACCGGTATCAAGCAAGAATCGCTCGATCTCCACCCGCTCAACTGGCCGCTGATTGAAGAAGTGCGCGCCAAACTGACGCCGCAGCAAAAATACATTCGCGGCCTGTTCTGCGGCGGCACCCTGTGCGATGAGGCGATGTTTGCCGCCTTGGAAAAATACAGCGACGTTTACAGCAATATTCAACCCGATCCGGCGATGCGCCTGAAAGATCTGAACCAGAGCATAGCGCACACCTTCCTCGATTTTGGCGATGACGATTTCACCAACGGCAAACCGCACCCGATGATCGATCCCACCAATCGCATCAGCCGTCTGCTGCAAGAAGCGCGCGATCCTGAAGTTGGCGTGATCGTGATGGACTTTGTGCTCGGCTTTGGTGCCCACGAAGATCCGGTGGGGGTGATGATCGACGCAATCAAAGAGGCCAAGGCGATTGCCGCCCGCGAGCAGCGGCCGCTGGAGATCCTCGGTTATGTGCTGGGGACCGATCTTGATACGCCATCGCTGCAACAGCAGTGCCAGATGCTCACGGACGCGGGGGTGATCTGGGCGAGCAGCAGCACCAATACCGGGCTACTGGCGCGTGAGTTTGTCTGTAAAGGGGAGAAAGCCTGATGAGCCATACGTTATTTAACCAACCGCTGAACGTGATCAATGTGGGTCTTGCGATGTTCAGCGACGATCTCAGAAAACAGCACGTTCCGGTAACCCATCTGGACTGGACGCCGCCGGGCCAGGGCAACGTGGCGGTGATCGCCGCGTTGGACCAGATCGCCGCGCCACATCTTGCCGACAAGATCGCTGCGGCTAACCAATTGGCGCTGGAGCGTATTATTCAGTCGCACCCGGTGCTGGTGGGTTACGACCAGGCGATTAACGTGGTGCCGGGCATGACGCGCCACACCATTTTGCACGCAGGGCCACCGATTAGCTGGGAAAAGATGTGCGGTGCTATGAAAGGGGCGGTGACCGGGGCGCTGGTGTTTGAAGGGCTGGCTGCCAATCTGGACGACGCGGCCAAGCTGGCGGCCTCCGGCGAAATCATCTTTTCGCCGTGCCATGAGCATGACTGCGTGGGTTCCATGGCGGGCGTGACTTCCGCATCGATGTTTATGCACATCGTCGAGAACAAAACCTACGGCAACCGTGCTTATACCAACATGAGCGAGCAGATGGCGAAGATCCTGCGCATGGGGGCCAACGACCAGAGCGTGATTGACCGCCTGAACTGGATGCGCGATGTGCAAGGCCCGATGCTGCGCGACGCCATGAAATTGGCAGGGGAGATCGATCTGCGGCTGATGCTGGCTCAGGCGCTGCATATGGGCGACGAGTGCCATAACCGCAACAACGCGGGGACGTCGCTGCTGATCCAGGCGCTGACGCCGTGGATCATTCAGACCGGTTACCCGGTTGAGCAACAGCGTGAAGTGTTCGACTTTGTCGCCAGCAGCGATTACTTCTCCGGCCCGACCTGGATGGCGATGTGCAAAGCGGCGATGGATGCGGCACACGGCATTGAGTACAGCACCGTGGTGACCACCATGGCGCGCAACGGCGTCGAGTTTGGTCTGCGCATCAGCGGGCTGCCGGGCCAGTGGTTTACCGGCCCGGCACAGCAGGTGATCGGCCCGATGTTTGCCGGGTATAAAGAGGAAGACTCCGGGCTGGATATCGGCGACAGCGCGATTACCGAAACCTACGGCATTGGCGGCTTTGCCATGGCGACGGCGCCAGCGATTGTGGCGTTGGTGGGTGGCACGGTGGATGAGGCGATCGACTTCTCCCGCCAGATGCGCGAGATCACCCTGGGCGAAAACCCCAACGTCACCATTCCACTGCTGTCGTTTATGGGGATCCCGACGGCGATCGATATCACCAAGGTGGGCAACAGCGGCATTCTGCCGGTGATTAACACCGCCATCGCGCATAAAGATGCTGGGATCGGCATGATCGGCGCCGGGATTGTGCACCCGCCGTTTGCCTGTTTTGAGCAGGCGTTGCTGAGTTATCGCGATCGCTACTGCTCATAACCCCGTCGTCTTTCAAGCCGCAGCGTTGTTACCTGCGCTAACTCACCCCAGTCACTTACCTGAGTAAGATCCTGGGGATGAGTTAGCTTGGTGCCTAGCTGCAACTTGAAATCCATAGGGGATAACAATAACAGGGGCTATACGTGAGCCCCAAGGTAGCAAACCAACACCAGAACCAGAATGTTGTTCACCTGCAGGACCGATAGCGATCCCGTGGATCGTAGAGCGTGTTTTAACGACCTGTGAAGGATAGTCCATGAACAGAATAAAATTAGAATGGAAACGCGGTGACTGGGCGGCCTACTTCGGGCTGATGACCAATAACCTGACCAACCTGCTCACCATGATGGGTCTGCTCATCTTTGTGGTGGGTATTCCAAAAGAGATTGTGTATGGGCGCATCGCACCCGCCTTCGGGCTGGCGGTGCTGACGGCCAGCATCTGCTACACCTGGTTTGGCCTGCAAATGGCGCGCCAGACCGGGCGCACCGATGTCACCGCGCTGCCGTCTGGCCCCAGCGCGCCGTCGATTTTTACCGTCACCTTTCTGGTGCTGATGCCGGTTTATCAGCAGACCGGCGATGCTAACTTCGCCATTCAGATTGGCCTGGTGTGGTGCTTTGTCGAAGCGCTGATCCTGGTGGGCGGCTCATTCCTTGGCGAAACCATCCGCAAGATGATCCCACGCACCGTGCTGCTCTCCTGCCTGTCCGGCCTGGGGCTGCTGCTGCTGGCGATGAACCCGATGCTGCAGGCGTTCGAAGCGCCGACCGTCTCGTTTATCGTGCTGCTGCTGATCTTTATCAACTGGTTTGGCAAAAAGCCGATCTTCGCGCGTATCCCTACCGGCTTGCTGTTGCTGTTGGCCGGTACCGCGCTGGCGTGGATCTCGGGCCTGCAAAGCCCGGAAGCGATTAAGGCATCGATGTCTTCCTTTGGCTTCAACCCGCCAGGGGTGCACGTCGACAGCTTCCTGCAGGGCCTGCCACACGCGCTGCCGTACCTGGCTTCCGCCGTTCCTCTGGGGTTAGCGAACTACATCTTTGACCTGGAGAACATCGAGAGTGCGCACGCGGCGGGGGACAACTACAACACCCGCAAAGTGATGATGGCCAACGGCCTTTCTTCAATGCTCGGCTGCCTGATGGGTAACCCGTTCCCAGTGACCGTTTACGTGGGTCACGCCGGTTGGAAAGCGATGGGGGCCAGCATTGGCTACACGCTGGCTTCTGGCGTCACCATGTTTATCGTGCCGTTATTCGGGCTGGGGGCCTTTATGCTGGCGGTGATCCCGATGACCGCGATTGTGCCGATTCTGGTGTTTATCGGCGTGGTCACCGCTAACCAAGTGGTGAGGGAAACGCCGAAAGTGGAGGTGCCGGTGATCTTCATCTGCCTGTTCCCGTGGATCGCCAACTGGGCGCTGACCATGGTCAACAGCGTGATGGGGGCGGCTGGCACCTCGGCCGCTAAACTGGGTGCCGAGCTGTTGCACAGCAAAGGCGTGTATTACCAAGGGTTGGTACATCTGGGGAACGGTGCGCCGCTTGCCAGCATGCTGTGGGGCTGTATCGCCATTTTCGCCATCATGAATAAACCGCTGCGCGGTGCGATCGCGGCAGCAACCGGCGCGCTGCTGGCGTTATTCGGTGTGATCCACTCGCCAATGGTCGGCTTTGCGGAAGGTAACTCGTTACTGTTCGTGGTGGCTTACCTGATGATGGCGGGCATGTTTGTGGTGAAACATTTCCTCGATAGCCGTGAGGAGGCACCTGCGGTAGCCCCGGAGCCTAGCAAGACTGCGTAATTTCAGTAGTTCCCCCCCCTCACCCCAGCCCTTGTATGTTTGTAGTTGATGTAAAAAGATAGGTTGTACCGTGTTCTTACCCGGCGTGGCAGCACGTACGCCCTCTGGGACACCAAGCCCGTGGGAGAGCTTATTGCG
>NZ_JBBCVB010000043.1:0-34328 GCF_037199905.1 Serratia sp. MMO-28
ACCTGACCCCATGCCGAACTCAGAAGTGAAACGCCGTAGCGCCGATGGTAGTGTGGGGTCTCCCCATGCGAGAGTAGGACACTGCCAGGCATCAAACAAGCAGAAGGCCATTCGTAAGGATGGCCTTTTTGCGTTTTGCTTAGTGATATAACTCCTTTCACCTAAGAAATCCTCTATTGATATGCTATCGTTCCCAACTCTGCGAATGATTAAATATAGCGAAAATTCCTATCACTAATATCCACGAAGAATTTATTTTTTAAGCGTGAAATCCAATATTCATACATATAAATAATATCTGTACACCTTATATAAATCAGAGGGCTGGGGTGATAGGAACAAGGTGATTTTGTATCATTATGATATTAAAAGACGTTTATAATTCTCTTTGAGAAAATTTTGTTAGATGACAATGAAAAATCAAAGTAATAAAAACAAATAATAGCCATATTCGTTGAATCGAGTAGACTAGATGGTAGTTTATTACGTAAGAGTATTTAACGTCATGTCTACTGAAAACACTTCTTTAAAAAAACACAATACTTTTGCACTTCCGGTCAAAGCGGCGCATTTAGTTATTGCTGAAAAAATTGAAATGATGATTAAGGCTTGGCAGAAAGCGCAAAAGCGCCGGGAGCCACTACTGGTAATCGGTGAGGGAAGTAATGTTCTGTTCTTGGAGGATTTCGCCGGTACAGTCATGATCAATAGCCTGAAAGGTATTGAAGTCAGGGAAGAGGATGATGCCTGGCATCTACATGTCAGCTCTGGTGAGAATTGGCACTACTTAGTGAGTCAGACCCTGGAGCAAGGTATTCCTGGTTTGGAAAATCTGGCATTAATCCCTGGTCTGGCAGGTTCTGCACCGATCCAAAACATCGGTGCCTATGGCTTCGAACTGAAGCAGGTTTGTGAATATGTGGATTTGCTGGATCTGAGTACGGGTGAGATTGATCGCATGAGTCCCGAGCGTTGCGAGTTTGGTTACCGTGAAAGCGTATTTAAGCATGAGTTTAAAGTTGGCTACACCATTGTGGGAGTCGGTTTACGGCTCAGTAAGCAATGGAACCCGCTACTAAACTACGGTGATCTTACTAAACTGGATCCGCGTACAGTGACACCACAGCAGGTTTTTGATGCAGTATGCGCTATGCGGCGTAGCAAGTTGCCTGACCCACGCGTAACAGGTAATGCAGGCAGTTTCTTTAAAAACCCTCTGGTGAGCGAGGAAGAGGCCAATATGTTGCTAGCTGAGTATCCAACGATGCCTCATTACCCACAGTTGGATGGGCAAGTAAAGTTGGCCGCTGGTTGGCTCATCGAACAGTGCGCGTTAAAGGGATACCAGATTGGTGGTGCAGCGGTACACCGTCAGCAAGCCCTGGTGTTGGTCAATGCTGATAATGCCAGTAGCCAGGATGTGGTGGCACTAGCGAGGCATGTCCGCAATAAGGTGGCAGAGAAATTTAATGTCTGGCTGGAACCGGAGGTCCGCTTTATTGGGGCAACCGGTGAACTGGATGCAGTTGAGGTTCTGTCATGAAGGACACCAAGGTACCGCTTAAGATCGTCTCACTTCTGGCGGACGGAGAGTTTCACTCCGGTGAGCATTTGGGTGAGTCCCTGGGCATGAGTCGAGCGGCGATTAACAAGCATATTCAGACTATTCGAGAATGGGGGCTGGACGTGTTTACCGTGCCAGGTAAAGGCTACAGCCTACCAGGAGTGATGAATTTACTGGATGCGGAACATATTCTCGATAAGTTGGAAGACAAGCGAGTAACGGTTCTACCGGTTGTTGATTCGACGAATCAATATCTATTAGATCGAATTGCGGAGCTAACCTCTGGTGATGCTTGTATCGCAGAATACCAGCATGCGGGGCGTGGGCGGCGTGGGCGGCAATGGGTTTCACCTTTTGGTGCCAACCTTTACCTGTCGATGTTCTGGCGCCTTGAGCAAGGGCCAGCAGCGGCAATGGGGCTAAGCCTGGTTATTGGCATCGTGATGGCTGAAGTACTTCAACGCTTAGGAGCAGAGCAAGTACGAGTTAAGTGGCCAAACGATCTGTATCTTAACGATCGGAAACTAGCCGGTATTCTCGTTGAACTAACCGGCAGGACAGGGGATGCAGCGCAGTTGGTACTCGGTGCCGGCATTAACATGGCGATGCGTGAAACGTATGCCAATAAGATCGATCAGCAGTGGATTAATCTGCAAGAAACAGGGATTAATATCGATCGCAATGAATTGGCGGCAACCTTGCTTAATGAATTACGCCGTTCATTGATGCAGTTCGAAACCGAAGGACTCTCACCGTTTATTACCCGTTGGCGCCAATTGGATAATTTTATTGATCGACCGGTTAAACTTTTAATTGGTGAACAACAGATTTTTGGCATTGCCAGAGGTATTGACCAACAAGGAGCATTACTACTTGAACAGGATGGTGTCGTTAAACCTTTTATTGGTGGTGAAATATCTTTACGTAGTGCTGAATAATGCTTTGAAATAAGAGAGGTTGATAGCCTCTCTTATTTCATGGCTACTTTCTCAACCTCACGCTTTCTACAGCATGGTTGGCACTTTTGGTCATAATCAGACTGGCTCTTTCGCGAGTCGGTAGTATATTCTGGTGTAAATTCAATCCGTTAATCTCATTCCATAACTGAGTGGCGATATTAATCGCTTCTGCCTCCGGAAGTTTTGCATAGCTATGGAAATAAGAGTCAGGATTAGAGAATGCGCCCTGACGGAATTTCAAGAAACGGTTGATATACCATGTTTGCAATAAGTCTTCTGGCGCATCAACATATATTGAAAAGTCAACAAAATCAGAGACAAAGACGCGGTGAGGATCGTGCGGGTAATCCATACCACTTTGCAGAACATTCAACCCTTCAAGAATCAGAATATCAGGTTGCTCAATAACCTTATGACCTTCAGGAACAACATCATAAATTAAATGAGAATAAACCGGGGCGGTGACACGCCTAGCCCCCGATTTGACCTCCGAAACGAATTTCACCAGACTATGCATATCGTAGGATTGCGGGAAGCCTTTTTTCTTCATCAAACCGCGTTCGCTCAATACTTTGTTTGGATGCAAAAAACCATCGGTAGTAATCAACTCTACGCTGCGGTGTTCAGGCCAGCGGCTCAGCAGTGCTTGCAATAAACGTGCTGTCGTACTTTTACCCACGGCTACACTGCCTGCAATACCAATAACATAGGGTATGCGCTGGCCATCTGTGCCCAGAAATTGTTCAAGAACCGCTTGGCGACGCAGGTTGGAACTGATGTAGAAGTTCAGCAACCGTGAAAGTGGCAAGTAGATTTGCGCCACCTCTTCCAAAGAGAGATCCTCGTTAATCCCCTTCAGTTTAACAATTTCTTCTTCCGACAGCGTCAGTGGTACTGAGTTTCGCAATGCAGCCCATTGGGTACGATCAAACTGAAGATATGGCGTTGCTAAAGATTGCTCTCTTTTTATCATAAGCCAAATTCTGCCTGTTAACGCAGGTTGGGAACGGCGCCGAACGCCAACTCCAGAGAATAAACAAGCTGCATATTATAGACAGCTTCGTTTTTGGCGTAGACTTTTTTCGCAAATGTTACCGATTAGCATGAGTTTATGCCAATAGTGCGAACAGACACGCAGTTGGTTGAGAGTAGCTGCAAAGCGCCATCCTTTGGTGAAGATACTATTCTCAATTCAGTGATGATGGCGTGAGAAGACGGTGTGGCAGCAAACAACCGAGGCTTGCCGTGAATAATCACCACAGAATGAGAGTAAACATGGGGCAGCGACATAGCCTGACAGTTGCCCCTTGAAGTGGATGCGCCGATCACGATCACAATTTTCTTGTCAGATTACGCATTAGCCGATAGCTAGCGTGGAGAAACACCGGGTAACCCTTGCAAAAAATGTATAAAATTGTACAAAATAATGTCTCTGTTGGATGAATAAGAGTACGTCCTACAGGGTGAATTGCTAACTGACAGGCAAAATCGAATGATTTATGAGCGATAGTGCGCGGAACGCAAATTTTTTGTTGCATAGCCCGTCAGCTCTACCTAGAATGCGCTGCACTTGATGCCGGCTTAGCTCAGTAGGTAG
This sequence comes from Serratia sp. MMO-28, assembly GCF_037199905.1. Lineage (NCBI taxonomy): Bacteria > Pseudomonadati > Pseudomonadota > Gammaproteobacteria > Enterobacterales > Yersiniaceae > Serratia > Serratia sp. MMO-28. Next base: position 4,121 of record NZ_JBBCVB010000043.1, read on the forward strand.
AGCAACTGACTTGTAATCAGTAGGTCACCAGTTCGATTCCGGTAGCCGGCACCATTCAAGTCGCAGTAGTTAAAATTTGGTGGGGTTCCCGAGCGGCCAAAGGGAGCAGACTGTAAATCTGCCGTCACAGACTTCGAAGGTTCGAATCCTTCCCCCACCACCAAATTCAATCCTGGCAACGGGATTAAACTGTGGTGACTTAAAGCAATTTAAGTCGTCACGGAGAAGGCGAAAGCCTTCTGAAAAGTTCGCGCCAGATAGCAAAAGCCGTCGGCACGAAGGGTGAAGAGTTAAGCGACAAACAATCCTTTTCTCACGCCTAAAAATTCTACAGAAAAATCAGGTAGCCGAGTTCCAGGATGCGGGCATCGTATAATGGCTATTACCTCAGCCTTCCAAGCTGATGATGTGGGTTCGATTCCCACTGCCCGCTCCAAGATGTGCTGATATAGCTCAGTTGGTAGAGCGCACCCTTGGTAAGGGTGAGGTCGGCAGTTCGAATCTGCCTATCAGCACCACTTCTTAATTTCTCGCCCCCTGATTTTCTTTCTGTTCTGGATTCAACAAGCAAATGCTTGGTTGATGTGGTGATACCACCGATTTATCCGTGTCTTAGAGGGACAATCGATGTCTAAAGAAAAGTTTGAACGTACAAAACCGCACGTTAACGTCGGTACTATCGGCCACGTTGACCACGGCAAAACTACCCTGACTGCTGCAATCACCACCGTACTGGCTAAAACCTACGGCGGTAACGCACGTGCTTTCGATCAGATCGATAACGCACCAGAAGAAAAAGCTCGTGGTATCACCATCAACACCTCTCACGTTGAATATGACACCCCGACTCGTCACTACGCGCACGTTGACTGCCCAGGGCACGCCGACTACGTGAAAAACATGATCACCGGTGCTGCTCAGATGGACGGCGCGATCCTGGTAGTTGCTGCGACCGACGGCCCAATGCCGCAGACCCGTGAGCACATCCTGCTGGGTCGTCAGGTTGGCGTTCCTTACATCATCGTGTTCATGAACAAATGTGACATGGTTGATGATGAAGAGCTGCTGGAGCTGGTAGAAATGGAAGTGCGCGAACTTCTGTCTGCTTATGACTTCCCTGGTGATGATCTGCCGGTGGTTCGTGGTTCAGCTCTGCAGGCGCTGAATGGCGTGCCAGAGTGGGAAGAGAAGATCATCGAGCTGGCTGGTTACCTGGATTCTTACATCCCAGAACCAGAGCGTGCGATTGACAAGCCATTCCTGCTGCCAATTGAAGACGTCTTCTCCATCTCTGGTCGTGGTACCGTTGTTACCGGTCGTGTAGAGCGCGGTATCATCAAGGTTGGTGAAGAAGTTGAAATCGTTGGTATCAAAGACACCGTTAAGTCTACCTGTACTGGCGTTGAAATGTTCCGCAAACTGCTGGACGAAGGCCGTGCGGGTGAGAACGTGGGTGTTCTGCTGCGTGGTATCAAACGTGAAGATATCGAACGTGGTCAGGTTCTGGCTAAACCAGGTTCAATCAAGCCGCACACACAGTTTGATTCAGAAGTGTATATCCTGAGCAAAGAAGAAGGTGGCCGTCATACGCCATTCTTCAAAGGCTACCGTCCACAGTTCTACTTCCGTACAACTGACGTGACCGGTACCATCGAACTGCCAGAAGGCGTAGAGATGGTAATGCCAGGTGACAACGTGAACATGAAAGTCACGCTGATCCACCCAATCGCGATGGACGACGGTCTGCGTTTCGCAATCCGTGAAGGCGGCCGTACTGTAGGTGCGGGCGTTGTTGCCAAAGTTATCGCTTAATCGCTGATAATATTTGACGCGACATGCGGTAAAAGGGCATCATTTGATGCCCTTTTTATACGCTGTGAACTAGAACCTATCTCATCAGCGATTTTGCAGCCATAATCATTGGTGAGATGGGCTCTTAAACCGTATTGACTGAAATACGTCATAGCGTAAACACCGAGATGCTGCTAAGCAGCATCTGATCGGTTTGGTTTGCCTCGCGTTGCGAGGCAAAGTTATTTGTTCGAATCATTGTGACAGGTTGGTTTATGAGTGCGAATACCGAGGCTCAAGGGAGCGGACGTGGCCTTGAAGTGGCTAAGTGGCTGATCGTCGCCGTTCTGCTGGTTATGGCTATTGTCGGTAACTATTATTACCGTGATTTCAGCCTGCCACTGCGTGCGCTGGCAGTTGTACTGATCATTGTTGTTGCTGGCGCAGTGGCATTGATGACCACTAAAGGTAAAGCTACCGTCGCGTTTGCGCGCGAAGCGCGTACTGAAGTACGCAAAGTGATCTGGCCAACTCGTCAGGAAACGTTACATACCACGTTGATCGTTGCCGCGGTAACTGCCGTGATGTCACTGATTCTGTGGGGGCTGGATGGTATTCTGGTCCGTCTGGTATCGTTTATTACTGGCCTGAGGTTCTAAAATGTCTGAAGCCCCAAAAAAACGTTGGTACGTCGTTCAGGCGTTTTCCGGTTTTGAAGGTCGCGTAGCTCAATCGCTGCGTGAACATATCAAACTGCACGATATGGAAGAACTGTTCGGCGAAGTCATGGTACCTACGGAAGAAGTGGTTGAAATCCGTGGTGGCCAGCGTCGCAAGAGCGAGCGTAAATTCTTCCCTGGTTATGTGTTGGTCCAGATGGTGATGAATGACGCTAGCTGGCACCTGGTGCGCAGCGTTCCTCGTGTTATGGGCTTCATCGGTGGAACTTCCGATCGTCCTGCACCGATCAGCGACAAAGAAGTGGATGCGATTATGAACCGCCTGCAGCAGGTGGGTGATAAACCACGTCCGAAAACCTTGTTTGAGCCAGGTGAACTGGTGCGCGTCAACGATGGCCCGTTTGCAGACTTCAACGGTGTTGTTGAAGAGGTGGACTACGAGAAAAGCCGCCTGAAGGTTTCTGTTTCCATCTTTGGCCGTGCAACGCCAGTGGAACTGGACTTCAGTCAGGTAGAAAAAGGCTGAGCAATTAATCAGCAATACAAGCAGATTTGTGGCTTGTCAGAGGCGCGGAATTGAACTACAATTTCGCGCCTTTTGTTTTTAGATGCTTCGCTCTTGGAGCGCGGCGAAACACGGGGAGCCTCTTAGGAGGCGATACTACCCATACGAGGAAATTTCAATGGCCAAGAAAGTACAAGCCTACGTCAAGCTGCAAGTTGCAGCCGGTATGGCTAACCCGAGCCCGCCAGTCGGTCCTGCTCTGGGTCAGCAAGGTGTTAACATCATGGAGTTCTGTAAGGCATTCAACGCTAAGACTGACAGCGTTGAAAAAGGTCTGCCGATCCCTGTTGTTATTACTGTTTATTCTGATCGCTCCTTCACTTTCGTTACTAAAACCCCGCCAGCAGCAGTTCTGCTGAAAAAAGCGGCCGGTGTTAAGTCTGGTTCCGGTAAGCCGAACAAAGACAAAGTCGGTAAAGTGACTCGTGCTCAGGTACGTGAAATCGCAGAAACCAAAGCTGCGGACATGACTGGTTCTGACGTTGAAGCGATGATTCGCTCCATCGAAGGTACTGCTCGTTCCATGGGCCTGGTAGTGGAGGATTAAGAGATGGCTAAGCTGACCAAGCGCATGCGCGTGATCCGTGACAAAGTTGATGCTACTAAACAGTATGACATCACCGAAGCTGTTGCTCTGCTGAAAGAGCTGGCCACCGCTAAATTCGTAGAAAGCGTTGACGTTGCTGTTAACCTCGGCATCGACGCTCGTAAATCAGACCAAAACGTACGTGGTGCTACCGTTCTGCCGCACGGCACCGGTCGTTCCGTTCGCGTTGCCGTATTTGCCCAGGGCCCTAACGCTGAAGCTGCTAAAGCGGCTGGCGCAGAGCTGGTAGGTATGGAAGATCTGGCTGAGCAGATCAAGAAAGGCGAAATGAACTTCGACGTTGTTATTGCTTCCCCAGATGCAATGCGCGTTGTAGGTCAACTGGGCCAGGTTCTGGGTCCACGTGGCCTGATGCCAAACCCGAAAGTGGGTACCGTTACTCCGAACGTTGCTGAAGCAGTGAAAAATGCTAAAGCAGGCCAGGTTCGTTATCGTAACGATAAAAACGGCATCATCCATACCACTATCGGTAAGGTTGATTTCGACGCAGACAAACTGAAAGAAAACCTGGAAGCTCTGTTGGTTGCGCTGAAAAAAGCAAAACCATCTCAGGCGAAAGGCGTGTACATCAAGAAAGTTAGCCTCTCCACCACCATGGGTGCTGGCGTTGCTATCGATCAGAGCGGTTTGACTGCTGTAGCGAACTAATCACCAGGTGATTATCGCTTTGACTTGGGGTAAAGATTCACCTAGAATCTTATGCCCCAAGGTTCCGCTGTAGGCGGAGCAACAGATTTTTCGGTTGGAGCCTGGCCTATCCAGGCCTCCGTCCAAGACCGCAGGTGTACCGAAAGGTGCTTAATTTTCCTGCGTAGACGGTGACAGAGCCTAAAGAAATTTTTTCTTTTTATAGAGAATGGTCTTTGCTGGATTCTGCTCACCGTGTTAAGCCGCTTATCACCCTGTGTTACACAAGGCGCTAAGTGAAGTGAGTTCCGGGGGATTTTCCCCGGCTAATCCAGGAGCAAAAAGCTAATGGCATTAAATCTTCAAGACAAACAAGCGATTGTTGCTGAAGTCAACGAAGTGGCCAAAGGCGCGCTGTCTGCGGTTGTTGCGGATTCCCGTGGCGTTACTGTAGATAAAATGACTGAACTGCGTAAAGCAGGTCGTGAAGCTGGCGTTTACATGCGTGTTGTTCGTAACACCCTGATGCGCCGCGTAGTTGAAGGCACTCCGTTCGAATGCCTGAAAGACACGTTTGTCGGTCCAACCTTGATTGCATTCTCTAACGAACACCCGGGCGCTGCTGCTCGTCTGTTCAAAGAGTTCGCGAAAGCGAATGCAAAATTCGAGGTTAAAGCTGCGGCCTTTGAAGGTGAGCTGATCCCTGCGGCACAGATTGACCGCTTGGCAACGCTGCCTACTTACGATGAAGCAATCGCACGCCTGATGGCAACCATGAAAGAAGCCGCTGCCGGCAAACTGGTTCGCACTCTGGCTGCTCTGCGCGATCAGAAAGAAGCTGCATAAGCCGCTCTTTCTTAGCCTTTGCTAACGTATTTAAACTATTTCTGAATTTTAGGAACAATTGTTATGTCTATCACTAAAGACCAAATCCTGGAAGCAGTTGCCGCTATGTCCGTAATGGATGTTGTTGAACTGGTTTCCGCTATGGAAGAAAAATTCGGCGTTTCTGCTGCTGCCGCTGTAGCTGTTGCTGCTGGCCCTGTAGAAGCTGCAGAAGAAAAAACTGAGTTCGACGTTGTACTGTCTGCTGTTGGTGGCAACAAAGTTGCTGTTATCAAAGCAGTACGTGGCGCGACCGGTCTGGGCCTGAAAGAAGCTAAAGACCTGGTAGAATCTGCTCCAGCAGTTCTGAAAGAAGGCATCAGCAAAGATGACGCTGAAGCTCTGAAAAAATCTCTGGAAGAAGCTGGTGCTTCTGTTGAAGTTAAATAAGTTTAACTTCTCAGAGTGCAGTCTGGCTTAACAGACTGATGGCTGGTGACTTTTTGGTCACCAGCCTTTTTGCGCTGTAGGGCGTCAGTAGAGTTTCACACTGTTTGGCTACTGGCTCACCCCAATATTTCTTTCTATCGACGACTTAATATACTGCTCTCCCTGCCGCAGCCGAATCTGCCGCAAAGGCAATGAAATGATTTAAGCGTGATAGAAACGGGTATTGCGGAAAGTGTTCTCGCTTTCCGGTCAACAAAATGGTGTTGCATGAACTGTCCTATGCCGGGCAGACAAATGGTTCGACTTTCCAGCGAGCTGAGGAACCCTATGGTTTACTCCTATACCGAGAAAAAACGTATTCGTAAGGATTTTGGTAAGCGTCCACAAGTTCTGGACATACCTTATCTCCTTTCTATCCAGCTTGACTCGTTCCAGAAGTTCATCGAGCAAGATCCTGAAGGGCAATACGGCTTAGAAGCCGCATTCCGTTCTGTTTTCCCTATCCAGAGCTACAGTGGCAATTCGGAGCTGCAATACGTTAGCTACCGTCTTGGTGAGCCGGTGTTCGACGTCAAAGAGTGCCAGATTCGTGGTGTGACGTATTCTGCACCGCTGCGCGTAAAACTGCGCCTGGTTATCTATGAGCGCGAAGCGCCAGAAGGTACGGTCAAAGACATCAAGGAACAAGAAGTCTATATGGGCGAAATTCCGCTCATGACCGAAAACGGTACCTTTGTGATTAACGGTACTGAGAGGGTTATCGTATCCCAGCTACACCGTAGTCCGGGTGTGTTCTTTGACAGCGATAAGGGTAAAACCCACTCCTCGGGTAAAGTGCTGTATAACGCGCGCATCATTCCTTACCGTGGTTCATGGCTGGATTTCGAGTTCGACCCGAAAGACAACCTGTTCGTGCGTATTGACCGTCGCCGCAAACTGCCAGCGACCATCATTCTGCGCGCCCTGAGCTACACCACAGAACAGATCCTTGACCTGTTCTTTGCAAAAATTGCTTTCGAGATCCGTGATAACAAGCTGCAGATGGAGCTGGTTCCAGAGCGTCTGCGTGGTGAAACTGCGTCCTTTGATATTGAAGCCAACGGTAAGATCTACGTTGAGAAAGGCCGTCGTATCACTGCTCGTCATATCCGTCAGCTCGAAAAAGACGAAATTCAGAGTATTGAAGTACCGGTTGAGTACATCGCGGGCAAAGTGGTCGCGAAGGACTATATCGATACCAATACCGGTGAGCTGATCTGCGCAGCCAACATGGAGCTGTCGTTGGATCTGCTGGCCAAGCTGAGCCAGTCTGGCCACAAGCGTATCGAAACGCTGTTCACCAACGATCTGGATCACGGTGCGTATATCTCTGAGACTGTCCGCGTCGATCCAACCACCGATCGCTTAAGCGCGCTGGTAGAAATCTACCGCATGATGCGTCCTGGTGAGCCACCAACGCGTGAAGCGGCGGAAAGCCTGTTCGAGAACCTGTTCTTCTCGGAAGACCGCTACGATCTGTCTGCGGTTGGCCGTATGAAGTTCAACCGTTCTCTGCTGCGTGACGAGATCGAAGGTTCGGGTATCCTGAGCAAAGACGACATCATCGAAGTGATGAAGAAGCTCATTGATATTCGTAACGGTAAAGGCGAAGTGGACGATATCGATCACTTGGGCAACCGTCGTATCCGTTCCGTTGGCGAAATGGCCGAGAACCAGTTCCGTGTCGGTCTGGTGCGTGTTGAGCGTGCGGTTAAAGAACGTCTGTCTCTGGGCGATCTGGACACCCTGATGCCTCAGGACATGATCAACGCCAAGCCGATTTCGGCGGCGGTGAAAGAGTTCTTCGGCTCAAGCCAACTGTCTCAGTTTATGGACCAGAACAACCCGCTGTCTGAGATTACGCATAAACGCCGTATCTCTGCATTGGGCCCAGGCGGTCTGACGCGTGAACGCGCAGGCTTTGAAGTTCGTGACGTACACCCGACTCACTACGGTCGCGTGTGCCCAATCGAAACGCCGGAAGGTCCAAACATCGGTCTGATCAACTCCTTGTCCGTGTACGCACAGACCAACGAGTATGGCTTCCTGGAAACCCCGTACCGCCGTGTGCGCGACGGCGTGGTGACCGATGAAATCAACTATCTGTCTGCTATTGAAGAAGGCAACTTCGTTATCGCCCAGGCGAACTCCAACCTGGATGAAGAAGGCCGCTTTGAAGAAGACCTGGTTACCTGTCGTAGCAAAGGCGAATCAAGCCTGTTCAGCCGCGATCAGGTTGACTATATGGACGTATCTACCCAGCAGGTTGTCTCCGTTGGTGCTTCACTGATTCCATTCCTGGAACACGATGACGCCAACCGTGCCTTGATGGGTGCGAACATGCAACGTCAGGCGGTGCCTACTCTGCGTGCTGACAAGCCGCTGGTGGGGACCGGTATGGAACGTGCCGTAGCGGTTGACTCCGGTGTTACTGCCGTAGCCAAGCGTGGTGGTGTGATCCAGTACGTGGATGCTTCCCGTATCGTTATCAAAGTTAACGAAGACGAGATGTATCCGGGCGAAGCAGGTATCGATATTTATAACCTGACCAAGTACACCCGTTCCAACCAGAACACCTGTATCAACCAGATGCCGTGTGTGAATCTGGGTGAGCCGATCGAGCGCGGCGACGTGCTGGCTGATGGCCCGTCCACCGATCTGGGCGAACTGGCGCTGGGCCAGAACATGCGCGTGGCGTTCATGCCTTGGAACGGCTACAACTTCGAAGACTCCATTTTGGTCTCCGAGCGTGTGGTACAGGAAGATCGCTTCACCACCATCCACATTCAGGAATTGGCATGTGTGTCTCGTGACACCAAGCTGGGGCCTGAAGAGATCACCGCCGACATCCCGAACGTGGGTGAAGCTGCGCTCTCCAAACTGGATGAATCCGGTATCGTGTATATCGGTGCGGAAGTGACCGGTGGCGACATTCTGGTTGGTAAGGTAACGCCGAAAGGTGAAACCCAACTGACGCCAGAAGAAAAACTGCTGCGTGCGATCTTCGGTGAGAAAGCGTCTGACGTTAAAGATTCTTCTCTGCGTGTACCTAATGGCGTTTCCGGTACGGTTATTGACGTGCAGGTCTTTACCCGCGATGGCGTGGAAAAAGACAAGCGTGCGTTAGAAATCGAAGAGATGCAGCTGAAGCAGGCGAAGAAAGACCTGACTGAAGAGCTGCAGATCCTGGAAGCTGGCCTGTTTGCACGTATCCATGCGGTGCTGGTTGCCGGTGGCATTGAAGCTGAGAAGCTGAGCAAGCTGCCCCGCGATCGCTGGCTGGAACTGGGCCTGACCGACGAAGAGAAGCAAAACCAGCTGGAACAGCTGGCAGAGCAGTATGACGAACTGAAATCCGACTTTGAGAAAAAGCTGGATGCCAAGCGTCGTAAGATCACCCAAGGCGACGATCTGGCACCAGGCGTGTTGAAAATCGTTAAGGTTTATCTGGCGGTTAAGCGTCAGATCCAACCGGGTGACAAGATGGCAGGTCGCCACGGTAACAAGGGTGTTATCTCCAAGATCAACCCGATCGAAGATATGCCTTACGATGAAAACGGCACGCCGGTTGATATCGTACTGAACCCGCTGGGCGTTCCATCACGTATGAACATCGGTCAGATCCTGGAAACCCACTTGGGTATGGCGGCGAAAGGCATTGGTGAGAAGATCAACCAAATGCTGAAGCAGCAGCAGGAAGTGGCCAAGCTGCGTGAGTTCATCCAGAAAGCTTACGATCTCGGCGATGGCGTTTGCCAGAAAGTCGATCTGAGCACCTTCAGCGACGACGAAGTGATGCGTCTGGCAGAGAACCTGAAAAAAGGTATGCCAATCGCAACGCCAGTCTTCGACGGTGCGAAAGAGACGGAAATCAAGCAATTGCTGGAAATGGGCGGTATCCCGACTTCGGGTCAGATTACGCTGTTTGATGGCCGTACCGGTGAGCAGTTTGAGCGTCAGGTCACCGTTGGCTACATGTACATGCTGAAACTGAACCACTTGGTCGACGATAAAATGCACGCCCGTTCTACCGGTTCTTACAGCTTGGTAACTCAGCAACCGCTGGGGGGTAAGGCGCAATTCGGTGGTCAGCGCTTCGGTGAGATGGAAGTGTGGGCGCTGGAAGCCTACGGCGCAGCTTACACCTTGCAGGAAATGCTTACCGTTAAGTCGGATGACGTTAACGGCCGTACCAAGATGTACAAAAACATCGTGGATGGCGATCACCGTATGGAACCTGGCATGCCGGAATCCTTCAACGTACTGTTGAAAGAAATCCGTTCGCTGGGGATCAACATCGAACTGGAAGACGAGTAATCGTTTCTCCGGCTCTGGCTCCCGGCCTTAGGGAGCCAGAGGGTGGTTGTTCAGGTCACACGGGCGCGCGATTTGTCAGCGTGCGCCCAACAGGTTTAACTCCGACAGGAGCCAATCCGTGAAAGACTTATTGAAGTTTCTGAAAGCGCAAACTAAGACCGAAGAGTTTGATGCGATCAAGATTGCTCTGGCATCGCCAGACATGATCCGTTCGTGGTCGTTCGGCGAAGTGAAGAAGCCGGAAACCATTAACTACCGTACGTTCAAACCAGAACGTGACGGCCTTTTCTGTGCCCGTATCTTTGGGCCGGTAAAAGATTACGAGTGCCTGTGCGGTAAGTACAAGCGCTTGAAGCACCGCGGTGTAATCTGTGAGAAGTGCGGCGTTGAAGTGACCCAGACCAAAGTGCGCCGTGAGCGCATGGGCCACATCGAACTGGCTTCCCCAACTGCGCACATCTGGTTCCTGAAATCGCTGCCATCGCGCATCGGTTTGCTGCTGGATATGCCGCTGCGTGACATCGAACGTGTACTGTACTTCGAATCCTACGTAGTAGTTGAAGGCGGTATGACCAACCTCGAGCGTCGTCAGATCCTGACTGAAGAACAGTATCTGGATGCGCTGGAAGAGTTTGGTGACGAATTCGACGCCAAGATGGGTGCGGAAGCTATTCAGGCCCTGTTGAAAAACATGGATCTGGAAGCCGAGTGCGAGCAGCTGCGTGAAGAACTGAATGAAACCAACTCTGAAACCAAGCGTAAGAAGCTGACCAAGCGTATCAAGCTGCTGGAAGCGTTCGTTCAGTCGGGCAACAAGCCTGAGTGGATGATCCTGACCGTGCTGCCGGTACTGCCGCCGGATCTGCGCCCATTGGTTCCACTGGATGGTGGCCGTTTCGCGACTTCCGATCTGAACGATCTGTATCGCCGCGTGATCAACCGTAACAACCGTCTGAAACGCCTGCTGGATCTGGCTGCGCCTGACATCATCGTGCGCAACGAAAAGCGTATGCTGCAAGAAGCGGTAGATGCTCTGCTGGATAACGGCCGTCGTGGCCGTGCGATCACCGGTTCCAACAAACGTCCTCTGAAATCTTTGGCCGATATGATCAAAGGTAAGCAGGGCCGTTTCCGTCAAAACCTATTGGGTAAGCGCGTTGACTACTCTGGTCGTTCTGTTATCACCGTAGGTCCATACCTGCGTCTGCATCAGTGCGGTCTGCCGAAGAAAATGGCACTGGAGCTGTTCAAACCGTTCATCTACGGCAAGCTGGAGCTGCGTGGCCTGGCCACAACCATCAAAGCTGCCAAGAAAATGGTTGAGCGTGAAGAAGCTGTCGTTTGGGATATCCTCGACGAAGTGATCCGCGAACACCCGGTCCTGCTGAACCGTGCACCCACCCTGCACCGTTTGGGTATCCAGGCGTTTGAACCGGTTCTGATCGAAGGTAAAGCGATCCAGCTGCACCCATTGGTTTGTGCGGCATACAACGCCGACTTCGATGGTGACCAGATGGCCGTGCACGTACCGCTGACGCTGGAAGCCCAGTTGGAAGCGCGTGCGTTGATGATGTCTACCAACAACATCCTGTCACCAGCGAACGGCGAGCCAATCATCGTTCCTTCTCAGGACGTTGTTTTGGGTCTGTACTACATGACTCGTGACTGTGTTAACGCCAAAGGCGAAGGCATGGTTCTGACGGGCCCGAAAGAAGCTGAACGCGTTTATCGCGCCGGTCTGGCCTCTCTGCATGCGCGCGTCAAAGTGCGTATTGTCGAAGAGATCAAAAATACCGAAGGCGAATCTGTTCATCAGACCACTATCGTTGATACCACCATTGGCCGCGCCATCCTGTGGATGATCGTACCAAAAGGTCTGCCGTACTCGATCGTTAACCAGCCTCTGGGCAAGAAAGCGATCTCCAAGATGCTGAACACCTGTTACCGCATCCTGGGCCTGAAGCCGACCGTTATCTTCGCTGACCAGATCATGTACACCGGTTTTGCGTACGCGGCCCGTTCAGGTGCTTCTGTCGGTATCGATGACATGGTGATCCCAGCCAAAAAAGCAGAGATCATCGAAGAAGCGGAAACCGAAGTGGCCGAGATCCAGGAGCAGTTCCAGTCTGGTCTGGTTACCGCTGGCGAACGCTACAACAAAGTGATCGATATCTGGGCTGCGGCGAACGAACGTGTTGCTAAAGCGATGATGGAAAACCTGTCGGTTGAAGACGTGGTTAACCGTGACGGCGTGGTGGAACAACAGGTTTCCTTCAACAGCATCTTTATGATGGCCGACTCCGGTGCTCGTGGTTCTGCTGCTCAGATTCGTCAGTTGGCCGGTATGCGTGGCCTGATGGCGAAGCCAGACGGCTCAATCATCGAAACGCCAATCACCGCGAACTTCCGTGAAGGCTTGAACGTACTTCAGTACTTCATCTCCACGCACGGTGCGCGTAAAGGTTTGGCGGATACCGCACTGAAAACAGCAAACTCCGGTTATCTGACCCGTCGTCTGGTTGACGTGGCGCAGGATCTGGTGGTGACTGAAGACGACTGTGGTACTCACAACGGCATCATGATGACTCCGGTTATCGAAGGTGGTGACGTTAAAGAGCCACTGCGTGAGCGCGTTCTGGGCCGTGTGACAGCGGAGGATATCATCAAGCCGGGTACGGCAGATATCCTGGTGCCACGTAACACCCTGCTGAACGAGAAGACCTGTGACCTGTTGGAAGAGAACTCTGTCGACAGCGTCAAGGTGCGTTCCGTAGTAAGCTGTGAAACCGACTTTGGTGTGTGTGCAAACTGCTATGGTCGCGACCTGGCACGTGGTCACATCATCAACAAAGGCGAAGCCATCGGCGTTATTGCGGCACAGTCCATCGGTGAGCCGGGTACACAGCTGACGATGCGTACGTTCCACATCGGTGGTGCGGCATCTCGTGCGGCGGCCGAATCCAGCATTCAGGTGAAGAACAAAGGTAACCTGAAGCTGAGCAACGTTAAGTTCGTTATGAACGCAACGGGCAAGCTGGTTATTACTTCACGTAATACCGAGCTGAAGCTGATCGACGAATTTGGTCGTACCAAAGAAAGCTACAAAGTGCCTTACGGTGCCGTGATGGGCAAAGGTGACGGTGCAGAAGTTAACGGCGGCGAGACCGTGGCTAACTGGGATCCGCACACCATGCCAGTTATCAGTGAAGTGAGTGGTTTCATCCGCTTCGCCGATATGGTTGACGGCCAGACCATTACCCGCCAGACCGACGAACTGACCGGTTTGTCTTCTCTGGTGGTACTGGACAGCGCAGAGCGTACCGGTAGTGGTAAAGACCTGCGTCCGGCACTGAAAATCGTCGATGCCAAAGGCGACGACGTATTGATCCCAGGTACTGATATGCCTGCTCAATACTTCCTGCCAGGTAAAGCGATTGTGCAGTTGGAAGACGGCATTCAGATCGGTGCGGGTGATACCCTGGCGCGTATTCCTCAGGAATCCGGCGGTACCAAGGATATTACCGGTGGTCTGCCACGCGTTGCGGATCTGTTCGAAGCACGTCGTCCGAAAGAGCCTGCCATCCTGGCTGAAATCAGCGGGATCATCTCGTTCGGTAAAGAGACCAAAGGCAAACGTCGCCTGGTGATCTCCCCACTGGACGGCAGCGACGCTTACGAAGAGATGATTCCGAAATGGCGTCAGCTCAACGTGTTTGAAGGTGAAGTGGTGGAGCGTGGTGACGTTGTTTCCGACGGCCCAGAATCTCCACACGACATTCTGCGCCTGCGTGGTGTGCATGCGGTAACTCGCTACATCACCAACGAAGTGCAGGAAGTTTACCGTCTGCAAGGCGTTAAGATTAACGATAAGCACATCGAAGTTATCGTTCGTCAGATGCTGCGTAAAGGCACCATCGTCAGCGCGGGTGGCACCGAGTTCCTGGAAGGCGAACAGGCTGAAGTATCACGCGTCAAGATTGCTAACCGTAAGCTTGCTGCTGAAGGCAAGATCGAAGCCACCTTCTCGCGCGATCTGCTGGGTATCACCAAGGCTTCCTTGGCGACCGAGTCCTTCATCTCTGCTGCATCGTTCCAGGAAACGACGCGTGTTCTCACCGAAGCGGCGGTTGCCGGTAAGCGTGATGAACTGCGTGGTCTGAAAGAGAACGTCATCGTGGGCCGTCTGATCCCAGCCGGTACCGGTTACGCTTATCACCAGGATCGCATGCGCCGTAAAGCACAGGGCGAAGCACCGGTTGTTCCGCAGGTGAGCGCGGCAGAAGCGACGGCTAACCTGGCTGAATTGCTGAATGCAGGTAATCTGGGTGGCAACGACGACGAGTAAGCCATCTAAAGCCGATCTTTGATTGGTTGGATGTTCTAAAGCCCTGGCTATCACAGCCGGGGCTTTTTGTTGTAAAGTGCCTGTAAAGTTAAAACAACGGAATAGGCATGGATACCTCAACACCCTCAGTGCTCGCACAGGATAACAACCGGTTATCAATCAGTAATGACACCGCTGTAAACAGCGAAACTACACAGCCAACCCAGCACTCCCCCAGCCGAGCACGCCGTGCCGCATTAGGGAGTTTTGTTGGCGCAGTGGTCGACTGGTACGATTTTTTACTGTACGGAATAGTTGCCGCTCTGGTGTTTAATACAGAGTTTTTCCCTCAGGTCAGCCCAACGATGGGAACGCTGGCCGCTTTTGGTACCTTTGGCGTCGGTTTCCTGTTCCGCCCGCTGGGTGGGATCGTGTTTGGGCACTTCGGTGACAAATTGGGCCGCAAACGCATGCTGATGATCACCGTCTGGATGATGGGGATCGCCACCGCCTTGATTGGCCTGTTACCCTCTTTTGCGACGGCTGGCTGGTGGGCTCCGGTCATGCTGGTGCTACTACGTGCAGTTCAAGGGTTTGCCGTGGGTGGTGAATGGGGCGGAGCCGCCCTGCTGGCGGTTGAGAGTGCGCCTAAAAAGAAAAAAGCTTTTTACAGCAGTGGGGTACAGATTGGTTTCGGTGTCGGGCTGCTATTGGCAACCGGCTCGGTTTCCATTGTGAACCAGTTTACCACCAACGATGAGTTCATAAGCTGGGGCTGGCGTTTACCGTTCTTATTCAGCCTGGTGCTGGTTGCGATCGCCTGGTGGGTGCGTAACGGCATGGATGAATCGCTGGAGTTTGAAGCGAATAAAACGCTGCAGGACAGAGCCAACAAAATACGCAAATTCCCGATTTTTGAGGCCTTGCGCCAAAATCCCAAGGCATTTTTATTGATTATTGCCCTGAGGCTGGGTGAGTTGCTGACGATGTATATCGTGACGGCCTTTGCCCTGAATTACTCCACCGCTCACCTTGGCCTGGCGCGCGACTTGTTTCTTAACATCGGCTTATTGGTGGGAGCGGTGAGTTGTGTTTCTATTCCTTGTTTTGCCTATTTGGCCGATCGCTTTGGCCGACGTCGGATCTACGTGACTGGCGCGTTAATCGGTTTCGCTAGCGCAGTGCCGTTTTTCATGGCGCTAGAGAGCCGTAATACCTTGATGATTATACTTTTCGCCATCATGCTCGGGAACGTGGCGCACGACATGCTCGTCAGCGTACAGCAGCCGATGTTTACCGAATTGTTTGGCACTGCCTACCGTTACAGCGGTGCTGGGGTTGGTTATCAGGTCGCCAGCGTCGTCGGTGGTGGTTTCACGCCTTTTATCGCCGTCTTGCTGGTGGAATTTATGGGGGGCTCCTGGCATCTGGTTGCCGCCTATCTGGCCATCGGCTGCCTGCTGTCGGCGATCGTCGGCGCGAGTATGAAACCCCAGGCTGCGGATTGATCAAACAAGAATCCGGAGACGCGCGGGGGATATCCGCGCGCTCCGGGGTTTGGTAAGGCAAGGTTATCAAGAGGGGGAAGATAACCTTGGTTGGCTTCGGGTTTGATAACCAACGCTGCCACTATAACGGGGCCAATTTTCAGCACCAGCTCGGCTTGTGAGCTTTGCGTTTTGCTTCCAGCACTATTGGAGCACCTTTGTAACCGTTGCAGGTTATTGCGTAGTGCGCCCCAGATAATCATCCCAATCTTTCCACACCGGCTGTAAGCCTGCGGCACTGATGGCAAGTGCGACCTGCTGCGGTGTCCGGTCATCATGCGGTTCAAACTGCTCCAGCTCCGTGGGGGCGTCTTCTACGTAACCCCCTGGCTGGGTTTTTGAACCTGCGCTGACGTTGTTGATGGCTACCGGGATCATATGATCGCGGAAGAAAGGGGATTCACGGGTCGATAATGAAAGCTCAACGTCGGGAGCGAACAGGCGGAAGGCACAGATGAGTTGCACCAGTTGCGATTCACTCATCACCGAAGCGGGTTCGATCCCACCGGCACAGGGCCGCAAACGGGGGAACGAGATCGAGTAACGGCTTTGCCAGTAAGTTTGCTGTAGATAGAACAGATGCTCCGCCAGCAGGTAACAGTCGGCGCGCCAACTGCTGGAAAGCCCGATCAGCGCGCCGAGGCCGATCTTGTCGATCCCGGCGCGCCCTAGGCGATCCGGCGTTGCCAGCCGCCAGTGAAAATCCTGTTTCTGCCCGCGCAGATGGTGTTGCTGGTAAGTGGCTGAATGGTAGGTTTCCTGATAGACCATCACACCATCCAGCCCCAGGGCTTTCAACTCGGCGTACTCTTCTTCTGCCAGCGGCTGAACCTCCATCATCAACGAGCTGAAATGGCGGCGGATTTGCGGCAGATGCTGGCGGAAATACGCCATACCCACTTTGTTCTGGTGCTCACCGGTAACCAGCAGCAGGTGCTCAAAACCCAGTGCTTTGATCGCCGCACATTCCTGTTCGATCTCATCACTGTTGAGCGTTTTGCGCTTGATGCGGTTGCTCATGGAGAAACCGCAGTAGGTACAGTCGTTGGCGCACAGGTTGGAGAGATACAAAGGAACGTAAAAGCTGACCACGTTGCCGAAACGCTGGCGCGTCAGTTGCCGGGCGCGTTGTGCCAGCGGTTCCAGATAAGATGCTGCCGCGGGGGAAATCAGCGCCATAAAGTCATCGCGCGTCAGCTTTGCTGCGCTGAGTGCCCGTTCGACATCGCGTGTGGTTTTGCTGTTGATGCGCAGTTGGATGTCATCCCAATCCAGTTGTTGCCAGCGGCTACTGAAATTATCACTCATCAGCGAACCTCCTCAGAGTGGCTGAGAAACGCGGTCAGCGGGCTGGAGGCAACGGCGGTCCGCTGGCGATGACCCAATCCGGCACTGCGGGCTAACTCACCCGCTTCCAGCGCCAGGCGGAACGCCTGCGCCATTTGCACCGGATCCTGCGCGACGGCGATGGCGGTATTGACCAGCACCGCGTCGGCACCCAATTCCATGGCTTCCAGCGCATGGCTTGGCGCACCGATACCGGCATCGATCACCACTGGCACCTTGGCTTGTTCGATGATAATTTCGAGAAAATCACGGGTGAGCAGGCCACGGTTAGAGCCAATCGGTGCGCCGAGTGGCATTACCGCCGCGCAACCAGCTTCTTCCAACCGCTTACACAGCACCGGATCGGCACCGCAGTAGGGCAGCACGACGAAGCCCTCTTTGACCAGAATCTCTGCGGCTTTCAAGGTTTCGACCGGATCTGGCAGCAGGTATTTTACATCCGGGTGGATTTCCAGTTTTACCCAGTGAGTGCCGAGGGCTTCCCGTGCCAAGCGGGCAGCAAACACCGCTTCGGCGGCGGTTTTAGCGCCGGAGGTATTTGGCAATAGCTTCACACCTAACTGTTGCAGCGGAGCCAGAATGGCATCGTTACCGCCGCGCAGATCGACGCGTTTCATTGCCATGGTGATCAACTGGGAACCGGAGGCGTGCAAGGCGGCCAGCATCAAGGCCGGGGTGGCGAATTTGCCCGTGCCGGTAAACAAGCGTGAAGTAAAAGTGGTATCGGCGATTTGCAGCATGTCAGCCTCCGGCAATCGCTTGAAACAGCAGGATATCATCACCGTCCTGCACCTGGCGGGTTGCCCAGTCGGCGCGAGGAATGATGGTCTGGTTAATCGCCAGCGCAGTGCCCGGCTGGTGGCGATCCAGTTGTTCGAGTAAGGCGGTGACGCTCAATGCTTGCGCCAACTCCAACGGCTGGTCATTCAGCGTAATTTTCATGCGGCACCTCGGCAAACCGGGCAATTGCTGGCTTTGCTGAGTTGCAGGGTGCTCCAGCTCTGCTGTTTGCCGTCGAACAAACGCAGTTTGCCGCTGAGGGGGGAAGCCATCCCTGCCAGCATTTTGAGGGCTTCCAGCGCCTGAAGCGTGCCGATCGTCCCCACCACCGGGCCGAGCACGCCCGCCGTTCGGCAGTTACGCAGTGGCTCAGCTTGCTCAGGGTAAAGGCAGGCATAGCACCCTTGAGCGTATGGCGGTTCGATCACCAACAACTGACCGCTGAAACCGACCGCGCTGCCGCTGATCAAGGGCTTACTCGCCGCGACACAGGCACTGTTTACCGCGTGGCGGGTCGCCATATTGTCGCTGCAGTCCAGCACCAGATCGGCACGCGCCACGGCTTCGCTCAATATCGAACCCTGTAAGCGCTGTTCCAGCGCAATGCAGGCTACCAATGGGTTCAGCGCCTGCAATTGACGCTGTGCCAGCCGCGCTTTGCCTTGAGGGAGTTCATTACTGCGATAAAGGATTTGCCGCTGCAGGTTGGAGATATGCAGTTGGTCATCATCCGCCAGCAGCAGGGTGCCGACGCCAGCGGCAGCCAGATACAGTGCCGCCGGGGAGCCTAATCCCCCCAGGCCGACGATCAATACCGTAGATTGCTTCAGCCTTTCCTGGCCTTCTGGGCCGAACTCTTCCAGCAGCAGCTGGCGGCTGTAACGCAAAAATTCCTGATCGTTGAGCATGGCATTACTCCTTGCCTTCAATCAGCTTCAGCAGTTGTGCCGTAGCCAGACGCCAATCCGCGGCTTGGGTGATGGCGCTGACCAGTGCCACACTGCCCACGCCGCACTCCAGCACGGCGGGCACGCGATCGAGGCTGATCCCGCCGATCGCCACCGTTGGATACTCCTGTAAACCAGCGACATGGCGCCTCAGTTCCGCCAACCCTTGGGGGGCGGAAGGCATTTCCTTGGTTTGAGTGGGGAAGATATGCCCCAGCGCAATGTAGGAAGGTTTTATCGCAATGGCGCGGGCGATCTCGGCGTCGTCATGGGTCGATACCCCCAGGCGCAGTCCGGCCCGGTGAATGGCGGCCAGATCGGCAGTATCCAGATCCTCCTGCCCGAGATGCACGCCATAGGCGGCGTGTGTGATCGCCAGCCGCCAGTAGTCGTTGATAAACAGCCGCGCACGGTAGCGTTTGCCAAGCGCAATAGCGGCGGCAACGTCGGCTTCGACCTGTTCGTCCGGCAGATCTTTGATGCGTAATTGGATGGTGGTCACGCCTGCATCCAGCAGGCGTGCAATCCATTCAACGCTGTCCACCACCGGGTAAAGCCCCAGTTCGTGTGGCGTGGCAGGGAAGGGCGTAGTGATTTCAGTCATTGTTCACCTCTTCCTGCAGGTTGGCTGCGCTGTGATACAGTTCGCTGCCGCGCGAGCGGAATTCGGCAGACATTTTCTCCATGCCGGAAAGCTGGACTTCGACCGGTTTGGCGGCTTCTTGTGCGGCGGCGTAGTCGCGCACTTCCTGCGAGATTTTCATCGAGCAGAATTTCGGCCCGCACATGGAGCAGAAATGGGCAATCTTGCCGGACTCCTGCGGCAGCGTTTCATCGTGATAAGCACGGGCAGTGTCCGGATCCAGCGCCAGGTTGAACTGATCCTCCCAGCGGAATTCAAAACGCGCCTTGGACATGGCGTTATCACGGATCTGTGCACCCGGATGGCCCTTCGCCAGATCGGCGGCGTGGGCGGCAATCTTATAAGTGATTAACCCCTGCTTCACGTCTTCCTTATTCGGCAGGCCAAGGTGCTCTTTCGGCGTGACGTAGCACAGCATCGCGCAGCCGAACCAGCCGATCATGGCGGCACCAATCCCCGAGGTGAAGTGGTCGTAGCCTGGCGCAATATCGGTGGTCAATGGGCCAAGGGTATAGAACGGTGCTTCGTGGCAATGTTCCAGTTCTTCGGTCATATTGCGGCGGATCATTTGCATCGGCACGTGGCCTGGGCCTTCGATCATCACCTGTACGTCATATTCCCAGGCGATTTTGGTCAGTTCGCCCAGCGTGTGCAGTTCAGCAAACTGGGCTTCGTCGTTGGCATCCTGAATAGAACCGGGGCGCAGGCCGTCACCGAGCGACAAGGCAACGTCGTAGGCGGCGCAGATTTTGCAGATCTCGCGGAAGTGCTGATAGAGGAAGTTTTCCTGATGGTGCGACAGGCACCATTTCGCCATGATCGAACCCCCGCGTGACACGATGCCGGTCAGGCGTTTGGCGGTCATCGGCACATAGCGCAGCAGCACGCCGGCGTGAATGGTGAAGTAGTCCACGCCCTGTTCCGCCTGTTCCAGCAGAGTATCGCGGAACATTTCCCAGGTCAGGTTTTCCGCCACACCGTTCACTTTTTCCAGCGCCTGATAGATCGGCACGGTGCCAATCGGCACTGGGCTGTTACGCAGGATCCATTCACGGGTTTCGTGGATATAGCGCCCAGTGGAGAGATCCATCACGGTATCTGCGCCCCAGCGGGTAGACCACACCAGCTTTTCTACTTCTTCTTCGATCGACGACGTGACCGCCGAGTTACCGATATTGGCATTCACTTTCACCAGGAAGTTGCGGCCAATGATCATCGGCTCGGATTCCGGGTGGTTGATGTTGGCGGGGATGATAGCGCGGCCAGCGGCCACTTCCTGGCGCACAAATTCCGGCGTGATGTTTTCTGGCAGATTGGCCCCCCAGTTCTGGCCGGGATGCTGTTGGCGTAACACGCCACCACGAATCCGTTCACGCCCCATGTTCTCGCGGATGGCGATGAACTCCATCTCTGGCGTGATAATGCCCGCGCGGGCGTAATGCAATTGGGTAACGCGTTTGCCGGGCAGGGCCTTGCGTGGCAACGGCAGGTGTTCGAAGCGCAGATGATCCAGCCCTTCGTCCGCCAGGCGCTGCTGGGTAAAGCCGGAACTGACCGTGTTCAAGGTTTCGCTATCCGCACGCTCCTCAATCCAGCCTGCCCGCAGCTTTTCCAGGCCGCGATGGACATCCAATGTGGCGTGCGGGTCGCCATAAGGGCCAGCGGTGTCATACACCGGAATCGCCTCATTCGCTTCATACTGTGGGTTATCTTTGCTGCCGCCGGTAAGCGTCGGGCTAAGCTGGATTTCACGCATGGGAACACGGATATCGCTGCGTGAGCCTTGCAGATAAATACGCTGTGAGTTGGGGAAAGTCACGCCCTGTAAGGCATTGATAAACTGCTGTGCTTCGTCACGCTGCTGTTTGCGGGCACGGGGTTTTTTCATCGTAGACATAGCAAATTCCTATCAGTGGGTGATGTGTGGAAAATTGCTTGTCTGGAGCTCGGAGGGAGTAATGATGCTGGCCAAAAAAGCAGCGAGATCCTGGATCGGAAAAGCTGTGTTCGGCGATAGATTACTCTTGTTCCCTTCGCGGGTATTAACCCGATCAGGTTCCGCGGATCCCGAATTAACGGTCTCAGCCTGGCTGATTTGCTAAACAGATCAACGCTAGGCACTCCGACAAGAAGCCACCAGTATAGGAGGGTGAATAAAAACTACAAGCCTGCCTTTGATCTTTCATGCTGCGGCGTTGTTGGCGGTGCGAGGTGATCCGGCCCGTCCGTGGGCCTGCACTATGACGTTGAAATGGGTTGGCAGGATTAGGCTGGGTTTTCCAGCGTATCGGAATTGGCAGCCCCAGGTTGCGCTTGTTGCCAGGTTTCCGCTGCCAGTTGAATCAGTTGATCCTCCAGGGCAAAGCGTGAGGCCAGCGCCTCGCCGATATCTGACAGCGCCTGATGAAACTCCAGGCAGACGTCCTGATCGATCTCCACTTCGGTATAACGATCGTGGAATGCCATGATGGTTTCGGTATTGGCCTGTAACTTTGGGTAGAACTTGGTGGTTAGCGCCATTTTCGGGCTGGCTGAGCCTTCCACCTGCTTGATAATTTTGCCGTAGATGTGAAAATGCCCGTCAGAGAGATAATCCACCAGATTCTGGCAAAAGTTCTCCAGCGCTTTTTCGTTCAGCGGCGTACGCTTTTCTTTGTTCGGTTTGATGCCTACCAAAGTGCAGTAAGCGACCAGTAATTGCTTGCGTGCTTGTAGCCATTGATCAACTAATTCATTACTGCCACCAACGCGTTGAGTCAGGCTTTCCAACTGGTTGAGCATGTTTGACTCCGTGAGTAAGAGAAAGAAACAGTAAGTTATTAAAATGTAACAAAGAACAACTCCTAGATTGCCAGTGAAGCGGAGGTTGTGCAACAACATATGGAACTTGCATTAACGGGTAACGAAAATGGCTGGTGGATCGTCAGCCATGAAAGCAAAATTTGGCTGCCAAACGGTGAGCTGCCACTGGGTTTGGCGGCGTCATTTGCCCTGCAGGGGCGGCAGGCCCGTCAGATTGGCGAATGGGATGGGGTACCGGTATGGCTGATATGCCAGCCGATGCCGAAAGAGATGGGATCGGTGCGGCAGTTGCTCGATCTTGATCGTGGCCTGTTCCAACTTGCCGGGCGCGGCGTGCAACTGGCTGACTTTTATCGTTCACATAAGTTTTGTGGCTATTGCGGTCATGAAATGGTACTCAGCCGCACCGAAAGCGCCTGCTTGTGCAATCACTGTCGTGAGCGTTATTACCCGCAGATTGCACCGTGCGTGATCGTCGCGATCCGTCGCGATGATGAGATCCTGTTGGCGCAGCACGTGCGTCACCGCGGTGGGATCCATACCGTGCTGGCCGGGTTTGTCGAAGTGGGTGAAACGCTGGAACAGGCGGTAGCGCGTGAGGTGATGGAAGAAAGCAATATTTCGATCACCAACCTGCGTTATGTGACCTCTCAACCCTGGCCATTCCCCCATTCGCTGATGATGGCCTTTATGGCGGACTATCAGGGCGGCGAACTGCGCCACGATCCGAAAGAGTTGCTCAACGCCGGCTGGTATCGCCACGATCGGCTGCCATTGTTACCACCTCCGGGCACCGTGGCGCGCCGGCTGATCGAGGATACCGTGGCGCTGTGTCGGGCAGAATAGAATCATGTACAATGGCGCCAGATGATGACGGGAGCCCGATAAATGAATGAGTTGAAGAACGATCGCTACCTGCGTGCCTTGCTGCGCCAGCCGGTTGATGTAACCCCTGTGTGGATGATGCGTCAGGCCGGTCGTTACCTGCCGGAATATAAGGCGACCCGCGCCCAGGCCGGTGATTTTATGTCGCTGTGCAAAAATGCGGAATTAGCCTGTGAAGTGACGTTACAGCCGCTGCGCCGCTATGCGCTGGACGCCGCTATTCTGTTCTCCGACATTCTTACTATTCCCGATGCCATGGGCTTGGGGCTTTATTTCGAAGCCGGCGAAGGGCCACGTTTTTCATCCCCGATTACCTGCCGGGCCGATGTGGAAAAGCTGCCAGCGTTTGATCCTGAAGATGAACTGGGTTACGTCATGAATGCGGTGCGCACCATTCGCCGTGAGCTAAAAGGTGCCGTGCCGCTGATCGGTTTCTCCGGCAGCCCCTGGACGCTGGCTACTTATATGGTGGAAGGTGGCAGCAGCAAGGCGTTTACCAAGCTGAAGAAGATGATGTACGCCGAGCCGCAAACGTTGCATCTGCTGCTGGATAAGCTGGCAGACAGCGTCATTTTGTATCTCAATGCTCAAATCAAAGCCGGTGCGCAATCGGTCATGGTGTTTGATACCTGGGGCGGTGTGCTGACTGGCCGCGACTACCTGGAGTTCTCGCTGCAATACATGCATAAAATCGTTGATGGCCTGCTGCATGAAAATGATGGCCGCCGGGTGCCGGTAACCTTATTCACCAAAGGGGGCGGGCAGTGGCTGGAAGCTATGGCCGCGACCGGTTGTGATGCGTTGGGCCTGGATTGGACGACGGATATCGCCGACGCGCGCCGTCGCGTGGGTCACCAGGTTGCCCTGCAGGGCAATATGGATCCTTCGATGCTGTATGCCGCGCCGGAACGTATCGCGCAAGAAGTGGAAAGCATTCTGGCTGGCTTTGGCCACGGCGAAGGGCACGTATTTAACCTGGGGCACGGTATCCACCAGGATGTCCCGCCAGAGCATGCTGGAGCTTTTGTTGAAGCCGTGCATGCGCTTTCGGCTAAATACCATCGCTGAACCGGTAAGGAGGCGCTGTGATTGATACTCAGGCCCTGCGCATGGAACAGTTACAGCGTGCGGGAGACGTCATTCGTCATGACGATTTTCTGCAAAATCCGCCGGTTTTTATTGCCGGTGCCGATGTCGGTTTTGAGCAAGAAGGCGCGGTGACGCGCGCTGCGATTGCGATTCTGCGCTATCCTTCTTTGCAACTGGTGGAATACCGCGTGGCGCGTATCAAGACCACCATGCCCTATATTCCCGGATTTCTTTCGTTCCGTGAGTACCCGGCGCTGCTTGCCGCGTGGGAGCAACTGCAACAGAAACCCGACCTGATCTTCGTCGATGGGCATGGTATCTCGCATCCGCGGCGTTTGGGCGTGGCCAGCCACTTTGGTCTGCTGGTTGATGTGCCGACCATCGGCGTGGCGAAGCAGCGTTTGTGCGGCACCTTTGCCCCGCTTGATGCTGCGGTGGGGGCGTTGGCAGCGTTAGAAGATAAGGGCGAACAGCTTGGTTGGGTGTGGCGCAGCAAGGCGCGCTGTAACCCGCTGTTTATTGCTACCGGGCATCGCGTGAGCACGGCTAGCGCATTGGCCTGGGTGCAGCGCTGTATGGCAGGATACCGCCTGCCGGAACCTACGCGTTGGGCCGATGCCATCGCTTCGCGCCGTCCGGCCTTTGTTCGCTGGTTACAGCAACATCCAGAGATGTCGACCTGAGCGATTTCGGGTACACTGCGCGGCAGATAACGAGTAAGAGAGTAGATAATGCTACGTAACCCGATTCATTTACGCTTGGAAAAGCTGGAAAGCTGGCAACATTTGACCTTTATGGCGAGTTTGTGCGAGCGTATGTACCCGAATTACCAGATGTTCTGCCTGCAAACCGGGTTTGGCGATCCGGCAGTTTATCGCCGTATTCTGGATCTGGTGTGGGAAACGCTGGTGGTGAAAGACGCCAAGGTTAACTTTGACAGCCAATTGGAAAAGCTGGAAGAGGCGATCCCGTCGGCTGAGGATTACGATCTTTACGGTGTTTACCCGGCGATTGATGCCTGTATCGCATTAGGGGAGCTGATCCATTCGCGCCTCAGCGGTGAGACGCTGGAGCATGCCGTTGCCATCAGCGAAACGTCAATTCGCACCGTGGCGATGCTGGAAATGACCCAGGCTGGCAAAGAAATGACCGACGAAGAGCTGAAGGTTTTGCCAGCGATTGAGGAAGAATGGGACATCCAATGGGAGATTTTCCGCCTGTTGGCCGCCAGTGAAGAGCGCGATTTGGATCTGATCAAAGGGTTACGATCTGACCTGCGCGAGGCGGCGGTAAGTAACATCGGGATAAATTTAACGCAATAAGGCAAGAAAACGTGATTTAACGCCTGATTTGTCATGCCTTAAGGCTTCACATCCGCACCCTGTCTGGTCTACATTTGGGGGGCGAAAAAAAAGTGGCTATCGGTGCGTGTATGCAGGAGGGTGCTGTCAATCGGCATATCCGTCGCACTCGATGCTTTGCAAACGATAAACACACTGTAAGGATAACTTATGAACAAGACTCAACTGATTGATGTAATCGCGGACAAGGCTGACCTTTCCAAAGCACAAGCTAAACTGGCTCTGGAATCTACCTTGGCTGCTATTACTGAGTCTCTGAAAGAAGGTGATGCAGTACAATTGGTTGGTTTCGGTACTTTCAAGGTAAACCATCGTAACGAGCGCACTGGCCGCAACCCACAGACTGGTAAAGAAATCAAAATCGCAGCTGCTAATGTACCTGCGTTCGTTTCTGGCAAAGCACTGAAAGACGCAGTCAAATAAGACGCGTGTTGTTGAGAAGATTAAACAGGGGGGCGATGGCGCCCCTTTTGTTTGCCCGCCGTGTACTTATGGTGGTTGCCGTGATCGGCGGCCTGAGCGCCTGTAGCTTACGTTCAGCGCCGCCCGCCTTTACTGCCAGTGGTTTTGTTGCCGATCAGGGAGTTATCCGCCTGTGGCGCAAAGACGACGGCCAGCAGCGCCCTATGGTGCTGATGAGCGTCTATAGCCCCTATCGTGGGCCCGGTACGATAACGACTCTGTATGAATACCAAAATGGCGTACTGCGCCAGATCAAGCGTACCGATGCCGATGGCGATCGTGACTCGATTCAATTGCGTTTTACCGCTGACGGTACGGTCAGCTTTATGCAGCGCCAATTGCCGACGCGGCGTGAAAAACTCTCTAGTGATGAGATCGCGCTTTACCAATATCAGGCTCGCCGTATCCTGGAAGTGAGCGATGCGCTCAATGCTGGCCGGGTCAGGCTGTTACAGGGGCGTTGGCAGCAGGGGACTGTGCGATCGTGCCGTGGTGAAGTGCTGAAGCCAGACTTCGGCAAGCGGGCTGAGGCCTGGATTACGCAGCGTGCGGCCAACAGCAGCCAACCGTTGAGCGTTGCCTGGCTGGATGGGCCGGAAGGCCGCGAATTACTGCTGGTGGCGAACGACGATTTCTGCCGTTGGGAACCCACGGAAGATTCACTCTAGAACAGCCAATAAAAAAGGCTCTGCGAACAGAGCCCCCTCGTTTTAACCTTGATCGAGCTTATTTGCCACGGGCAATCGCGCGGTAGCCAATATCCTTACGGCAGAAACTGCCTTGCCACTGAATACTCTCCGCCAACTGATAAGCGCGTTGCTGTGCTTCTGCCACCGTTGCGCCCAAGGCCGTCACGCACAAGACGCGGCCGCCGCTGGTGACCACGTCATTCCCTTGCAGACGCGTACCGGCATGGAATACTTTTCCGTCGGCCGCTTCCTGCTGTGGCAAACCCTGGATCACATCGCCACTACGGTAATCACTCGGGTAACCCCCGGCAGCCAGCACCACGCCTAAGGAAGGGCGCGGGTCCCACTCGGAGGTTTTCTCGCCCAGCTTACCTTCGGCGCCTGCCAGGCACAGTTCAACCAGATCGGAACGCAGGCGTAGCATGATGGGCTGAGTTTCCGGGTCACCAAAGCGGCAGTTGAATTCAATCACCTTAGGTTGCCCGTCGGCAGCAATCATCAGGCCGGCATACAGGAAGCCCACGTAGGTATTACCTTCCGCCGCCATGCCGCGTACGGTGGGCCAGATCACCTGATCCATCACGCGCTGGTGGATCTCATCAGTGACTACGGGGGCCGGTGAGTAAGCGCCCATGCCGCCGGTATTCGGGCCGGTATCACCATCGCCTACACGTTTGTGATCCTGGCTGGTGGCCATCGGAACCACGTTTTCGCCGTCCACCATCACGATAAAGCTGGCTTCTTCGCCTTCAAGGAATTCCTCAATCACGATACGGTGCCCGGCGTCGCCAAAGGCATTGCCCGCCAGCATATCCTGAATGGCGTCTTCTGCTTCTTTCAGCGTCATGGCAACGATCACGCCTTTACCGGCTGCCAAGCCGTCAGCCTTGATCACGATCGGTGCGCCCTTGCTGCGCACGTACGCCAGCGCGGGCTCAACCTCGGTGAAATTCTGGTATTCCGCGCTTGGGATCGCATGGCGTGCCAGGAAATCTTTGGTAAAGGCTTTGGAACCCTCTAGCTGGGCGGCAGCCTGCGATGGGCCAAAGATTTTCAGCCCGGCAGCTTGGAAAGCATCAACCACGCCGATGACTAACGGGGCTTCCGGGCCGACAATGGTGAGATCGATAGCATGACTTGTGGCAAAAGCCAGCAGCGCCGGGATATCGGTGGGGGCGATATCCACATTGGTCAGGTTGTTTTCCAGCGCGGTGCCTGCATTGCCCGGCGCAACGTAAACCTTTTTCGCCAGCGGTGATTGGGCTGCTTTCCAGGCCAACGCATGTTCGCGCCCACCGTTACCGATAATCAGAATATTCATCAGGTGCTCCATAAACAGCGTGCACCTTGGTGCACGCAGCAAAAGGGATTAATGGCGGAAGTGACGCATGTCGGTGAAGATCATTGCAATACCGTGCTCGTTGGCGGCGGCGATCACTTCGTCATCGCGGATCGAACCACCTGGCTGGATCACGCAGGTAATACCTACCGCCGCGGCGGCGTCGATACCATCACGGAACGGGAAGAAAGCGTCAGAGGCCATAGCGGAACCTTGCACTTCCAGGCCCTCGTCGGCGGCTTTGATCCCTGCAATCTTGGCAGAGTAAACACGGCTCATCTGGCCCGCCCCAATGCCGATGGTCATGTTGTCACGGGCATAAACGATCGCGTTAGATTTAACAAACTTAGCCACTTTCCAGCAGAACAGCGCATCACGCAGCTCTTGCGCCGTTGGCTGGCGTTCAGAAACCACGCGCAGATCGCTTGCAGTCACCATGCCCAGATCGCGATCCTGCACCAGCAGGCCGCCGTTGACGCGTTTGAAGTCCAGACCCGCAACACGTTGCTGCCACTGACCGCAGGCCAGAACGCGCACATTCTGTTTGGCAGCCAGCAGGGAACGGGCTTCATCACTGATGCTCGGTGCGATGATGACTTCAACAAATTGGCGGCTGATGATTGCTTTTGCAGTTTCAGCATCCAGCTCGCGGTTAAAAGCGATAATGCCACCAAAGGCGGAAGTAGGATCGGTCTGGTAGGCGCGATCGTAAGCGGTAAACAGGTTTGCACCGATCGCGACACCACAAGGGTTGGCGTGTTTGACGATCACACAAGCTGGTTCGGCAAACTCTTTCACACATTCCAGTGCGGCGTCGGTATCGGCGATGTTGTTGTAAGAGAGCGCCTTGCCCTGGAGTTGCGTGGCGGTGGCGACGGACGCTTCCTGCAGGTTCTCTTCTATATAGAAGGCGGCTTGCTGGTGGCTGTTCTCGCCATAGCGCATATCCTGTTTCTTGATGTAGTTCAGGTTCAGGGTACGCGGGAAGCGGCCAGAGGGTTGATCGGTTTCGCCGTGATAGGCTGGAACCAGTGCGCCAAAGTAGTTAGCGATCATGCTGTCGTATGCGGCGGTATGTTCAAAGGCCTTGATCGCCAGATCGAATCGGGTTGGATAGCGCAGGGATCCCGCGTTGTTATCCATTTCGGTAATGATGGCGGCGTAGTCACTGCTCTTCACCACGATGGCCACGTCTTTGTGGTTCTTGGCGGCAGAGCGCACCATGGTTGGGCCACCGATGTCGATATTCTCAACCGCATCTTCCAAGGAGCAGTCCGGGCGAGCCACGGTTTGGGCGAAGGGGTATAGATTCACAACCACCATATCGATCGGTTTGATCGCATGCTGCTCCATGATGGCATCATCCTGGCCGCGACGGCCAAGAATGCCACCGTGCACTTTCGGATGCAGGGTCTTCACTCGTCCATCCATCATTTCCGGGAAACCGGTATAGTCAGAAACTTCGGTAACAGGCAGACCGGCATCCGCCAGCAGGCGGGCGGTGCCACCGGTGGAAAGCAGTTCTACGCCTCTCTGAGAGAGAGCTTCGGCGAATTCAACGAT
Source organism: Serratia sp. MMO-28 (assembly GCF_037199905.1). Lineage (NCBI taxonomy): Bacteria > Pseudomonadati > Pseudomonadota > Gammaproteobacteria > Enterobacterales > Yersiniaceae > Serratia > Serratia sp. MMO-28. The sequence continues at coordinate 33,800 of NZ_JBBCVB010000043.1, forward strand.
ACCGGCTTTATCAGACACGCTGAGCAGAGCCCGGCGGATTGGACGAGGTTGTTGCATGGTTTTATCCCTTGGCTTTGAGTCGCAATATAAAGAGCGTTACGTGAATCTCTACCTTATATAAAGGTTCTAGAGGAGCAACAGGAACAGATTCAGGTAACGCCCCCGTAAAAAAGGGGGATCATTTCGTCGCGGGAATTGTAGCGAAAACGTTTGCGCGGTGCTCGTAAAATTTCCGGGCAAATACGTTCTGTGGATAAGTTAGTGCATAACCAGGTATAAGGGGGGCTTTTGCTGTGGAATGCAGCAAACGGTGAGTTTTGTCGAAAATAGCTGTTGCGGCCTGCGTGGAACTCCCTATAATGCGCCTCCATCGACCGGGAACGTGTGAATCACTTCACAGAGTATCCAGGGGTCGCAGAGAAAAAACCTGAAATTTAGGGTTGACTCTGAAAGAGGAAAGCGTAATATACGCCACCTCGAGTTAGCAAGCGAAAGCGCGTAACTCACTGCTCTTTAACAATTTATCAGA
>NZ_JBBCVB010000044.1:0-34308 GCF_037199905.1 Serratia sp. MMO-28
CTCCCACGGGCTTGGTGTCCCAGAGGGCGTACGTGCTGCCACGCCGGGTAAGAACACGGTACAACCTATCTTTTTACATCAACTACAAACATACAAGGGAACTGGTTAGCCGTAACTGACAAGTATTACCCTGCCGTAACGATCTTTTGTCAAAAAAGTGATGTCACGCTGTCTTGCCAGCGCTAGCCCTACCGATTTTGCCGCGAAGCGTAGGGTTGAGATATTTTCAATAAAAAAATTAGGCAAGAATTGCCCATCCCATCACGTTTTCACAATCACATTCCGTTTACATACTTTCTGCTGTTTTCCCAAATTTCGATAATTTTACAAAAATCAATTTATGCATCATGATCGGTCAGGTTATAGCAATAGACTATTTACATAAGCTGGATAATTTTAAATTAGCAGGATATATCACTTTAAAAATAAATATCCTGTAATAATCAAAACAAAAAATCGATATGTATGGGGAATACAAACGTTAATGCTGCATAAAATTTGCAACATGGTTGTATCACATCACGCAAGTTATCTGTAACAGAACATGTCAAAAAGCTTGCCTCGTTGACAAAGATAGTGAACATTACCCGCCGTCATTTAATCCTATAACAAGCAAAGGATGCAGCCCTGCATCACTTTTGCTCTTTCCCGTCGTGATAATACGGGCAGTGAAAAAACCAGAGGTCCCAGTGTCAACTGCAAACAACAAACAAGCAGAAAGCGTCAGTCTTAACGCTTTCAAACAGCCAAAGGCGTTCTACCTGATCTTCTCGATTGAACTCTGGGAACGTTTTGGCTATTACGGTCTGCAAGGCATCATGGCCGTCTATCTGGTCAAAATGCTTGGCCTGAGCGAAGCCGACTCCATTACCCTGTTCTCTTCTTTCAGCGCGCTGGTGTATGGCTTCGTGGCCATTGGCGGTTGGCTGGGGGATAAAGTTCTCGGTTCAAAGCGAGTGATCGTACTGGGGGCGATGGTTCTGGCCGCCGGTTATGCCATGGTGGCCTACTCAGGCCACGATGTGTTCTGGGTTTATCTGGGTATGGCGACCATTGCCGTGGGCAGCGGCCTGTTCAAAGCCAACCCTTCTTCCCTGCTGTCTACCTGCTATGAGAAAGACGATCCGCGTTTGGACGGTGCATTTACCATGTACTATATGTCCGTCAATATCGGTTCATTCTTCTCTATGCTGGCTACGCCTTGGCTGGCGGCCAAGTATGGCTGGAGCGTCGCCTTCTCGCTGAGCGTGGTGGGCATGCTGATCACTCTGGTCAACTTTATGCTGTGCCACGGCTGGGTTAAGCAACACGGCTCAAAGCCCGACTTTCAGCCGCTGCAGGTGCGTAAGCTGCTGATGGTTCTGGTTGGCGTGGTTGCGCTGATCGCCATCTCAAGCTGGCTGCTGCATAACCAGACCATTGCGCGCTGGGCGCTGGCGATCGTTTCTGTCGGGATCGTGATCGTGTTCGCCAAGGAGACCTTTGCACTGCACGGTGCCGCTCGCCGTAAGATGATCGTGGCATTCCTGCTGATGCTGGAAGCGGTGGTCTTCTTTGTGCTGTACAGCCAGATGCCAACGTCTCTCAATTTCTTCGCCATCCACAACGTTGAGCACAGCATTCTGGGCGTTGCCTTTGAGCCAGAACAGTATCAGGCGCTGAACCCCTTCTGGATCATGCTGGCCAGCCCGATCCTGGCGGCACTGTATAACAAGATGGGCGATCGCCTGCCAATGCCGCACAAGTTTGCCTTCGGTATGATCCTGTGCTCCGGGGCATTCCTGGTGCTGCCGTGGGGTGCCAGCTTTGCTAACGATCAGGGCATTGTGTCAGTTAACTGGCTGATCCTGAGCTATGCGTTGCAAAGTATCGGTGAACTGATGATTTCCGGCCTGGGCCTGGCGATGGTGGCACAACTGGTGCCGCAACGCCTGATGGGCTTTATCATGGGATCCTGGTTCCTGACCACCGCTGCCGCTGCGCTGATTGCCGGCAAGGTGGCGGGGCTGACCGCGGTGCCAAGTGATATCAACGATGCGCATGCCTCACTGGCTATCTATAGCCACGTGTTTATGCAGATCGGTATCGCTACCGCCGTTATCGCCATCCTGATGATGCTGACGGCACCGAAGCTGTATCGCATGACGCTGGATACGGCAGAAGATACTGAAGCCAAAGCGCAGGCGGCTACCGCTCACTGATGTCGGTCGCCATTGCATAAAAAACGCCGGGGCTGATAACTCCGGCGTTTTTTATAGGAGCCTAACTATTTTCTCGTCACCACGGCACATAACCCCCTGAATCAGCATATAATAGAGCGCAAAATAACCAACAAGGACGATACCCTATGTCATTCTCTCCCCTACGCCGCAAATTGCTTTTAGCTGCGGCTACTATACCTGCAATCAGTGCGCTCACTCCTCTGCTGGCGTATGCCGCCAACACATCGTTACAGCAAGCTCAGCAACAGCTCACGGCGCTGGAAAAAGCGTCTGGCGGCCGTCTGGGAGTGGTTGCCATCAATACCGCCGATGGTACAACGTTGCAACTGAACGGCGGCCAACGCTTTCCGTTCTGCAGCACCTTCAAAGTGATCGCTGCCAGTGCCATTTTGCATCACAGCCTGAACAACAACGGCTTTATGCAGCAGCGTATTCGTTACCAGAAAAGCGATCTGGTGGCTTATTCCCCCATCACAGAGAAACACCTCGACGGCGGTATGACCGTGGCTGAGCTCTGTGCCGCCGCGCTTCAGTACAGCGATAACACCGCCGTCAATCTGCTGATGAAACAGCTCGGTGGGCCTGCGGCCATTACCGCCTACGCACGCAGCATCGGCGACAGTACATTCCGGCTCGATCGCTGGGAAACTGAACTCAACAGCGCGATCCCAGGTGATGAGCGGGATACCACCACGCCAGCGGCCATGGCGGCCAGTTTACAGAAACTGACCTTAGGCAATGCGTTGCCGCAGGCGCAGCGCGAACAGTTGGTGGCATGGATGAAAGGCAACACCACGGGGGATAAACGCATCCGGGCGGGCGTGCCAGCCGGTGCGATCGTGGCGGATAAAACCGGGGGTGGCGATTACGGCACCACGAATGACATCGGCATCGTTTGGCGTGAGAACCGTGCACCAGTGGCGATCGTCGTGTATTTCACGCAACCCCAGCAGGATGCCAAAGCCAACAATGAGGTGATCGCTGCGGCGGCGCGGATTGTCAGCCAGGCGTTTGCTTAACCTCTAGCGCTATTCAGAGACGTTCGATCACCGGCAGGATAAACCCCGGATCCCCTTGCGGCAGCGTGATGCCCAGCGCACGCGCTGCCAGCTCAGCCACACGGAAGTCGATATCAGCGGCTTCGCCATCTTCCAGAAACCAGGCGGCGGAAAGCCCGGCCCAGGCCAGGATCCATTGCAACAGACGGCTACGTTCCAGCCTGGCCAGTGTACAAATCTGCTCCACGCGGCGGTGAAAGATATCGGGATCGGTGGCAATGCCGTAATTGGGGTTGCAGAAGATGTTGGCATAGTCAAACCCACGTTCGCCGTACAGGCGTTTAGGGTCGATCGCCAACCAGCCGCGCTCGGCAAAATCCAGCACGTTGTCATGATGGATGTCGCCGTGCAGCACGCCTTGTTCACGTGGGCTCGTCAGTAATTCTGCCGCGGCCGTGGCGCTCAGCCGCAGCAGCCCGCCGTGGGCCTGGGCTGCTGGCCACAAGGCGTTAAACCATTGATGCAGAGGGATCAGATCCGGAAAGGGCGCAGTGCGCGGTGCGTGCAGTTGGCTAATCACCTGGCACAAAATTTCGGTTGCCCGTTCATCTTGACCGCTGCGCACCATCTGCGCCAGTGAGGCTTGGCCCAGCGCCCGCTCCAGCAGGATAGCGTCTTCATGCCAGGCGAATACGCGCGCGGCTCCTTCTCCCTGCCACCAGCACATCAACAGGTTGCCGAACTTCTCTTCCTGTTCACGGGCGATCTTCAACATGGCTGGCAACCCTTGATAGCGTACCGGCATCAGCAAGCTGCTGTGAGTGGTGAAAGCATCACCATCCGGCTCAAGCTGCCAGCGTTGCAGATAAGGCGAAAATGCCTGGTTCATGCCCTTGGTGCATCCTTATTGCGAGAACGACTCACTGGGATGATAGTATTGCCGGGCAACATACTGCAAAAATTTTGTCAGCGCAGTTTCCCCGGGGATAGTGCGATTATTTTTTGAAAGATCTGGTGGGGTTTGTCATGTCATTAATAAAACGTATCAATTATCCGCAATTACCCAAGCCTGGCGGGCCTTACGTGCATGCAGTCCGCCATGCCAGCACCTTGTACATCTCGGGCTTAACCGCGTTCGCCACCGAAGCACAGGGGCATAGCGCCTCGCACCAGGCGCGCGCCATACTCGAGCAGTTGGCCACCATCGCGGCCAGCGAAGGGACCAACCTCAAATCGCTGGTCAAAATCAGCGTCTTTCTGACCGATATCGCCGATCTGGCGGCGATTCGCGAAGTGCTGTTCGATTATCTGGATGGTGCGCTGCCAGCGTGCTCATTGATGGCCGTCAGCGCCCTGTTTTCACCCCAGCTTAACGTTGAGATCGAAGCGATTCTCGCCCTGTGAATCTGGGGCGCAATTATGCGCCCTTAAAGTGCAACCACTTCATCAACCTGATGATGAAAAACGTAAGGATCGGAAATCAGGGCAAAAGCCTCATCGTCTGGGTAAGTCACCGCAACATGATAGTCCTCACCGGCAAAACATCTGATGGCCTGCCATGACTCCCAATAGGTGGCCAGAAAAAAATGAGCATACTCGCCCTGAATTTCCTGTCTGACAAAAGCCCCACAATTGCCCGCAATAGATTCAGCGTGCTGAACGCCGGTAACCGCCAAATGCTCGGCAAATCCTTGTTGATAGGCTATAGGCACACAGCCGTGCCAAGTTCTGACGATCATAACTCACCAATTGAATATAAAATCGAAAATAATGAATAAATAACCTATCATGTTTTTAACGCTCTACAACATCCCCTGGCATGATTTTTATACAAAGACAGTAAAAGCAAAAAAACTGCTGTTACCGCAGGCTCTCGCTATGCCGCCGACAGAAATATTCTGGTAATTTACTGGTGAGACACCGATCACAACTGGATGATTATGCGGCAAAAACCGGTTCTGCACGAAGCCAGGCAGTTAAAACGCCTTAACGCAGCCACACGGCGGCAGTCACACGTCTATAAATGGATTGCCCTGATCGCCGGATTGGATGCGCTATTGGTGTTCGGGTATGACCGGGATATGCGCAATGTGACTTTTTCCACCGTAGTAGCGCTGGTATGCGGCTACTTGTGGATCCGCGATCGCAACAAAGCACGCAGTTACCGGCGTGAATACGATCGTAAATACGGCCAATCTCATGATGGTTAGCCCCACGAATCAGGAGTTATCTGTGCTTTCTTCCCTATTACCAACAGGATTGCTGCTCCCCTTTCAGCCCTATCAGGAATTGGCTCACGCCTTGTTACCGCTGACGCTTGATAGTGATGATGGTGCTCACGATATCGCCCATTTGCACCGCGTGTGGAAAAACGTCCGCCAGATCAGCCGTGATGAAGGGGGCGATCTGCGCATTCTTTGTGCAGCGGTTCTGTTGCATGACTGTGTGGCGGTAGAAAAGAACTCACCACAGCGCCCGCAGGCTTCACGTCTGGCAGCAGAAAAGGCGGCCACCATGCTGGCTGCGCTCGGTTGGGCTGCCACAGATATCGAAAAAACGGCGCATGCGATCGAGGCACACAGTTTTTCTGCTGCCATTCTCCCGCAAACGCTAGAGGCCAAAATTCTGCAGGATGCCGATCGGCTTGATGCGCTGGGCATGATTGGCGTCGCCCGTTGCTTTTACATCGGTGGCCGCCTGCACCGCGCGCTTTACGATGCTGCCGACCCGCTTGCACAGCGGCGTGAGTATGACGATCGGCGTTTCACTCTGGATCACTTTGAAACCAAGTTGTTTAAACTGCAGGATGGGTTTCAAACCTCAACCGGCCGACGCATGGCCGCACAGCGTACGGCACGCATGCGTCGCTTCCTGAGCGAACTTCAAGAAGAAGTTTGATAACTGCGCTGCAATATTTATGACGTAAATCCTGTACACTGCAAGTCAACTTCACAAGACAGGTGGCGAAAATGAAGAAACTGACGCTGAAAGACATGACAGAAAGCGAACAACGTGAAGTAAAAACCGAGCTGGACAGAGCACGAAAAAACCAAGGTCGTCCGTTGACCAACGCCGAACAGAACAAAGTGAAAGACGAGGCTATTGAGCGCATTATGGCCGCACGTGAAAAAATTGCCAAAGCAACCCGGGCAGAACGCAAAGCCAATCGCGTGCAACCCACAAGCGCAACTTTTAGCTGGACAGCCTCCATCAGCACCCGCCCACATCGTTAAACGAGACCCCGCCTCTGCGGGGTTTTTACTTATCAGCACCAGGCTCACCAGAACCACGACCGTTGGAAATATCATCCGTTAATTAAATTTTCTTGGTAAAACCGCTGTAATTTTAGCGCCAGAGAACTAGGATGAGAGGTTAGACATGTCTGTCACTCGTCACTATCAAGGAGTTTTCGATGAAATTGTTCTATAAAGCTGGCGCCTGTTCTTTATCACCACACATCATTCTGCGCGAAGCCGGGTTAGACTTTACGGCAGAAAAAGTCGATTTGGCGCAGAAGAAAACGGAAAGCGGCGCCGACTATCTGGCAATCAATCCAAAGGGACAAGTCCCAGCATTAGTGCTTGACGACGGTAGCCTGCTGACCGAAGGTGTCGCGATTGTGTAGTATCTGGCAGACCGCGTACCGGATCGTAACCTGATCCCGGCGGCGGGCACACTCTCTCGCTACCACGCGATCGAATGGCTGAACTATGTGGCAACCGAATTACACAAGGGTTTCAGCCCGCTGTTTAACCCGCAAACGCCGGGCGAATACAAAACCATGGTGCGGGCAAAGCTGGAGAGCCAGTTCAGCTATCTGGATTCCGTGTTGGAGAAACAGCATTATCTGCTCGGCAGCCGCTTCAGCGTGGCGGACGCTTACCTGTTTACCATTCTGGGTTGGGCGTTCCATATGCAGTTCGATCTGAAGAAGTACCCACATCTTTCTGCCTATTACGAACGTGTCGCGGCTCGCCCTGCGGTAGAGGCCACGTTACGTGCGGAAGGTCTGAAATAATCATTCATCCCCCGGCGCACCTGGCCGGGGGATTGCGACTACAGTTTTACCGCTTTAAAGCTGCAATCCGGCGTAACGATACGATCCTGCGCGGCAACGACCTGCAGTTCGTACTCGCCCATGGCCTGCGTCACCCGCATCACGTCATAAACTGCCGCAGTAACGTGTTCCAATGCTTTATCCAGCGCCACGCCCTGCAACAGATTCACCAGTAACAAACCACTGGTCAGATCGCCCACGCCCACCGGCTGACGCGCACCAAAGTCCACCAACGGGCGGCTGATATGCCAGGCTTCATCACGCGTCACCAGCAGCATCTCAAAACAGCCGATATCATACCCGGCGCGGCTAAGGTGTTTCACCAACACCACTTGCGGGCCTTTGGCGATCAGCTCACGAGCCGCCTTGACCGCCTGTTCCACGCTGCTGATTTCCTGCCCACTCAGCAGTTCCAGCTCCAGCAGGTTTGGTGCCACCATGTCGCTGCATGACAGCGCCTGTTGGCACAGAAACTCGGCAACGCCCGGCGCCACAATGCAGCCCTTTTCCGGGTGCCCCATGACCGGGTCGCAAAAATACCAGGCTTTGGGATTGGCCTGCTTCACCTGCCGCACAATCTCCAGAATGTGGCTGCCCTGCTCCGGTGAGCCGATATAGCCACTCAGCACCGCGTCACAATCTTTCAGCTTATCAATCGCCGCAATCCCCTGCGCAATGTCGGTCAGATGGCTGGCGGGCATCACGCAGCCGGTCCATTCACCGTACTGCGTATGATTGGAAAACTGCACGGTGTTCAACGGCCAGACGTTGACCCCCATCCGGCGCATAGGAAACTCTGCCGCACTGTTCCCTGCGTGACCAAAAACCACATGCGATTGTATAGAAAGAATATTTTTCATCAAAACGACCTGACCATAGACACCGTCACAGGGAATATTCGCTCCCTGACCCCGTCAAAATAAAGGGGCCATCACGGCCCCTTACATACCTGGCTTATTATTGCCAATCAACCAGACAGTAGTGCTTTTTACCGCGACGCAGCAGCGTGTAGCGGCCAAACAGACGATCGCCATCGGTAAACTGGTATTCTGGATTAGCCTGTTTCTCGCCGTTGATGGTCACCGCATTGGAGCTAATCATGGTGCGCGCCTGGCCGCGAGACGGCACCAGTTCCGCATTGACCAGCGCCTGCTGCAGATCGGCATCGCTTTCCAGCTTGATGGTCGGCATGCCGTCCTGTGCCAATTGCGCAAAGTCTGCGGCGGTCATGTCATGCAATGCGCCAGAGAACAGGCTCTGGGTAATGCGCTTGGCTGCCGCCAGCCCTTCTGGGCCATGCACCATGCCGGTGACTTCTTCCGCCAGCACGTACTGAGCGCGCGGTGCTTTGCCGCTGTTCTTGTCTTCCTCTTCCAGCGCGTTGATCTCTTCGATGCTCAGGAAGGTGAAGAACTTCAGGAAGCGATACACATCGGCATCTGCGGTGTTGATCCAGAACTGGTAGAACTTGTACGGGCTGGTTTTCTCCGGTGCCAGCCAGACTGCGCCCCCCTCGGTTTTGCCGAATTTGGTGCCATCCGCTTTGGTGATCAACGGCACCGTCAGGCCAAACACCTGCTTCTGATGCATACGACGGGTCAGATCGATACCCGAGGTGATGTTACCCCACTGATCGGAACCGCCAATCTGCAGCTCAACCTGATGGCGGTTGTACAGTTCGGCAAAGTCAAAACCCTGCAGCAGGTTATAAGAAAACTCGGTGAAAGAGATGCCTGAATCATCGCGGTTCAGACGCTGTTTCACCGCTTCCTTGTTGATCATCTGGTTAACCGAGAAATGTTTACCGATATCACGCAGGAAGCTCAGCACGTTCATGCTGCCGAACCAGTCGTAGTTGTTCGCTGCGATCGCGCTGTTGCTGCCGCAATCAAAATCGAGGAAAGGAGAAACCTGTTTACGGATTTTTTCGACCCATTCGTTAACCGTTTCCGTGGTGTTCAGCTTGCGCTCCGCGGCTTTAAAGCTGGGATCGCCAATCATACCGGTGGCACCACCGACCAGCGCGACCGGCTTATGGCCAGCCAGTTGGAAACGCTTCAGGCACAGCAGAGGTACCAGATGGCCCAAGTGCAAGCTGTCAGCGGTCGGATCGAAGCCGCAATACAGTGCAATTGGCCCTTGCGCCAGCCGCTCTGCTAACGCTTCCTCGTCCGTCACCTGGGCTATCAGGCCCCGCTCTTGCAATTGTTGAATCAGGTTGATGCTAGCCATCAATTTCTCCATGTATAAACGAATGCACCTTTGCCGGTACACGGCCCTCGCCCATTGGCGAAAGAATAAAATTCGGGGTAGCGTTATACCCAATGCATTTCAAGCTGCAACCAGGGCACAGTTTGAAAAAACGAAGGGTATAGAATAAAGCGCCAGCGGCATCAGCACCAGCGCTTAAGGGGGATTTTCCGTCTGTCAGGGTGCCAGTCGGTCAATTTTCCAGTCATTTCCGTCCCGCTGATACAAAAAGCGGTCATGCAGGCGGTGTTCGCCCCCCTGCCAGAATTCGACAGAATCAAATTTGACCCGAAAACCGCCCCAGAAACTGGGTAATGGCACTTCGCCCTGCTGGAACTTTTGCTTCAGCTCGAGGAATTTGCTTTCCAACACGCCGCGCGCGGAAATGCGCGATGACTGCTGCGACACCCAGGCACCGATCTGGCTATCTTTAGGGCGACTGCTGAAATACTTCATCACCTCCAGCGTCGACAAACGCTCGGCCTGACCGAGGAAGATCACTTGGCGATCGAGCATGTGCCATGGAAACAGCAGGCTGATACGCGGGTTTTTCGCCAATTGTTGCGCCTTGCGGCTGCCCAGATTGGTGTAAAACACCAGCCCCTGGTCATCAACGTGCTTGAGCAGCACAATACGCTGAAAAGGCTGCCCCTGCTCATCCACCGTGGCCACGCACATGGCGGTAGGATCGGCCAGGCGTGCCTCACAGGCCTGTTTCAACCAACGTTCGAACAGCTCGAGAGGATTAGCGGTCAGATCGCTGCGGCGCAGGCCACCACGGGTGTATTCGCGGCGCAGGTCCGCAACATCAAACTCATTATTATCAGTCATCTGGGTTATCAACCAACCGGTGAATTCGTCGGGACATTCTGCGCCTGCGGCGGCAGAATCTCAATTAATCTGATGCCAACACGCAGTCACTCATGATCACCCTGCCGTTGCGTTCAACAAACGCATGGGGCCCTTTCGTCCAGAATCTGTACTTGCCGTCGCTGTATTGAGCCTCTGCGACCCGTGGCAGCTGCAGCCGCTCTCCATCCATCAGGAAGCTGGCCGTGTTCTCTTCAGCATTCAGCGCCACGGTCAGCGGTGTCGTGCCACACTGATAATGCAACGTCTGATTGTTCTTCTGCGGTATCACATGGCTACAACCCGCCAACAGCAGAACCACAACGGTAATCGCGATCTTCTTCATGGTATTGCTCCTTGGGACATTCAACCTTCGTTTATCCTAACAGAGCTAATGGTGGCCCAATGGCAAAACCGGATAAATCCCACCCAGCAGCGTTTCGTGACTGGCGCCGGTCACCGAAGGCAGGTTGCCAGGTAGCCCGGAAAGCGTCCTGAAAGCCAGCCAGGCAAAGGCCAGCGCCTCCATCGCATCACCACTGGCCCCAAAGCGGTCGGTCGAGGCCACTTCAGTGCCCGGTAACAGGGCAGACATCCTGGCCATCAGTGCTGGATTGCGCGCGCCACCCCCGCACACCAGCAGCCGTTCGCACCCCCCTGCCAGCAGCACCTGTTCGCAGATGGTAGTTGCCGTCAGTTCCACCAGCGTCGCCATCACATCCACCGGGCTGATCCCTGGCAGCATAGCCAGTTGCTGCTCCAGCCAACTGATGTTGAAGTATTCACGCCCGGTGCTTTTCGGCGCTGGCAACGCAAAATAGGGATCGGTCAGCATCTGCTGCAACAGCGGCAGGCAGACCCGCCCTTCCATCGCCCAGAGGCCATCTTTATCATAGGGTTGCGCACGATGCCGCCATACCCAGGCATCCAGCAGCATGTTGCCCGGCCCGGTATCAAAACCGCGCACCGGAACCCCAGGCAACAGCAACGAAAGATTGGCGATGCCGCCAATATTCAGCACCATGCGCCGTTCCATAGGATGAGCCAGCAGCGCCTGGTGAAACGCCGGCACCAGTGGTGCGCCCTGGCCACCATAGGCCATATCGCGCCGCCGGAAGTCGCCCACGGTGGTGATATTGGTCAGCGCGGCCACGCGGTTGTTGTCACCCAATTGCAGAGAAAAGCGCATAGCGCCTTCTGGCTCATGCCACACCGTTTGCCCGTGACAACCAATGGCGGTGATTTCATGCGCTGGAATATCGGCCTGTTTCAGCAAGCCCAAGACCGCTTCACCAAACAGGTTGCCCAATTGCGCATCTAACCGACCAACGGCCGCCAGCGTGGTCTGCTGCCCCTGGCACATCCCCAAAATATCCTTCTTCAATTGAACCGGCATAGGGTGATGATAGCTGGCCTGCTGCGCCACCATACGCCCGTCAATTGCGGCAAGCACCACATCAACTCCATCCAGACTGGTACCAGACATAACACCGATATAGCGGCCTGACTTCATAGCAATATCCTTTTTATCCCTACGGGGCTGAAAACAGATAACTGATTAAATAAATAAACCAGAATTCCACGATTAACGCCATGAATTATGATGATTTTTTACACTCTGTCAGCCAAATGGCTATTTTAGGCTGGCAAAGGGCGACACGAGCGGTAATTAATAACAACAAAAAATTACGCTTATTTTCCCCCTGCTCTGTTATAAAGCTAAACCACCGTTTATTATTGGTTGAAGAGAGAAAAGTTAAGCTGTGCACAGTAGCAAGTTATCGAGATATCGTGTGCGTTCAGCCCTACTTGTTGAAACATTTTCATTAAGCCTGACTTAGGCAATTTGCCCGAATCGGGATTACCAACCGCAGGAGTTTTATATGATCAAGCGTTTTCTCGTCGTTGCTCTCGCCGGAATCACGCTGGCAGGATGTGCAGACCCTACAACATCCGGTGATGTTTATTCAGCCTCTCAGGCCAAACAAGTTCAGACCGTCACCTTTGGTACCTTAGTGTCAGTACGCCCGGTACAAATTCAGGGGAGTGAAACGGCAAACACCATTGGCGCTATCGGTGGTGCCGTACTGGGTGGTCTCCTGGGGAATACCGTTGGCGGCGGTACTGGCCGCACGCTGGCAACAGCGGCAGGCGCGGTCGCCGGTGGCGTAGTGGGTAACAGCGTAGGGAGCGTTGCTGCCCGTTCTAATGGCGTCGAACTGGAAATCAGAACCGACAATAAAGAGAACATCGTTGTGGTTCAAAGAGCGGGTGCCACTCAATTCAGCCCAGGGCAACGTGTCCGTATGGCGCGAAACGGCAGCACCGTTACCGTTTCCCCTCTGTAATCGCTTAATGCTTTCCTGAACCTAAAACCGGAGGCGCTTAACCTCCGGTTTTATCGTTGCTGCTGTGGAAAGATGGCTCAAGAAAGTCGCTAAGTTTGTTATTTTTCTTGCAGTTCAATGATGTTTTGTTCGAGTTTATCAATCAAACCGACCAAAAGTTTGACTTCATCTGCCGAGATCCCGTTGAGGATTTCACCGCGGGTCAAGGTGATCACATTGTCCACTTCGCGGATAATCGGCTCGGCAGCTTCGGTCAGTTTGATGCGCTTCGCACGCCGATCGTTTGCACAGATATGGCGGGTGATCAGGCCCTTTTCTTCCAGTTGATCCAAAGTCCGCACCAGAGAAGGTTGTTCAATACCAATCGCCTTTGCGAGTTGGATTTGCGACTGCTCAGGCGGTAACCGATTGATATTGTACAAAGTAACCCAATGTGTTTGAGTGAGTTCCAGCGGTTTGAGCCGATGGTCGATCAACGCACGCCAGACACGAACCAAACGTGCTAAATCTGAACCTAAAGTTGACTCCACTTCCCCCTCCTTATAATTAGCATGCTAACATTACACCCCAGAGTGTAGACTATTTTGGGTAAGTCATATTAAAAACACAAATGTATATAATCTATATTGTAAAAATAGCCACCCAATTTAGCAGTAATTGGTTATCCTCTAGGCAAATATCTATCATATTCACTCATAGGGATTGTTAATGTGAATGCATCCTGGTTCCACTCTGCATCACCCCTACCCGATTTGGTACTCGGTGCCTCGCTTTATTTTCCTCCCATATTTAAAGCGTTTCTGCTCGGGTTAGTATTTTGGCTGCTGATTCACCATCTGTTGCGTGACTGGATCTATTCTGGCGAAATCTGGCACCCCATGTTGATGGATCTGTCCATTTTCGTCATTGCCGTCAGCGGCGCCCTGTGGATTTTAGCGAGTTGGTAGCTTATGAAGCATAAGACATTAAAATACTTTTCGACGGTTATTATTTGTGCCATTGCGCTCTGCGCTGGTTGGTGGCTATGGAATTACTACATGCAGTCCCCCTGGACACGTGATGGAAAAGTACGCGCAGAGCTGGTCAATATCACCCCTGAAGTTTCTGGCCGCTTGGTGAAGATCAATGTTCAAGATAATCAATTTATCGCAGCGGGAAGCCTGATTTTCAGCATCGACCCTGTTCCCTATCAGATCGCCCTGGATAATGCCGAAGCCGCTCTGGCAAAAGCGCAATCGGACATGGCCAAAGCCGACCATGAAGCGGCGCGGCGGCGCAACCTGCCGCATAACGTTATTTCCTCTGAAGATCTGGATGAATCCAATTTGGCCGCCGCAGCCATGAAAGCGGCCTATAAGGCGGCTCAGGCCAATTTAGAACAGGCCAAATGGAATTTAAGTAAAACCCGTATTTATGCCCCCACCGACGGCTATATCACCAATCTGCAGACGCGTGTCGGTAACTATGCCACGGCGGGCACTCCGCTGGTGGCGCTGCTGGATATTCACTCCTTCTATGTACTCGGTTATTTTGAAGAAACCAAACTGCGGCACATAAAAGAAGGCCGCAGAGCGGACATCGTGTTATATAACGGCAATACGCCCCTGCAGGGTAAAGTCGAAAGTATTGGCCGGGCGATTTACGACCAGAGCGTTGAGAACAACAACAATTTATTAATGGACGTCAAACCCAATGTTCCCTGGGTACGTTTGGCACAGCGGGTGCCGGTAAGGATCAAATTGCTCAATGTACCGGACGATGTCCACCTGGTGGCGGGCACCACCTGTACCATTTCTATCCACACGCGGGATTAACCAGTGAATCTGCCTTTTCTTGAATGGCATCGCACTCCCTGGGGAAAGGCCAGCGGTGGGCAATGGCGTTATGCGCTGCGTAATTCGCTGGCCATGTGCCTGGCGCTGTGGATCGCTTTCGTTTTGCAACTCGATGAGCCCTATTGGGCACTCACCTCCGCCGCCGTGGTCAGCTTCCCCACGGTGGGAGGGGTTATCAGCAAAAGTATCGGGCGGATTTTTGGCAGCCTGATGGGGGCTATGGCCTCGCTGATCATTGCTGGCCATTGCCTGAACGATCCTTGGCTATTCGCCCTGTCGATTGCCACTTGGCTGGGATTTTGTACCTACATTTCCAACCACTATCAGAACAACGTTTCCTACGCTTTTGCCTTGGCTGGGTATACCGCCGCCATTATCGCGTTCAGCACGGTTAACGTTACCGATACGCTGGAGATCTTTGATATTGCCCAAGCGCGTGTCTGTGAGGTGATCACCGGTATCTTGTGCGGTGGACTGATGATGATGATCCTGCCCAGCACGTCCGACGGCGAAACCCTGCTGATCTCGCTGCGGCGCATGCATTTACGGCTGTTGGAACATGCTGCCATGCTGTGGCAGCCGGAAATCAGCCTGCGGATGCGCACTTCGCACGAAGGGGTGATTGGCCAGATCCTGACGATGAACGTTCTGCGCATTCAGGCTTTCTGGAGCCACTATCGGTTACGCCGGCAGAATAATATTCTCAACTACATGCTGCACCAGCAATTGCGCATTACCAGCGTGATCTCCAGCCTGCGGCGCATGTTGCTGAATTGGCCGGACCAACCGGCCAACCTGGCAGCGGTGTTGGATCAACTGTTGAAAGAGTTACGTAACCCCGACACCGATAAATACCGCCTGGCGCATATCCTGCAGCTTATCGCACCACATGATCCTGCCGATTACCGCCATCGCGCTTTTTTCCTGCGTTTACGGCATTTCTGCTGGCTTTATCTGCGTTGCAGCCGCTGGTTACAACGGCTGGAGAATGCCACCCCGGCCAGCGAGATCAAACCACCGCGCGTCACCGCGCTGGCTCGCCATACCGACAGCTATGAAGCCGCCTACAACGGCTTGCGCACCTTTTTGTGTATTCTGATTGGTTGCGCTTTCTGGATCGGCACCCAATGGGACTCGGGCAGTTCGGCGCTGACCATGACCGCTATCAGTTGCGTGCTCTACTCCTCCACGCCTTCACCGACCAAGTCCGTCGCCAATTTGCTGAAAGCCGTTTCCTTGCTTTCCGTTTTCTGCTTTTTGATCAAGTTCGGCCTGATGATTCAGATCGATGATTTCTGGTTATTCTGCGCCTTTCTGTTCCCAGTTCTGGTGACGATGCAGATGATGAAACTGCAGCATCCCCCTTACGCACCGCTGTGGGGACAGTTGATCGTGTTTATGGGATCGTTTCTCGCCGTCACGAATCCCCCCAGCTATGATTATCAGTCGTTTATAAACGACAGCATCAGCAAAATTGTCGGGGTGTTATTGGCTGGGTTAGCCTTCCAGCTCCTGCGCCCCAGTTCAGACAAGCGCAAAAGCCGCCGAATTATTCGCGCATTACGCCGTGATTTTATCGATCAGTTAAGCAGAAAACCCCAGCAGAACGAGAGTCAGTTTGAGTCTCGTATTTATCACCGTATCAGTCAGTTGAATCAAAGCCAGGATCAAGAAGCCCGCACCTGGCTGCTCCGCTGGGGCGTGGTGCTCCTGAACTGTAGCCACATCGTCTGGCAATTGCGTGAATGGCAAACCCGCTCGGATCCGCTTTCCGCCGTGCGTGATGTCTGTATTCATTGTCTGAAGGGCATTATGACGGAGAAAGGGGTCCAACACAGTTCGCTGGACGCGACGCTACAAGAGTTGCAGCGCATGAGTCACGTGTTGGCACAGCATCCTGAACAGGCCGCTCGCGATTTGGCCGGATTGATTTGGCGGTTATATTGCTCGTTGCAGCAGCTAAAACAGGCGATTTCACCGCCAGAGGCGGCAGCAATGACGCCCGCGACATCTTAACGCGGGCGGATATATTTACTTGATGACACCACAGGCAAAGCGTTCGCCCCCACCACCCAACGGCTTCGGATGGTCGGAATGGTTATCGCCCCCGGCGTGAACCATCAGGGCTTTGCCTTCGATTTCACTGATTTTCTTCAACCGCGGAGCCAGAACCGGATCGTTAGACATGCCGTCATTCATTACGTAGATGGCGGGCAAATCGCCCAGATGCCCATCGGCGTAAGGCCCAAGGTGCTTGCCAGTTTTCTGCGGATCAAAATGCCCACCCGCCGCCAGCGCAGCAACCGCTTTACCGTCCTTCATCCCCGGTTCACAACTGCCCTTTTCATGCACGTGAAAACCATGCACGCCACCAGGCAGTGCCTTAAGCTTCGGGGTAAATAGCAGGCCGTAAGGTGTTTCGCTGATAGTGATTTTACCAATGTCCTGCCCAATTCCCTGCGCAGTCACCAGATTCATTTCAACATCAACCGTAGCGGCCTGAGCAACGCCGCAGGCCACCAGCCCTAATGCTGCACACCAAAAACGTTTCATCAATCAACCTCCATGCGATAGTTGTAACAGAGTACTCAGTATAGAGGGTCTAGGGAATTAATCAATTTGCTTTAAATTTAATTAATCATACGGATTTATAATTAAACCCTCAGTTAATTATTTATTACTTTCAATGAATTATATATTCATCAAAATAATAATTGATTGATAAAAACACGTATTAAAGTCTATGAGAAAATAGGAAAATCAACCGGAGTTAATTCTAACCAGAATAGATAGGGCTTATTAACTATGGCGTAATCAGCAGGGGATTTTATTTTCGTAACATCTCACCAGAATATTAACCGGGCAATACTACATTGCCCGGCCACGAGCAAAGCTTAAGGTACGTCGTAACCCAATGCCGCTTTGCGGATACGGAACCACTGCTGGCGATTCATTTCCAACTCGCATGCCTGAATTGCTGAGCGTACGCGTTCAATCTTACCAGAACCGATAATCGGCAATGGCATAGACGGCAGGCGCATCACCCAGGCATAAACCACCTGTTCAATGGTCTCCGCGCCAATTTCCTGCGCCACAGCCTGAAGTTCGTCGCGCAACGGCTGGAATTCCGCATCGCTGAACAGTCGGCCACCGCCCAGGCAGGACCAGGCCATCGGCTTAACGCGCAGTTGCTGGCATTGATCCAAGGTGCCATCCAGGATCGTGGGTTGATGAATCGGCGAAATTTCCACCTGATTGGTCACCAGTGAGAACGGCAGGCGCGACTGCAGTAACGTAAACTGAGCCGGAGTGAAGTTGGAAACACCGAAATGGCGTACCTTGCCACTTTTATGCAGCGCGACAAAGGCTTCGGCCACTTCGTCGGCATCCATCAACGGATCGGGCCGATGGATCAGCAGCAAATCCAGATAGTCGGTATGCAGGTGGGTTAACGACTGTTCGGCACTCTGTACGATGTGATCGCGATCGGTAATGTAATGGCCTATCGGGTTACCCGGCTTGGCAGTGGTCGCAATCCCGCATTTCGACACCAGCTCCATCCCTTGGCGCACCGAAGGTTTCAGCCTGATCGCCTCACCAAACGCCTGCTCACAGGCATAGCCACCGTAAATATCAGCGTGATCGGCCGTCGTCACACCCAATTCAAGGTGCTGTTCAATGAACGTCAGCAGTTGCTGGGGCGACATCCCCCACTCCATTAATCGCCAGTATCCACAAATCATTTGGGAAAATTCAGGCCCCTGCGGCGCAAGCTTAATCCGATTCACCATGTTTAAAACCTCATGAAATTAATTTGCGTCAGCATACACAAGCGCCCATAAGGTAGGAAGCCACAAAACGGCTTTAAGCTGTGTCAGATCGGGAAATAATTAAAAAAGTGAAGGTTGTTCCGGCGGGGTTTCATCAGCGGGTTTACTGACGCGCTGCATACGCAGATAACGCTGCCGGCATAAGCGCAACACCTCGCGTTTCTGTGCGTCGTTCATTTGCATCCAGCCAAAGCGCTCCTCGCGGCTGCGTAGGCAACCACGGCAGAAACCGCGCTCATCGGCTTGGCAAATACCGCGGCACGGGCTGGGTATGTCAAAAAACTCAAGTTGCTGCGCCACACGACCTCCTGCGTTCCGGCTGTGTTCCACACAACCTTATGTTAATTGAAGCTGCCATCAGCAGCGATGGCAAGTGGCTTTTCGCCATGGCGGCGAAAATAGTCGCGCAGATAATGCAGCGCCTGGCGGGTTTTCTCCGGCAGCACCCGTTCCAGCGTCAATGCATGCAGGCGGAATGTTGCTGGCCGCCATTCGGGCAGCAGAGCGATGAACTCCCCTCGGCGCAGTTCATCACTGATTTCATACAGCGGTTGGCCGGAAATCCCCAACCCCATGCGCGTAAAGGCGCGCATCAACTAGGGCTGCCCCCTAGCGCGCTGAATCTCTAAGGTTATCTTAAGTTTCATTTGGTAGATTTCAGCGCATTACACCCTGGCAGGATTCAGATTTGGCCATGCAGTTACGTCGCTTATTACAGTGCAACAGCCTGGGATTTATTCTTTCCAGCGCATTATTTTTTACCTTATTCCACAACGCGCTCTTTCTGTTTACCGCTTGGTCATACATCACCTTCGATAACATCCATAGCGTTATTTTTGCCGCCACCATGCCCGTGGTGATTTTCTGTGCGCTAAATATTATTTTTAGCGTACTGACCGTCCCTTTCCTGCGCAAACCCCTGATCATCTTTCTGCTGATCGGCAGCGCTGCCAGCAATTACTTTATGTTCAGCTACGGCACCGTGATCGACGGCAACATGATGCAGAACGCCTTTGAGACTAACTCGCAGGAAGCGAGCGCCCTGCTGACGCCACGTATGGGGTTGTGGCTGCTGCTACTGGGGATTATTCCTTCGTTTGTGGTAGGTTTGGTGCAAATCCACAAAACCCGCCCTTGGTGGTACATGCTGGGCTTACGCGCGGCGAACGCCATGCTTTCCGCCGTCGTGATCCTGTTAATTGCCGCTTTGTTTTACAAAGACTATGCCTCGCTGATCCGCAACAACAAGAGCGTGGTGAAAATGCTCACGCCGTCCAACTTTGTGGCTGGCACGGTTAAATTTGCCGAGCACCGCTATTTCAGCCGCAATTTATCTTTGGTCAAGATTGGTGAAGATGCCCAGTTGGGCCCACTCATTCGTGGTCAGGAAAAAAAGACGTTGGTTGTCCTGGTGGTGGGCGAAACTGCACGGGCGGAAAATTTCTCGCTTGGCGGCTACCCACGCGCAACCAATCCGCGCCTGCTGCAGGACAACGTGGTGTATTTCAAAAACGCCAGTTCTTGCGGTACCGAAACGGCAATCTCCGTCCCTTGCATGTTCTCCAACATGCCACGCAGCGATTACGACGCCACGTTAGCCGCCCATCAGGAAGGCGTGATGGATGTTCTGGCCCATGCAGGGGTAAACGTACTGTGGCGTGACAATGACGGCGGCTGTAAAGGCGCCTGCGATCGTATCCCGCATATCGACATGACCAAACTGCAGTTACCGCAGTATTGTGAGGGCGATGTCTGCATGGACAATGTGCTGCTGCACAAACTGGATGACTACATCAATAGCCTGAAGGGCAATGGCGTGATCGTGCTGCATCAGATGGGTAGCCACGGGCCTGCTTATTATCGCCGCAGCACGCCTGAATTCCGCCAATTCACGCCGACCTGCGACAGCAACCAGATCCAGGATTGTACGCACCAGCAGTTGGTAAACACCTACGACAACTCGCTGCTGTACACCGATGCCATGCTGGATAACACCATCAAACTGTTGCAGCAGCACGGTGACCAATTCAATACCGCGCTGGTTTACCTTTCCGATCATGGCGAATCGCTGGGGGAAAACGGCATCTACCTGCACGGCACGCCTTATGTGTTCGCGCCTTCTCAGCAAACTCATGTGCCTTTCCTGATGTGGATGTCGGCAGAGTATGAACGCAATTTTGCGATCGATCGCCAATGCCTGAACCGGCTGGCTGAAAACGATAAGGTTTCGCAGGATAACCTGTTCCACACCCTGCTGGGCATGCTCAACGTGCAGACGCATGAGTATCAGCCTCATCAGGACCTCCTGCAGCACTGCCGCAGTCAGGCCTGAGGCAAGGCTTAACTTTTACAGGCCGCTAAGGCACAATAGCAGCGTTCTCAAGCCGGTACTTTTTGCCGGCTTTTTATTTTTCTTGACCTAGACCGATTGGTCTATTACGATCAATACCATTATGACGAAACCTGTGCATTGCAACGTGGATACACGTGAACATCTGCTCGCTACCGGCGAAAATCTCAGCCTGCGCCTTGGCTTTGCCGGTATGGGCCTGAGCGAATTGCTGGCAACGGCGGGCGTGCCTAAGGGTTCGTTTTACCACTATTTTCGTTCGAAAGAAGCCTTTGGCGAGGCGATGCTGCAGCGCTATTTTGAGCACTATGATGCTGAAATGCAGGCGTTGTTTGGCGATGTAAAACGCGATGCGCGCCATCAGCTATTAAGTTATTACGCGCAGGCCATCAGCCATCACTGCCTTAGCGAATGCCATAACGCCTGTTTGGCCGTGAAGCTTTCTGCCGAAGTCAGCGATCTGTCAGAACCGATGCGCCATGCGCTGGAAACCGGCACCGCGCGCGTCGTCGGTCATCTGCAAGACGCTCTTGAGCGAGGTGTGCGCGAAGGTTCGCTGATCATCGACATGAGCCCGTCGGTAACGGCAGAAACGCTCTACTCATTGTGGCTGGGGGCTTCGCTGCGTGCCAAAATCCGCCGCTCGGTTGCCCCGCTGACCAGCGCGCTGGAAACGATCGAATTACTGTTGCGCCCTGCACAACGCTAATCCCTTGATTGATTGTGAAAGTACCATTGCGATACAGGCTTTAATACCAACTAGTCGACCGGTCTATTAAATAGGATGCATTATGAAGATTGAAAAGTTGTTCTCTCCCCTGAAAGTTGGCGCTACAACACTGCCCAATCGTGTATTCATGGCCCCGCTGACTCGTTTACGCAGCATTGAGCCAGGCGATATTCCAACGCCATTAATGGCGGAATACTACGCACAGCGCGCCAGTGCTGGCCTGATCATTACCGAAGCGACACAGATTTCTTTCCAGGCGAAGGGTTATGCCGGTGCACCAGGGTTGCATACTCCAGAGCAGATTGCCGCATGGAAAAAAATCACCCAGGCCGTTCATGAGAAACAAGGGCATATCGCCGTACAGCTTTGGCACGTTGGCCGCATTTCTCACAGCAGCCTGCAGCCGGGCCAGCAGGCACCGGTCGCCCCTTCTGCAATCGCCGCCGAGAGCCGCACCACGATACGTGATGAAACCGGTGCCTGGGTACGTGTGCCCACCTCCACCCCGCGCGCCTTGGAAACAGCCGAGATCGCCGGGATCGTCAACGATTTCCGCCAGGCTGCCGCTAACTCACGTGAGGCGGGTTTTGATTACATTGAACTGCACGCGGCGCACGGTTACCTGCTGCACCAGTTCATGTCCCCGGCCTCCAACCAGCGTACCGACCAGTATGGTGGCAACATTGAAAACCGTACTCGCCTGACGTTGGAAGCGGTCGATGCCAGCATCGCCGAAATCGGTGCCGATCGCGTTGGCATCCGGATTTCACCGCTTGGCCCGTTCAATGGCCTGGATAACGGTGAAGATCAAGAGGAAGCGGCGCTGTATCTGATCGAAGAGTTGCATAAACGTGGCATTGCCTATCTGCACATCTCCGAACCCGACTGGGCCGGCGGTAAACCTTATTCCGCCGCGTTCCGTGATGCCGTTCGCGCCCGTTTCACAGGGGTGATTGTCGGAGCCGGCGCTTATACTGCCGAAAAA
This sequence comes from Serratia sp. MMO-28, assembly GCF_037199905.1. Classification (NCBI taxonomy): domain Bacteria; kingdom Pseudomonadati; phylum Pseudomonadota; class Gammaproteobacteria; order Enterobacterales; family Yersiniaceae; genus Serratia; species Serratia sp. MMO-28. Next base: position 22,455 of record NZ_JBBCVB010000044.1, read on the forward strand.
GCGGAAGAACTGATCGAAAAAGGCTTTATTGATGCCGTCGCCTTTGGCCGCAGCTACATTGCCAACCCGGATCTGGTAGAACGCTTCCAGCAGAAAGCACCGTTGAATGAGCCTCATGCCGACACCTTCTACGGCGGCGGTGCGGCTGGTTATACCGACTATCCAACCCTGTAAGTGACGCTTATCTGATACCCAGCCGGCCGCGCGTCGGCGGGTATCATTAGTGACAATGTCACACAAATTTATCCTGCACCACTTTCATTGAATTGCCTTATATGACAAGGCTATACTAATCCCTGCTTCAATCTACCTGCCGCCCACTGCGGCACTGCCAATCAGAGGAAATTATGCGCCTACTCCATACCATGATCCGTGTCGGTGACCTGCAACGCTCCATCGATTTCTATACCAAGGTATTAGGCATGCGCCTGCTGCGCACCAGCGAGAACACCGAGTACAAATATTCGCTGGCGTTTGTTGGCTATAGTGATGAAAGCGAAGGTTCCGTAATTGAACTCACCTACAACTGGGGCATCGACAGTTACGAGATGGGTTCTGCCTTCGGCCACCTGGCGCTGGGCGTTGATAATGTAGCAGCCACCTGCGACAACATCCGCAAGGCCGGCGGTAACGTGACCCGCGAAGCGGGCCCGGTCAAAGGCGGCACCTCGATTATCGCTTTCGTTGAAGATCCCGATGGTTACAAAATTGAGCTGATCGAAAACAAACATGCCGGCCAAGGCCTCGGCAACTGATGTTTCCCAGGGCGCAATTGTGCGCCCTTCTTTTATCTCCGCTGCATCAAGGCAATAAATTTGTCATAATGCGCGCTGCATTCGATGAAGATAAGAAACTGATGGCCGAAAAAAGTGATCTTAACGCCCTGAGTGGCCGTTTTCGTGGGTTTTATCCCGTTGTTATTGATGTAGAAACCGCTGGTTTTAATGCCCAGACCGATGCCCTGCTGGAAATTGCCGCCGTCACGTTAAAAATGGATGAAAACGGCTGGTTACAACAGGATGAAACCCTGCATTTCCACGTTGAACCTTTTGAAGGGGCGAATCTGCAACCGGCAGCGCTGGCTTTCAACGGTATCGATCCGCATAACCCGCTGCGCGGTGCGGTGAGCGAATATGATGCGCTGCACGCCATTTTCAAGGCCGTGCGTAAGGGCATCAAAGATCAGGGGTGTAACCGCGCGATTATCGTGGCGCACAATGCCAACTTTGATCACAGCTTCCTGATGGCCGCCGCTGAACGTGCCAGCCTGAAACGCAATCCCTTTCATCCGTTTGCCACCTTCGATACCGCCGCGTTAAGCGGGCTGGTACTGGGCCAGACCGTGTTGGCCAAGGCCTGTATCGCCGCCGGGATGCCGTTTGACAGCAGCCAGGCACATTCCGCGCTGTACGATACCGAGCAAACGGCCCTGCTGTTCTGTGAACTGGTTAACCGGTGGAAACGCCTCGGCGGCTGGCCGATCGGTAGCGATCACGCTGAGTAAACGCCATAAACAATTCGGGCGGCACCTGCAACAGGAGCCGCCCGACTTTATTCATCAACCCTTTCGCCTTTAAGGCTGCTGCTGGTCTTCTTGCTGCTTGTATTTCTCAGCCGTCTCTTTGATCAACGGTTGTAGTTCGCCGCGCTGATACATCTCGATAATGATATCGCAACCGCCCACCAGTTCACCGTCAACCCACAGCTGCGGGAAGGTTGGCCAATTGGCGTATTTTGGCAGTTCGGCACGAATATCCGGGTTTTGCAGAATATCAACATAGGCAAAACGCTCACCACAGGCTGAAAGTGCCTGGACCGCCTGCGCAGAGAAACCGCAGCTTGGCAATTTCGGTGAGCCTTTCATGTACAGCAGGATCGGGTTGGTCGAAATCTGCTGCTGAATTTTTTCAATCGTCGTCATTATTGCTTCCTCAAGCCACATCTTGGCTACAACATCGCATCAGCTATTGTAGCGGCTGGAACAGTATCAAGAAAACGCCATCTTTTGCAGGGACATTTCCGGTTACCGGACGAGCTCTGAAAACCGCACCATTCCGGTTAAAACATACTCACAGAATAACATTTTTAATCCGACTATTTCACTATTATATTTTCGCCATTGACGGGTGATGAATAATAAATCACGCCCTGATTTCCGATGTTTTTTTATACATCAACTGTTTGATATTACATCAGAAAAAATGCCATTAACGTTTTCTCACAATATGGGTGACTATTTATGAGTTCTCCACTGTTTTATATGGCGAATTTGGGGAATACTGTAACCCATTAGATTTCTGTTTTGAGGCCAAGGTTGGTAACGTCGACATGCGTTTAATTATTACGCTTTTTGCGCTGTTGTTCTCACAGCTCTTCTTCAATCTGGCGCACGCTGCGCCAAAGGCACATATTTCCGCCGAGCAGCGTAAAGGCCACGTTAATGAAGCCCGGCCGGACGATCGCAAGAAAAAGAAAGCGGATAAAGCCAGCAAGAAAGCGAAAAACGTTGCCCCACAGAAAACAGCAAAAGTAAAAACGCAGGCCGATAAGAAAACCACTCAGGTCAAATCAAAGAGTAAATCTACCCACACGGCCAGCATCAAAGTGACCCCACCGAAAAAGGGTTATAAGAAAGGCTATGGCCGCCATCGCGAGCCGGAGATGGCCACCGCAAAGCTGGCGAAGCATGAAAAACCACTGAAACTCAGCCCTGCACACAAAAAACGCTATCAGCATGCCAAGCAGACCGCCATGGCCAAACTGATGAGCCAGATGGGCAAACCTTACCAATGGGGCGGTTCTTCGCCACATACCGGGTTTGACTGCAGCGGCCTGATTTATTACGCCTATAAAGACGTGGTGAAAATCAAAATGCCGCGTACCGCCAATGAAATGTATCACCTGCGTGATGCCGCGCCGATCAAAAAGAGCGAGTTGGAGACCGGCGATCTGGTGTTCTTCCGCATCAACAACCGCGGCACTGCCGATCACGTTGGCGTGTATCTCGGTAACGGCAAGTTTATCCAGTCCCCGCGCACCGGCGAAGAAATCCGCGTCAGCCAGTTGGATAACGACTACTGGCAAAACCACTACATTGGTGCTCGCCGGGTTGTGACACCAAAAACTATCCGTTGATTTATCCCACCCGAGCAACGTCAAGTTGTGGCTTGAAGGGTGACGAGGGCGGCTGAACCCTCAGCCAGCCGCCCTTTCCTGCCGATGCTTTAATCAATCAGCCGCTTAACATGCTTTAAACCTTTTTTTCACCCGGAAAGTTGCTAAGATTATTGTCCATAAAAAACACACAACCCTTCTGTTTTCCTCCGTCAGCCATCGGGTTGGAGGGTAGCGGAACAATAGTGCTGTATATAAAAAGGAGAAAGCAATGTCGTTTGAATTACCTGCATTACCGTATGAGAAGAACGCTCTCGAACCGCACATTTCTGCAGAAACCCTGGAATACCACTATGGCAAACACCATAACACCTACGTGGTTAACCTGAACAACCTGGTGAAAGGCAGCGAGTTCGAAGGCAAAACCCTGGAAGAGATCATCAAGACCTCTACCGGCGGTGTGTTCAACAACGCAGCGCAGGTGTGGAACCACACCTTCTATTGGCATTGCCTGTCACCACAGGGTGGCAATGAACCAACGGGTGCCGTTGCTGATGCGATCGCCAAATCCTTCGGTTCTTTTGCCGCGTTTAAAGAGCAATTCACCGATGCCGCCGTGAAAAACTTCGGCGCAGGTTGGACCTGGCTGGTGAAAAAAGCGGATGGAACGCTGGCGATCGTCAACACCTCAAATGCGGCTACCCCGCTGACCGGTGAAGACAAACCGCTGCTGACCGTTGACGTGTGGGAACATGCCTACTACATCGACTACCGCAATGCGCGTCCAAAATACCTGGAAAACTTCTGGGCATTGGTCAACTGGGCATTCGTGGCAAAGAATCTGGCGTAACGGCCGGGATGTGATGTGATAACAAGGCGCAGCATGCTGCGCCTTTATTATTTTTGCTATGAAGTTAGTTCAATGCTGCGATAAAACCAAAAACAATAATCATTGCCAATGCACAAACGGTGGTGATCAACGACATCTTCAAATCGGTATCCATAACGACTCCCTATCAGATTGGCTGTGCTAAGCATAAAATCCACACGATTAATGCGTCAAATCATTTTCACACAGTTCGTGACTAAAATCTTGTTATCATTTCCCAAGTTATAATGCTGAATAGATCTTCCACTTTGCGCCAATATGGGACAAAATCCGCAGTTCACAACTGCGTACCGGCAAAATGCCCCTCCTGTTCAAACGGCTTACGATCTCAGCCCTAAAAACTCAGCTTCCGCTTCCCTGGAGAGGTTATATCCAGTGAGACGATAGGTATACGCAGGCAAACGATTAACATCATACTTACATGCTGTAACATGTGGGTTCAGGAGTCATTCTTTACATGGCAACGATTAAAGATGTCGCCAAGCGCGCTGGCGTTTCCACCACCACCGTTTCGCACGTCATCAATAAAACGCGTTTCGTCGCCGAAGAAACCAAAGAAGCCGTGAGGGCGGCGATCAAGGAACTGCACTATTCACCCAGTGCCGTTGCGCGCAGCCTTAAGGTTAATCACACCAAGTCGATCGGTTTGCTTGCCACCTCAAGCGAAGCCCCCTATTTTGCTGAGGTGATCGAGGCGGTGGAAAACAGTTGCTATAGCAAAGGCTATACCCTGATCCTCTGTAACTCGCACAATAACCTCGATAAACAGCGCGCTTATCTGGCGATGCTGGCGCAAAAACGCGTCGATGGCTTGCTGATCATGTGCTCCGAATACCCGGACCAGTTACTGGGCATGTTGGAGGATTATCGCCATATCCCGATGGTGGTGATGGACTGGGGCGCCGCACGCGGGGATTTCACCGACACCATTATTGATAACGCCTTTGAAGGCGGCTATCTGGCTGGCCGCTATCTGCTGGAACGCGGCCACCGCGATATCGGTGCGATTCCAGGCCAATTGTCGCGCAACACCGGCGGCGGCCGCCATCAGGGCTTCCTCAAAGCCCTGAAGGAAGCCAATGTAGACGTGCGTGAAGAGTGGATCGTCCAAGGGGATTTTGAGCCCGATTCAGGCTATAAGGCCATGCACCAGATCCTGTCACAAAAGCACCGACCTACGGCGGTATTCTGCGGCGGCGATATTATGGCGATGGGCGCTATCTGTGCCGCCGACGAGCTGGGGCTGCGCGTCCCGCAGGATATTTCGGTGATCGGTTATGACAACGTGCGTAATGCGCGCTATTTCACCCCGGCCCTGACCACCATCCATCAGCCGAAAGAGCACCTGGGGGAGATGGCTTTCACCATGTTGCTGGATCGCATTATCAGCAAGCGTGAAGAATCCCAGGTGATTGAAGTGCATCCCAAACTGATCGAGCGCCGCTCCGTGGCCGACGGCCCGTTCATCGACTACCGCCGTTAAGCGCCTGTGCCGGGCACCTCGACGCTGCCCGGCACTTCTTCGCTCAGCCACTCCTGGTTGAGCGTTTCACTGTCCCCGAGATACTCCAGCAGCCAGGCCATCGCCGGTGACTGCGCATTCTGCTGCCAGGTCAGGCAACAGGCGCTGGCGGGGAACGGTTCATACAGTTGCAAGGCTACCAGTTCGCCGCTTTGCACTAACGGCAGCACGCGATGCGCGGGCACCATGCCAACACACAGCCCACTGCGTAAGCAGTCGACAGCAGAAACCCAATCGGGCACGGTCAGCCGCCGCTGATTATCCAAAGACCAGGTCACGCGTTTCGGTAAGTTGCGCGAAGTATCCTCAAGCAACAAAGAGGGATAGGGCCGCAATTGCTCGTTACGCAGCAGGCCGGTCAGGGAGGCCAAGGGATGTGTGGCACTCACCACGCACAGCCAGTTCATAAAACCCATGTCGCGAAAGGCAAATCCCCCGCCCACCGGCACGGCACGCGTGGCACCGATCGCCATCTCAGCTCGGCCATCCACCAGCGCATCCCACACGCCGTTAAACACTTCCGGCTGCACCATCAGTTCCACATCGGGAAAGTGACGATAAAAATCCAGCACCAGTTGGCGGCTGCGCTGCGGCTTGACAATAATATCCACCGCGATTCTTAACTGCCCGCGCCAGCCATTGGCTACCTGCTGGCATTGACGGCGAGTATCAAGCATTTTTTTGATAACAGTGCGCGCCTCTTTGACAAACAGCACACCGGCAGGCGTCAGTTCCACATCACGGTGGCGGCGTTCAAACAGCGATACGGCCAACCATTGTTCCAGTTGCCGTACGGTGTAACTCACGGCTGACGGCACACGATGCAGTTCCTGTGCCGCCGCGCTGAAACTGCCGGTGCGCGCTACCGCGTCAACCACATCGAGAGAATATTCAGACCACATCTTCTTTTGCCTTCAATTTTTTTAACAGCACCTAGCAAATATTACCGTTTCACAAGCAGAGATCCAGCCGGATACACTTGCCGCCGCTAAAAAACCTGCAATAAGAAAATGTTAATGAGAAATACCATGCAAAATTTTGGATTTATGTTTTATCTCGCGGGCCTGAGTATGCTGGGCTATCTGGCAACCGATATGTATCTGCCCGCTTTCAGCGCCATGCAACAGGATTTGCAAATCTCTGCCGGAGCCATCAGCGCCAGCCTGAGTATCTTTCTGGCGGGTTTCGCCTTTGCTCAACTGGTGTGGGGACCACTCTCTGACCATCTGGGCCGCAAACCGGTTCTGCTGCTTGGCCTGGGGCTGTTTGCGCTCGGCTGCCTGGGGATGTTGTGGGTGCAAAATGCCCTGCAACTGTGGTCATTACGCTTCATCCAGGCGATTGGCGTTTGTTCCGCTGCCGTGACCTGGCAGGCTATCGTGGTGGATCGCTATCGCGATGGTAAAGTGAACCGCATTTTCGCCACCATCATGCCGCTGGTTGCCCTTTCTCCGGCGTTAGCGCCACTGGTGGGTGCCTGGCTGCTGAATCATCTGGGCTGGCGGGCCATTTTTACCGTGCTGCTGGGTATTGCCGCTTTATTGTTCGTTCCCACCCTGCTACTGAAAGAAACGGCCAGAATCGTGCCTTCTGCCGATAAAAAACCCACCCTCAGCTTCCTGCAAATCCTGAAGTCGCCGGTTTTCAGCGGCAACGTGATGATCTTTGCTGCCTGTTCTGCCAGTTTCTTTGCCTGGTTGACCGGTTCACCCTTTATTCTCGGCAATATGGGATACAGCCCGAACGATATCGGCCTGAGCTATGTTCCGCAGACGCTGGCCTTTTTATTGGGGGGTTACGGTTGCCGCACTGCCTTAAACCGCATTTCTGGCAAAACGCTGTTGCCGTGGCTGCTGATAGCTTATGGCATAAGTATGGTGGCGTTGTATCTGGTCGCTACGCTGAGTCAACCGACATTAACCAGCCTGCTTATCCCGTTCTGCCTGATGGCCTTGGTCAACGGTGCCAGTTACCCGATTCTGGTGGCAAATGCCTTGATGCCCTTCCCAAATAACAGCGGTAAAGCCGCGGCATTGCAGAATACGTTGCAACTGGGGCTCTGTTTTATCGCCAGCATGTTGGTTTCGGCATTTATCACTCAGCCGCTGCTGGCGACCGTGACCGTAATGGTCGCAACCGTTGTTCTGGCCGCCTTGGGGTACATGATTCAACGCGGGAAGGGAGAGATTGATGGGCAGACAACCCCGGTGGTACATGCTGACTCCATGTCATAATGATCTTGATAAATAGTCACTTAATGAAAATTTTGGCCGAGTGCGATTTACTGTTGAGTGTGCGCCTCGGCAAGCCTATACTCGAAACAACCTTTTAAAATAACATCTTTATAGAACGTGTATTGCAATAGCTGTTGTGTACGCGAATAGCGTCACACTTTATTTAAGCGGCCATTTTCTCAGGCTTTATTACGCTGAGGGCCTCTTAGATTTCCTCTGATCATAATCGGATATCCGACACCACGGCGAAATTTCATCGTAGGTAAATGTATGCCTCAGCAGAAATTGTCTACGCTATTTTCTTATGGGCCATAAGTCAGAAGAAGATGATGGAGAAGCTATGAGTTCATCGTGTATAGAAGATCTGAGCATTCAGGATAACCAATGGTACCGTATCGTGCATGAAATGCTCAGCATGGCCGGTATTGAGATCAACGGTTCACGTCCTTTCGATATTCGGGTTAAGAACCCCAATTTCTTTAAACGCGTTATGCAGCAAGGTTCGCTGGGGTTGGGCGAGAGTTATATGGATGGCTGGTGGGAATGTGAACGGCTGGACATCTTTTTTCATCGCGTTATCTCTGCCGGTCTTGAGAAGAAACTGCCCCGCCACCTGAAAGATACGCTGCGCATTGCGGCCGCCCGCCTGGGCAATCTGCAATCCAAAAAACGTGCCTGGATTGTCGGCAAAGAACATTACGATCTGGGCAACGATCTGTTTACGTTGATGCTCGACCCTTATATGCAATATTCCTGCGGTTACTGGAAAGAAGCCACCACGCTGGAAGAGGCGCAGCAGGCCAAACTGCGTATGATCTGCGAGAAACTGCACCTGCAACCCGGCATGCGCCTGTTGGATATCGGCTGTGGCTGGGGTGGGCTTTCTGCTTATGCCGCCAAACACTATGGCGTTTCCGTGGTGGGCGTGACCATTTCCGCAGAACAACAAAAACTGGCGCAAGATCGCTGTGCCGGTCTGGATGTGGAAATCTTACTGAAAGATTATCGGGACCTTCACCAGCAGTTTGACCGCATTGTTTCTGTCGGAATGTTCGAGCACGTCGGCCCGAAAAATTACCGCACCTATTTCAAAGTGGTTGAGCGTAATTTAAAACCTGATGGGATCTTCCTGCTGCACACCATCGGTTCGAATCAGACAGATATGCATGTTGATCCGTGGATCAACAAATATATCTTTCCGAATGGCTGCCTGCCCTCGGTCAAGCATATCGCCCAAGCCAGTGAAGGGCGCTTTGTCATGGAGGATTGGCATAATATCGGCGCAGATTACGATCGCACCCTGATGGCTTGGTATGAACGTTTTCAACAGGCGTGGCCGCAGTTGGCATTGCGCTATTCCGAACGCTTTGAACGCATGTTCAGCTATTATCTGAACGCCTGCGCCGGTGCATTTCGCGCCCGTGACATCCAACTGTGGCAGGTGGTATTCAGCCCGAAAGGTGTTGAAGGCGGGTTGCGTGTTCCACGTTGATAACAGCGCACGGGCTCAAAGACGAAGAACCCCGGCACACCGGGGTTCTGTTTAGCCAAGGTAATCACTCAGGCCTTTGGTACCAATGCCTCTGCCGCTGCAATTGCCGCTTCGCGGCTGGCCAGCACGCGCTCAACCGTATCCACCACCGCCTGAGTTTGCGGGTCAATCTCGATATTCACTTTATCCCCCAAACGCCGTTTGCCCAGCGTGGTGCGCTCCAGCGTTTCCGGGATCAGATGCACACAGAAGCGATTATTGATCACTTCACCAATGGTGAGACTAATACCATCAATACCAATGAACCCTTTGTGCAGCACATATTTCATCAGATCCGCACTCGGCATACGCAACCAGATCTGGCGGTTATTTTCTGAGGTATAGATCTTGGCAACTTCAGCGGTGCAAATAATATGGCCGGACATCAGGTGCCCGCCAATTTCATCATTAAACTTGGCCGCTCTTTCGATATTGACCACATCCCCCGGTTTCAATTCACCAAGATTGGTCAATCGCAGGGTTTCTTTGATCAGATCAAAACTGACCCGGTTGCCTTCAATGGCGGTCACCGTCAGGCAACAGCCGTTATGGGCAACCGATGCACCCAGTTCCAGCCCCGGCAGCAGGTCACTGGGCATATCAACAACATGGGTGCGAAAATTGGGTTTTTCATCAACGGCAACCAACAGAGCGGTGCCTTGTACGATACCGGTAAACATGTAGGCCTCTTCTTCTGAATGTGTTCAAAGCGCTACAGGCAGTTTGCCCCAGTTGGCGCAGAAAACCAAACTCGCCGCGGCAAAAAAACTGCACTTGAACATTTTATAACTATTTCGTCACAATATTTGCTTAAGAGCCCCGAGCAGGTACAATCTTTTCGACAAAATTCCGCTATTTTTAATTGTTGCCCGCAGACGGCAACTCCCTCCATCGATAAATAATAAAAAGGTGTATGCGTGCAGAAGTACTTCATTGAAGCGCGTAGTTTATTGGCCCTGGCGATCCCGGTAATCATCGCGCAAATATCGCAAACCGCCATGGGCGTGGTCGATACCATTATGGCAGGTGCCTACAGTGCCACCGATATGGCCGCCGTGGCCGTAGGTACCTCCATCTGGCTGCCAGCCATTCTGTTCGGCCATGGCCTGCTGCTGGCCCTGACGCCGGTGATCGCTCAACTGAACGGCGCTGGCCGCCGTGATCGGATCGCTCATCAGGTGCGCCAGGGGTTCTGGCTGGCTTCGGCGGTTTCAGCGTTGATTATCGTTGCAATTTACAACAGTAAATTGGTGATCGATATGATGCATAACATCGACCCGCAGTTGGCAGATAAAGCGGTCGGTTATCTGCATGCCATTATGTGGGGAGCGCCCGGCTACCTGTTCTTCCAGGTAGTGCGTAACCAATGTGAAGGCCTGTCAAAAACCAAGCCCGGTATGGTGATCGGTTTTATCGGCCTGCTGGTTAATATTCCTATCAACTACATTTTCATTTACGGCAAATTTGGCATGCCTGAACTGGGCGGCGTCGGCTGCGGCGTAGCTACCGGCAGCGTGTACTGGATCATGTTCCTGCTGATGCGTTGGTATGCCAAACGTGCACCGTCACAGCGTGATATCAAGCTGCAGCCAGGCCAGCAACGCGGCCCGGACTGGTCGGCGTTGAAGCGCCTGACCGGCCTGGGGATGCCGATCGCCCTGGCTCTGTTCTTTGAAGTGACGCTGTTTGCGGTTGTGGCACTGCTGGTCTCGCCACTCGGTATCGTTTCGGTGGCCGGGCACCAGATTGCCCTGAACTTCAGCGCACTGATGTTTGTTCTGCCGATGTCACTCGGCGTTGGTGCCACCATCCGCGTCGGGCACCGTTTGGGTGAAGGCTCGGTGGAAAACGCACGGGTAGCCGCTTACTCAGCGATTGGCGTGGGTATTGCCATGGCGTGCTGTACCGCACTGTTTACAGTGGCTTTCCGCGAACCCATCGCACTACTGTATAACGACAGCCCGGCGGTGGTCGCCATGGCGTCACATCTGATGCTGTTGGCGGCTATTTACCAGATCTCCGACTCCGTACAGGTGATTGGCAGCGGTATCCTGCGTGGCTATAAAGATACCCGTTCGATCTTCTATATCACCTTTGTCGCCTACTGGATCATGGGGCTGCCCAGCGGTTACCTGCTGGCGCTCACGGACCTTATTGTTCCGGCGATGGGGCCAAGCGGTTTCTGGATCGGTTTTATCATCGGCCTGACCTTTGCCGCCATTATGATGGCGTTGCGCATGCGTTGGCTGCAGCGTCAACCTGCGGCATTGATCCTGCAACGTTCCAGGCGTTAAGGTCACTCGCCGGTCTGCTATTGGCAGCCCGGCGAGTTCATCATCAATCTTTGCAGAAAAAACCGCCTCACTGCACATAAGCTCAGCAATCGCGTGAAATACCAAATAAAATTGTGTTTTTCCCCTTGCCAGCACGCGGGTAGCTCGTTAATATTCGTCCCCGCTGTCAGCCATGACAGACAGGAAAAAGATGCGTCCGTAGCTCAGTTGGTTAGAGCACCACCTTGACATGGTGGGGGTCGATGGTTCGAGTCCATTCGGACGCACCAA